>JBGPJC010000024.1:0-36036 GCA_041485165.1 Terriglobia bacterium | reverse complement strand
CCGCGGCGTCATTGGCGACGATCCACTGCTCGATGAGCTGGCGCAGAAGCGCGGCATCGTCCGTCCGCGGGGCTCCGGCAAGCTGCTGGAAAGCGCCCAGCTCGCGCACCTCGCTCAGGGTGATCACGTCCATCTCGATGCACGCGACGATGCGGTCCACCACCCGGCCTTGAGCGGCGGCGGCCAGCAGGGCAAGAAGCGAGATGGCGGCGCGAAGGGGCATCAGAAGCTGGACCCAAAGTTGAAAGAAAATTGGAAGGACGGCAGCCGGGCCATCGCTCCAGGCGCAGTAGGAGTGGGAAGCGTGAAATGCGCCGCTTTGAGCAGGTAGCCGATATCCACCCGCACCGGTCCGATGGGCGTGGCGTAGCGCACGCCAAAACCGATGGTGTGCGAAGTGTAGTTCAGATCGTTGGGCGGCGGCGTGGCGCGGAAGTTGATCTGGCGGGCGGAACTGTACACGTTTCCGAAGTCGTAGAACACGGCACCTCCCGCTCGCCCGTTGGTGTACGGCAGCGCCATGGGGAAGCGCAGCTCCTGGTTGAAGACCAGAAGCGCCAGTCCGCCCACAGGAAAGCCGGTAATCGGATCGCGCGGCCCGGCCTGATTGAGCCCCAACCCGCGCAGCGATGTTCCTCCGCCGGCGAAAAACCGCTCCGGCAGGGGGATGGCTGTCAAGATCGTGCCGGCCAGGGGCTCCTCGACCCCGATGCGCGCGGAGCGGGCAAACACCAGGCCGTGACCCAGCGGGTGGAAGCTCGAGTTCTGGGCGAAAAACCGCGCGAAAGTCGCGCTCGATCCCAGTGCCCGGGCGGCCAGAGACGCGTCCACCGTGGTGAAGTGTCCGCGGGTGGCGTCGGCCGGATTGTTGCGTTTGTCGTACAGCCAGGTGAGGCCAAAGCCGGAAATCTTGGTGGGCTGGCTGAACAGGGGAATCTTCTGAGGATCGATGTGCAGTGAGTCCACCAGCACGCGGCGGAAGAAATAGCGAACGAGAAAAGTGCTGAAGGGCGAGCGGCGATATTCGAGCTGTAGCGATCCCTCGTAGCGCGTGGATGTAAAGGTGCGCACGTCGCGGCTCTTATCGGCGAAGCCGATCAACTGCAAGCTCAGGTTGCGCCGGTTCAGGAAATTCGGCGCGGTGTAGCTGAGCAAAGCGCGCCCCTGCAACGTGCTGGCGCGCGCCCGGAAAGCCAGCGTGTGGGCGCGGCCCCCAAAATTAGCCCAGCCCAGGTCCAGGATGCCGCGGGGACTCGCAGTGAGCTCCGTGGCGTTGGGGTTGGTCTTGCTCGCCAGGCGCTGCACTTCGAAGCCCCCGCCGTAGCCCACGGTAAACCGCTTGGCCTCCTGAACGTCCACCACTACCGTCTTCTCGGTCTCATCTCCTGCGGGATTCTGCGGCGCCACGCTGACGCGGCTGAACACTCCGAGGTCGTAGAGCCGGCGCTGTGTTTCCACCACTTCGCCCTGGCGCAGCGGACCGCCCGCCTGGACGTCGATTTGTCTGCGGATGATGCCTTGGCGGGTGTGCACAAAGCCGGAGACCAGGACGTTTTTGACTGCGATGCGTGGCCCCTCGACGATCTTGTAAGTGAGGTTGACGCGATTGGGCTTGGCGGCAGGCTCGGACACGGATTCGAAGCGTGCTTCCGGAAAGCCCTCGTTGTAGTACAGGGCCAGGATGTTGTCCCGGTCAGAGGAAACGTCGTACTCGGAATAGGGCTGCCCGGCGGTGGAGCCCACCACGGAGAGCAGCGTGGCGGCGTCAAAGGCGTGGCTGCCCTCGATGGCCAGCTTCTCCACCCGCGTTTGCTCGCCCTCGTGGATCTCGATGTGCACGGTGATGCTGCCCGGGCGGCTTTCCGTCACTTCGTTCTTCACCTCGAGCGCCGCGAATCCGCTGGCGGCATACAGATCGCGGATGGAGGCGATGTCGTCGCGCAACAATCGCTGGCTGTACAGGCCGGGGGAAGCAAACGCCGCGGGTACCATGCTGAGGCGGTCGCTCAAAAAGTCTTCGCTGAAGTATTTGTTGCCGGTGATGACGACTTTCTCCAGCCGGCGATGCGGTCCCGGGACCACGCTGTAGGCGATCACCCGGCCGTGCGTTTTTTCTTCCTCGCGCGTGGTGTACTGCACGTCCGCATCGAAGTAGCCTTTGCGTTCAAAGGAGTCCCGCAGGTTGCGGCGGCCTTCCTGCAGCAGGTCCTCGTCGACGCCGCCCTCCTGGAAAATGGGCACCAACCGGCGAAGCTTGCCCTGGGAAATCTTGGCTCCGGTCAGCTCGACGCGGACCGGCGGTCCGGCAGCGACATCCAGCGTGATGGGCAAGTGGTTGGTGGCGGCGTCATAATCGCCGCGGCGGATGGTCACCCGCGCGCCGAGATGGTTTCGTTTGATCAGCCACTTGCGCAGGCGTTCGGCGCCGCGGTCAAGGCTGGCGGCGGTCACTTTCTTCCCCGGTTTCAGCTTCGACTTGCGCAAGAGCTCAGCGTTGAGGTAGGCCGTCGAGTTCACCAGGCTGATCGCGCCGAGCACCGCGCGGCGCCCCGGCTCGACGCGCACGGTGATGTCCACCTGGCGGGTTTCGGGCCGCGGGGCCAGCGAGGGGTCCAACACTGCGCCGTAAAACCCTTCTTCCCGCAGCGTCGCTCCCAGGCGCTGCAGGCTTTCTTCGAGCAGGCTCTGCCGGAAAGTCTCGCCCAGGTTCAATTGCAGCGCACTTTCTGCTTCCTCCGGAGTGGGAGGTTCCGCCAGCCCGGTCACGCGCACCGTGTTGATAAACAGGTTGGAGCGCACGACGAAATCCAGGCGCAACCCGCCGGGAGCGTCATAAGTCTCTGCGCGGATATCGGCGAATCGTCCGGAGCGGTAGAGCTGGCGCAGGCTGTCGCGCACCAGGTCAGAGTCAAACGCATCGCCGGCATGCAGCGGCAGCGCGGCAGGGTTTTCTTCGAGGACATTCGCCGCATCGCTCACCACACGAATGGCGATAATCCGCCGGCCCTCCGGGCGCTGCAAATCCGGCGGCGCCTGGGCCAGGAGCAGGGGCGCAGCGCCGGCCATGCACACCAGCCAGGCCAGGATTCTCGTGAAAACACTTTGTCTTAAGCTCATCCTCTGCCGATTCTGCGCGGGCTGGGGCAACTGGAATAAAACGAAAGGTTAGCATAGCCGCGTTCCCTGCCACAGAAGGAAGACCAGCGCCATGCCACGGCAGGTACTTGCGCCAATCTCGTTTCCAGGCCGAGTCAGAGAGATCGGGCGATATCTCGATTTCCAAGCGCCGCATGCCTCCGAGCTGAGAGCGGGTCACTGATCCAAAGAGAATTCGAGCGCAAGAAGCGGATAGATTGGCGGCGGGTGGCCAGGGTGCGGCGGCGAGAGACCTGTGGGGTTTTCCTCTGATGACCGAGTTAAGTTTTCGGCTTTCCCATCTTCTCCGCCATGGCAAACATCAGACGAAGCGTATCCATGTCCTTGGCTCGCACCTTGCCCACGGGTATTTTCCGGTTGGTGACCTTTTCCAGTTCCAGGAAAATTTCGATCAGCGCGAACGAATCGATCAAGCCAGAAGACACCAGAGGAGTGTCGTCGGCGATTTCGACCCCGGGCCGGCGGATCACCGCTCGTTGAATGTAGTCCGCGAGCTGCCTCACTTGATCAGCCGGAACTACGGTTTGCTCGGTCGCCATAGTTTCTTGTTCCTGCCTCACAACGCCTGCGGGTGTGTTTCCCGAAACTGCTTCGGCTGTTGACCAAATCACAGCCACGATTTCCAAGAACTAGCTTGGCATGTCAGGCCGGGGAGCACAACTCTCCACGCGTTCCATGACGTGCAATCGATATACCAATGTCCCCACCATGCCGGCAGGGGGGACAAATGCTCCAATGGAACGAGTTAGAGCTGGCGGCGTAACCCTGATTGCGGCTCAAAATGTGAAACTTGTTTCAGCACAGTGCAAGAAAGTGCTCTCCTGCAAACTGACTCCGGACGGCCTGCGTTTCGAAAAATTGCTTCACTTCACTGACTCAACGAGTAGCGCAATTTTCGGCCGGTCGAGCTTGCCGCTCACGTTCAAGGGCAATTCAGCGAAATGATGGATGCGCGTGGGCACCATGTATTTTGGCAGCCTTTCCGAACAGAGTTGGATGATTCGGGCGTCGTGAGAAGAATCCGAGCCGCCAATCACCGCCACGATGCCTGATGCCGTTCCTTCGGAAACCGGCCAGGGTACGGCCACGGCAAATTCAGTATTGGCTGCTTCGCGCAGCACGTGTTCGATCTCCTGCAACTCGACCCGGTACCCGCTGATTTTCACCTGGTGGTCTATCCGGCCCAGATAATACAGGCAGCCGCGCTCATCCTTCTTCGCCAGATCCCCGGTGCGGTACCAATGTGATTTCTCCGACCCGGACAGCCGGACATATTGCTGCCGGGTCCGGACCGGGTCGTTGAGGTAGCCGGTGGTTACTTGCGAGCCGGCCAGACACAGCTCGCCCGCTTGGCCCGCAGGCAGGAGAGAAAGGCTCTCGTTCACAATGCAGCCCTCCTGCCCGTCGAACATCCATCCAATGGGTACGATCCCGCGCACGCACTCCTGCGGAGAACCAATCGGATCCCAGCGGTAATGAGAGATGGCAATGGTGGCTTCCGTGGGCCCGTAGATATTTTCCAGAATTGAGCGCGGGGCGGCCTGCTGCCAGTCCGTCGCCAGCTTCTCCGAAAGAGCTTCGCCACAGAACAGGCTCAGCCGCAGCGAAGGAAAAGCCCCGGGCTCCAGCAGGCCGAGTTTCGATGCGAACATGGCCACGGATGGCACTGAAAACCAGATGGTCAGCTCTTTTTCGTTGATCAGGCTCGCCGGAACCAGATACTGCTCAGGGAAGGGACAAAGAGTCGCACCCGCATCCCAGCAGACAAACAGGTCGTGTACGCTGAGGTCAAACGTCAGGTCGAAATTCTGCGAGCAGCGGTCCTCCGGCTTGAGGGCATACCGCGGTCCCACATAGCGCAGATAAGAAGTGACGTTTCCCTGGCTGACCGCCACGCCCTTGGGGATTCCTGTGCTTCCGGAAGTAAACAGGAGATACGCGGTGGCATCGCCATCTACCACCGGATCGCGGGGTTCCAATACCCCCTGCATCTCCCCGGCTCGAATCAGGCGATGCGAAGTGAAATCTTCCTTGTCGAGGTCGAAGTCTCCTTCCGGCAGTATCCAAACGAGTGGGGCCTTCACTTTGTGGAGGAGAGCCTTCATTGCTTCTGCGCATTCCGATCCCACAATGACTGCTTTGCAGCCGGCCGCGGACAGCATGGCAAGTGTCCGTTCAAGAGGAAATTTCGGGTTGAGTGGCACATATCCTCGGCCCGTAGCCAGGATGCCCAGAATGCCGCTGTATGCGGTCACACTTCGGTTGGCAAGCAGCGCGACCAGGGGCGCGGCAGGATCCAGGCAGGTGCGCAGAGAGTTGGCGATTCTTCCTGCACGTTCCCACAGCCCCGCGTAGGTTACGAGTTCATCTCCAAGTTCCAGAGCCACATGGTCTGGGTGCGCACGAAGAGAGCGAAGAAATCCGCTGAGGAGCGTCCGTCGTTGGTTTTGTGGCGCCACGTAAGGAGTTTGCATCTTTTCTGTGGCATTTGGCACGGTCAAAATTTCAGGTTCCCGCGCCCAGATGGAAACCCAATTCCTGCCGCCAAATGAAGAATTCAAAGCTTAGCCTGGCAGGTTCCATCGGGAATCCGTCAATGCTGACGGATCTGGTCTACAACCCGAGGTGTCGCAAGGCCACGTAGATTCGCTCGGCGACGATCCGGTTCCCCTCCGGTTTAAAATGGGCTGCGTCAAGAAAGAGCGTCTCATTGGGGTCATTGAAAAGGTCCCCGAGATAGACGAAGTCGGGCCGTTTCAAAGCGCGGAACAACTCATAGGTTGCGCGCTTCACTGGTGCGAAGCCCGGATACCGCTTCTCCGTACTTTCTCGGATCAACTCCTCTGAAGGGCTCAAAGGTCTCTCTACGGCCAGGAGATAAGGTTCCCAAAAACAGAGATAGTGGAAGCCGTGATGTATCGCCAGGCTGTCCACTACTTCCATATTTTTCAAGTAGTTGTCCATGGTGCGTTTGGCCATGGAGGCAACTTGCTCCTGTGAAAAAGAGCGCGGGGCGGGAGCCTCGTTGAGAACTCCAAGTTTATGGGCGAGGCGCTGAAGAGCAAGATAGGTATTTGTGCTGCCAAAGTATCCGAATCCCGCCTGTTCCTTCTTGGCTTTCCAGCTCTCAAATTCCCGCTTAAATTCAGGAAATCCCATGTGCACATCGACTTGGTCTGATTCGTAGGGAAGGAACGAATCCAGACTGCCATCGAGAAAAATCACCGCATCTGGTTTCTTCTTGGCGCGCTTCAACTCCAGCAGCAGCTCGATAACTTCCTGCGTATTCCCCCATCCTGGCTGACCGTAATTCTTCACACAGACTCGGCGGCCGGATTCTTCGAACTGCTTGGCGAGGAATGAGGAGATGGTCTCCCAATCGTGACTGTACGGGCCCCACGTGACGGAGCTGCCAAACATCCAGATCGTGTACTCGTTGGCCTCGCAATGAGAATAAAAGGTCCGACGCAGGCCATCCGCATCAAGAGTAACCGCTGGATTTCCGGGGCGAACCATCTGCCAAAGCACATAGGCCTTATAGTCGGCGGGCGGAAGGACCTGCTTCGGCAAAGATAAGTATGCGATACCCTCGCCTGCCGCCAGCAGTCCGATGGCCAGCGCAATCGAGACGCAAGCTTTAATCGCAAACTCCTTGAGGCCTAATTCTCTTTGTCCTTGCACGACGGGCTGCGTATTGTTGGCACCTAGCATCTGTCAGAATTGCCTCGCGAAGTTCAGGATACGATGAACCATCGGTGGCGGGAAAGCCTGGCGAGAGCTGCCGGATCTGTGGTTCCTCGACCTCAGGTCTTCACAAATTGAACTCACCTCCATCAGAAGACCTGGTACATCATCGGGCCTACGAGAGGTCCCTGTGGATGGAGAATCAAGAGAACATACAGCCAAAGGACCACGGCAATCGGGAGCACCCACACCCACCGCTCGCGCGCAAGGAGCGCAAGCACGCCGCTCGGCGCGCGCCGGGAGCCCATCTCACCACCAACGCCCGCCTCGGACTGTTCCAGCGGTGCTTGACCATCGAGAAATGCCGCAATGCCAACCGCCGCAAAATAGCCGGCCATGGCAATCGAGGTAAGACGATAGAAATTCAAAGGCAGAGCGAAGTGGGAATAGCCGGCTGGCGACAAGACCGTTCTGAACATGATTGCCGCCTGTTCCATGCTCTCCGCCCGGAAGAAAATCCAGCCGAGAGAAACGGCTGCAAACGTGACCAACCAGGAGAGCGGTGCTGACAGATATCGTGACCATCGAATGTTCCAGTGAAGTTGCAAGCGCTGCCACTGGCGGTGCGCCACCAGGAGAAGGCCATGGTAGATGCCCCACAACATGAACAATACGCTTCCCTGGTGCCACAACCCGAAAACAAACATAGCGATGACCAGAGAGAGGTTGCGCCACCATATTTCCCTTCTCATCGTAGCCAAGGGGAAGAAGACGTAATCTCGAATCCAGAAGGAAAGCGACATATGCCAGCGCGTCCAAAACACCGATGGCGTGGTGGAAAGGTAGGGGCGGCTAAAATTCTCCTGCAAGTGAACGCTGAAGAGTTCCGCTGCGCCGATTACGGTGTGAGAGTAGCCAGCAAAGTTGAAAAAGAGCTGAAACCCGTAGCCGATCGCAAGAAGCCACACGTCGATTCCGCCGAGCAGGCCAGCGGCCTGGCCGAAGCCGGCGTCCACGCCCTGGCCGCGTGATAGGCCGCCGGCCATTATTTGAGACAGGGCCATCATGAAAATGCCGATCAGTATACGTTGCGTGCCTTTCCCGATATCGTTCCAGGAAACGGCCACCGGCTGGCGAAACTGCGGCAGCATGTTAGGTAACCGGCAGATTGGCCCGGAGAGGACAGTGGGCCAGAAGGCCATGTAAAGACAGAATTCCAGAAGCGAAGGATTCAGCTCCTCCTCGCGGTAGAGATCGAGAAGGTAACTGATGGCCTGAAAGGTCCAAAAGGACATGCCCACCGGAAGAATAATGTGACTCAACCGGGCTACGGCCGGGTGATCAACGGAAACTCCGCCTACGAGGGGCAAGTATTTGAAGGCGCCCAGTAGTAGCAGGTTAAATGCGATTCCCAGCCATAGGCGTGCAAGAGTGATGCGCTGACGCAAATAACTGCCCAGGGCGTAATTTACCAGCGAACTGAAGACTAGAACGGCGAGAAACCACGGTCCCCAACTGAGATAAAACAGATAACTGGCGATGAGGAACAGGGCTTCTCTTAATCTGACCGATTTCGCCAGACCGACCAGCAACCTGAGGAGAAGCAGCCCCACCGCATAAATCAGAGTTCGCTCGGTTAACGTGGAGAACATCACTGAGGAAATTATTCTGGGCGAGATGCGCCGACTAGTCAAGCAACCGGACGCCAGTGTGTCTTAACTTCATGTTTCTGCTACCCCATGACGGCGACGTGAAAATGATACCCATTGAGCTTCCCCTCATTTTTCGTCCACTTGATGTCACTGCTTCTGTACGGAGGTATGATGACAAATGCCGCATCGTTGCCGCGGCGAGTATCGCGATTCGAGACGCGCAATCGAATGTCTTTGGACCTCCACGAAAAATATTCCCGGCAGATCCTGTTCGCCCCCCTGGGTCTGATAGGCCAGCAACGCCTGCGGGCGTCGCAGGCGGTGCTGGTAGGTTGCGGCGCTCTAGGGACAGCGGCGGCCAACCTGCTCGTGCGTGCCGGGATCGGGCGGCTGCGGATCATTGACCGCGACTTGGTCGAGGCCTCCAACCTCCAGCGGCAGACGCTCTTCGAGGAATCCGACGCACGCGAAGCCCTGCCCAAGGCGGTGGCGGCAGAGCGGCGCTTGCGGGCCATCAATTCGGACGCCGTCGTTGAAGGAATCGTCGCCGACCTCACCCCGCGCAACGCCGAAGAGTTGCTCGGAGGTTTTCCGCTCATCCTGGACGGCACGGACAACTTCGAGACGCGCTTCCTGCTGAATGACATCGCCATCAAGCTGGGCATTCCCTGGATTTATGCCGCTGCGGTTTCCAGCTATGGGCTGACCATGACCATCCGGCCCGGGGAGACCGCCTGTCTCGCCTGCCTGGTGGAGACGGGCAGCCCGCTTCCCAACGAAGAGACTTGCGACACGGTCGGCGTGTTGAACGCCGTTGTGGGCGTTGTCGCTTCGCTCCAAGCGGCGGAAGCGATCAAACTCCTCGCCGGCAAGCCCGAGGCCCTGCATAGCCGGCTGATTTCCTGCGACGTTTGGACCGGCCGCTTCCAATCCATCCGCGTCGAGCGCTCCGCAACCTGCCGCGCCTGCGTGCGGCGCGAGTTCCGCTATCTCGAGGGCGCCGAGCAACCGCACATCACCATGTGCGGCCGCGATTCGGTGCAGATCCACGAGCGGCGCCGCGAGCTTGACCTTGCCGAGTTGGGACGCAGGCTGGAGCCCAACGTCTCCGGCCTGCGCGCCAACGCCTACCTGCTGCGGTTCCAAGTCTCCCCCTACGAGCTGACCGTCTTCCCGGACGGCCGCGCCGTCATCAAGGGCACGCGTGACGCGAGTGTGGCGCGGTCGCTCTACGCCCGGTATATTGGCGCCTGACAAATCCTGCTGGGAGGTTTTACGATGAGCGCAAGCCGGAGTGCCGTGTGTCTCTGCGCCCTGCTGTTGCTGGCCGCCGCGGGAGCGAGTGCGCAAACACCGCAACCAGACGTCCGTGTCGCCGACCTGCGCGCCAAGCTCGGCAGGGAGCTGAACCAGATCGCCTCGACCTTCGACGGCGCCACAGGCATTGCCGTGCGCGACCTGACCACCGGCGAGGTCCTGGCGGTCAACGCCGACACCGTGTTCCCCCAGGCCAGCTCAATCAAGATCGCCGTGCTGCTCGAGGTGCTGGGACAGGCCCAGGCTGGCACACTCAAGCTCGGCGAACGCATCGAGGTGAAGCGCGCGGCGATGGTCGGCGGCACCGGTGTGCTGCAGAATTTCGGCGACGGCGCCTCCGCCGTGGCCATCCGCGACCTAGCCACGCTGATGATCGTTCTCTCCGACAACACCGCCGCCAACATCCTGATTGACCGCGTGGGCATGGCCCCCGTCAATGATCGCCTGGCCGCGCTGCGGCTCAACCAGACTCGGCTCGAGCGGCGCATGATGGACAAGGAGGCCGAGCGCGCGGGCGTCGAAAATCTCTCCACGCCGCGCGACATGACTCTGCTTCTCGACCAGCTTTACCACGGCAAAGCGCTCGATGCGGCCCACACCAAGCTCGCCCTGGACATCTTGAAGATCCCCAAGCCCGAGGGCACTCCGCTCTCGCGCGGCCTGCCCGCCGGGGTAAACCTCGCGGATAAAAAGGGTGAACTCGATGGGGTGCGCTGCGATTCCGGGATTGTGCTGCTCGCCGGGCGGCCCTGCGCCATCAGCGTGATGACCACTTACGCGCGCGATGAGGAAGCGGCAGAGCGCGCCATCAGTGAGGTCTCCCGCCGCGTCTTCGCCTATTTCGAGCGCCTGGCGCGCTCGAATGCTCACGGCGTGCGTCTGCAATAAGTGAGAGCGCCGGCGCGCTCGGCCGGCGGTTGCACCTGGGCAGGATTCCGCCCGGGCAGGATCAGTTCTTCGCCCCTGGGTGGTTGCCGCCCGCCGGGTGGTAATCATTCCACTCCGCCTCGACGCGCTGGTGCAGCGTGGTGAAGAGCTTGCGGCCATCAATGTAGAAGTGCAGCCGCTGCGGTAAATAGATGCCTTCGCCGATGCGGGTTTGTGCGAATTCAAGTTCGACCTTGTCCACCGTGGCCACCAGGCCCAGAAAAACGCGGACGCGCTCGATCAGGTGAGCCTCGACCTTTACCACCTCGTAGTCCTGCTCGTCCACCCAGGCCTTGCCCACCAGCTTGTTGAGCACATAGTCTTGCCGGCGGCGGACCGGCAAGTCGCGGCTCTTGGGTGTGAATTCGAGTATCAGCGCGGGGCGCCCGGCGAAGATCTCGCGGCCGGAGATGCTGCCGCTGTAGCGGTTGAACAACTCAGCATCCAGAGGCACGCGGTCCTCGTCGCTGGCGCCCAGGCGTTGGTTGGTGTGACGCTCGATGAAGCGCCGCTCGCGCTCTTTCTCGGCGCGCAAGTCCTCCCCCGCGAGCGGCTGCCCGTTTTTCTTCACCAGGCGCGCGTAGCTGCGGCCTTCCAGGGGAACCACCTCGTAGAGCCGGTCTTCGTGCTCTCTCTCGTGGCCCTTTTCGTCCAGTTTTACGATGACGCTGTGCTGGCTATAAGCGTAGCTGGTGGTGGCCCGGCGGACTTCCGCGTTCTTCGCTCGTTCGATGATCCGCCGCACCACGTTTTCGACTGTGGGCAGCGGCATGCCATCGCCGGAGCGCTGCGTCTGCCTGCCTGCGGCCGGAGAGGAAATCGAGAGGCCTCCGACCAGCATGACGCTGGCCAGCGCAGCCGCGGCGCGTGGCAACTGGCGAGGAGCCCAGGCTGGCCGAAGCGGAGGAAAAAGAGTGCGCCCGGGAAGAATCACATCAGGCAAGCGGTAGCGCAACAGGCCGGCAAATCCGCACCTCTCCGAAAAGGATCGACTCAAATTATTTCCACCGTTAGATGCCGCCTCTGCGGGCCGCGGCACGGCTGGCGGCGCGGTCAAGGTTTTCGCGCAGGTTCATCAATCCCAGGAAACCGGTCAGAATGCGCGCCTTGATCTCATCGGGCAGGCGCAGGCCGCTGGTAGAAACGTGCGAAAGCCGCTCGCCATGGTCCTGGATGAACTGCACGATTTCTGCGTGACGTTCCTGCGGCGCTTCTCCGGTCGCCGTCTCGCGCCGCATTCGGTCGCAGGACTGCTCCAGGCGTATCAGGAAGTGCAGGACGCACAAGGCGTCGCCTTCGAGCGCCGCGGGCACCGGCGCCTTGCACCCGGGCATCTGGCAAATCATATCCATGGCCGGAAGGGGCTGGCTTCACGCCTTGATAGCACAGCGGAGAGGCCGCACGCTACCGCGCTGCCGCCGGCGCTGCTTAAGGCGTCAACAGCCGGGGCGCGCCGCGCGCCAGCACCATTTGCTTACTTTGTGCTCTCCAGGTCTTGCACCACGAAGCGGACCAGGGCTTCCAGCAACGCAGTCCGCGGGTAATGATTCTTGTCCAACAATTTGGTGACGCTCGCATCCTGCATGGATTCGAAGGGCAATGCCACGGCAAAGTGGTCGCCGCGCGCCGCTCCCAGGTACACCGCCCCAGGCACAACGGCGTCGCTCTTGGTGAGCTGGCTATCTTGTCTCGAATCGTAGACGGACATCAACTGCCAGCTTTCCAGCAGGGCCTTTGAAGTGTTGGTTTTGTCTGAGACCGCCACCAGCGAATACGTGGAGACGGGGGGATTGGGGTGGCTGGCGAGGAATGCCTGCCGCTCTGTTCGCCCCAGGCTCTTGAACGCCGCGGCGATGTCTCCCTGGCACTGGCCCAGGTTGAGCATCTGGGTCCAGCGCTCGGCTTGCGCCGGCATCACGTCGGCGATGGGCGAGCCGCCTACAGCGCCGGCCACGGTGATGAATGCCGCGACCATCGAGCTGATTTCCGGATCCTGCGCCAGGGCCACCTGGATATCCGGCGCTCCTTTGCTGTAGCCCAGGAGGATGTATTTCCGTTTGTCCTCATTCCAATGGTCTCTCATGTACTGCGCAATGCTTTTCCCGTTCGTTTCGCTGCTCTGGTTGGGGGCGGGGACCAGCGCCACCGGAAAGTTGAACTTGTCGTGCAGGTAGGCTTGTCCTTCCTTGTACGCGGGGGCTGAGCTGGCGCATGAGCTGAGTACTCCGGGGACGATCAATAGACGGTATTTCGCCGCCAGAGGTCCCAGGGCGGCGCGCGAGTCGGACGGCGTGTCCAGATATTCAGAGCAAGCGCCCCAGTTGCCCGCGTCGGGATGCTCCTGCTGCAGCACGGCGCAGAAGATTTCCGCGAATGCCTTGCTGCGATCGTTGCCGGAGGCGGCCAGACCCATCACCATGACCCGGCCGTCGGAATGAAAGCTGGCGCCGGTGGCGGTCTTGGCATCGGTGAGGGGGTTGGAAGGGAGGATATAGGTGATTGCCGTGACCAGGCCGGTTTCGGTCAGGCTCCGTCCGATGTAATCGCGCTCGCCGTCAATCGCCGGGTCGATCTTGTGGGTCATGCCGCCGGTGCGCTTGTCTTTCTCCAGACCGATGTCATGCGTGCCCGCGCCCACCCAGAGTGTCTGGCCGTTGAGCTCGAAGGGCGCCCTCCACAACCGCAGGTGGTGGCGCTGCATCACCACCGCGAATGGTTCGGCGTGCGCAAGTCCAAAGTCCTGCGCGCGGCCGAAGACGAACAGCTCGCTCATGGGCAACTGGACGTAGGCCTGCTTGCTCAAGCTGGCCAGAATGCCGTGCAGCACGGCCTCCTTTTTCGTGCGGTCCACCACCACCCAGCCGGCGTTCTGGAACGCCTGGCGCATGTTGTCTTCTGAGCCGACGATCAGGAAATTCACCATGTCGCCGGGATGGCCGTCGGCATCGGCATTGCGGCGGGGGACTTTCTCCAGCAGGGCCTTGTTTACGCCGGGGACCTCGGTGCCCACAGCGGTCTTGCCACCGGTGCCTGAACCAGAATCCTTCGAGCCTTGCTGTTCGAACTCGATGCGCGCATGGAAGGTCCCCTCCCCGCGCTCCGTCTGTATCTGGTTGATCCCGAGGAAGAGCCTTCCCGAGCGCGGCGCCAGGAGCTCGCGGCGCGCGCCTACCAGAAAGGGCTGCGACGTGTCGGTATCCCCGATGCGCCCAATCAGCGCCCCGCGACCGGCTTCGTTCGCGGGGAGATTGCGTAGCAGGTCTTTCCAGCCGCGCGGCAAGCCATCGGGCCCAGCGGGGTCCACGGTGGTGGCGAACTTGAGTGTGCCGGTGGCGGTGATGAGCAGCTTGTCTCCCGGCGCAAGGTCCACCCCGGTGTCGGTCCACTCGCGCGTCGCCGCGACGTCTACATCCTTCGCGCCTTTCTGGCCCGCAGGCGGCTTGGTGGAGGATTTCTTGACCATCAGAGGGTCTTGCTTGGGGGCTTGCTGGGTGTCCTGCGCCGGGCCGGAAAGCGTTGCCAGGCAGAATGTCCCCAGCAACAGGACCATCAGACGATGAACTCTGCGGAGATGAAGACCAAATGACATGTTCATTCCTCTGAATGCCGTTGCCAACACGGACAAGACAGAATAGCTGCCTGCCGGAACAACTTCAACTCGGCGAGGCTCCGCATGATCCGGAGTCTTGCCCGCTTGACAAATTACGCCATCCCGGCGCAGCATCCCGCACTTCCGGCGTCCGGCAATCTCGCGCAGGTATCTCCGGAAGTTCACTATGGAGTTTGATTCACCCAACCGCGAACTCGAAGGTATGGGCCTGGCGCACCTGGCCAATCCCAGCGCGCTTTTTCAAGGAGGAGGCATGCTCAAGGAATTCAAGGATTTCGCCATGCGCGGCAACGTGCTGGATATGGCCGTGGGCATCATCATCGGCGCGGCCTTCGGACGCATCATCACTTCGTTCGTCGAAGACATCCTGATGCCGCCGCTCGGCCTGCTGCTGGGTAAGGTGGATTTTTCCAACTTGTTCATCAGCTTGACCGGCAAGGCGTTCGACACCGTGGCTGCGGCCAAAGTGGCGGGGGCGCCCACGATCAACTACGGCATGTTCTTGAACCACCTGTTCAACTTCGCCATCGTGGCCTTCGCCATCTTTATCCTGATCCGCGCGGTGAATCGCGCCAAGCGGCAGGAGGCAGCGGCACCGGCGGCGCTGGCCACCAAACCGTGCCCCTTTTGCCAGATGGATGTGCCTCTCGCCGCGGCCAAGTGCGGCCACTGCACGTCACAACTCAAGGCGGCTTGACGCCGCGCTCCTCACTGTCAAGGGAGTTGGCGCCAATGGGAATTCGGGGAACCGCACCCCCGGAAGGCCTGCATTTCGACCTCTGTTCAATTCACCGAGTGCACATCGTCTGGGTTGAGGAGGGTGAACGAACAACCTGTGTATGGGTAGCAACCGAGAATTCCACTGCGCACCAGGCGCGCGTGGCCGTCATCGGGAAACTGTACTTTGAAGGTGGCGGACAGCAGTGCTTTACCTGCGGATTTCAGCTCTTCTGAGCCGCCGATGAACTTCACATCTTCGACCCTCGCGGACGAGGTCTTCGGGTCTTGCCCAATGATCAGAAAGAACCTCGCATTCGCAGTTCCTGGCACCAGTCGTGGCAACTTGATTGTGCGCAGGCGGTTCACCTCATCCGAGGCATCGACGAAGCTAGTAAGCTCGGTCGTTGATCTTCCGGGAGAGAGACGCTCTAACCGCTCGCGCGTTTCCTTTATTTCTCCGGCTCCCCCAGCTCCCTGCTGCGGGAAACGAAACAACGCGAGCCGGTACATACGGGCTGCGGCTTGCTTCTTTTTCTGCTGTTCGTAGACTTGACCAAGATGGTCTGCCGTTACTCCGTATGAGGACAGCATCCAGGCGGAGTTTAGGTATTTTTCGGCTTGTTCGAGATTTCCCATGCGGAAGTGTACCCAGCCGAGTGTGTCCCAGAATGCGCCGAGGCGGACCGTGTGTCCCAGGTCTTCGACCTGCAATTCCGACAGCTTCACTTTCTGTGAAGCTTCTTCTTCACCACTCACCGCTTTTTGAGCGTATTCCAACGCCATAGCTAATTTCTTGTTCGCCTCGGCCAGTTCGTATCCGATTTCGTTGAACGTCGCAGGGTGGGGGTCAAGTTCGAGTGCTTTCTGGTATGAAGCCAGCGCCTTGTCCTCGTTCCCGGCGCGGAGATAAGCCGAGCCCAGGTGGAGGAGAAGATTCCGGGATTGAGGATTTAGTTTAAGGGCCGCTTCCAGGGCGGATGCCGCTTGGTCATAGCGTTTCAACGCGAACATGGACCTTCCCAGGCCTGCCGGCCCGTCGATATCACCGGGCGCAACCTTAATCAGTTCCTGCCATACGGGGACAGCGTCTTCGAACATCCTCAGTTCCAGAAGCGTAAATCCCAGCGCTTTGTACGCGACAGATTGTCGGGGATCACCCTCGATCGCCTTGCGATACGCTTGCAGCGCTCGGTCGGGCAGCCCAGTGAGTTTGTATGTTTCGCCAAGCAACAGCCACGCGCGAGTGAATTTGGGATCAATCTCCACCGCACGCTCTAGAGAAGCGATTCCGCCCGGCAAATCCTGCTTATTGAAATCGTCTCGCGCATTGCGGTAGGCCCGCGCAGCGTCTGAGTTTTCGCTGTTAGGTAAGTTCCAGATTGCATCCTGGTAGGGGATTGCCGGCGGCCTGCTGGACGACAGCGCGATATAGTGTTCTTGATCGTCCCGGATAGCCTTGCTAAACCTCTTGTATGCCTCGTACTGGCTGATCGGCACCTCCCGGAGCTTCACCACGAGCCGGCGTTCCGCAGTCAGACCGCCCTCCTTAGCCGTATAAGCAGCGTGGTACTCCGCAAAGTCCTCCTTGATATCTACATCTCTGGGGAGTTCCGCTGTGTAGCCCTTGGGTAGCTCCACACGGGATTCAAGTAGCGACTGTCCGGGCGCCCCCAGCCAAATGGGGTAAATGGGTTTGCCGTCTTTCTCCGGGAATGGCAGCAAAATGATCGGAGGGAGTGGCGGAGTGATGCGCCGGTTGGGCCAATCGGAATACTCCTTGCGCGTGTAGTTGTAGGAAAAGTGGAATGGCTCATCGGTCTTCTCCGGCGGGCCGGCACTTACGTCACTCACATCGCCGGAGAAACCTGTGCCGTAGGATATCTGTTGGATCAGGTCCTTCCACTGCGGCAGCGGCACATTCCGAAATGCGCTCCGAAGGTACACCTCCTTGTCGTCGCCCCGGTTCGTGCGCTCAACTTTGCCTTCCAGCGTGCCAGTCTCGTCCAGCTTTGCCTTGATCTGAAACGTCAGTGATCCCTTCGACGGTGGATCTGCGGGAGTTGTCATCAAGGCCGGTGACTTGTCCTCCGGAAGCACCAGCGCCTGTTTGTCGCGCAACGCCATAAAGAGAAACGCGAAAGGTGAAACTTCTGGCGTGGTGTCCAGCCAGGTATATTGGTCACCATGCGGGATAGCGCTGATTAGGTGGTTGAATTGGCCGGGGGAAGGCACGTCCGGATCAATCTCATGCGCGGAGCTGATAAGTGCGGGATAGGCCCTTATGCCCACGGCATCAAGCAGGGAAGCCAGCAGGGTATGTTTATCCTTACAGTCCCCATACCGGTTGACAAAGACTTCGCTTGCGGAATGAGGCTGATAACGGCCAATCCCGAAAGCGATACCGATATAGCGAAATTGAGTACTCACATAGTTATAGATCACCTGAAGTTTAGCGTTGTCGTCCGTTGCGCCCCGCGTGAGCTCGGCCGCCTTCGCACGAATCTCCGCCGTAGGCTTTACGCGTTCCTGTTGCAGCGTGTTGTACCAGCGCCCCACTTCTTCCCAGCTCAGGAAGCTGGAGATCTGAACATCGGGCGGAGGTAACTTTCCGCGCACGGACTGGTAGGTGGATTGCTCCTTGTCTTTTTGTTCCTGCTCTGCCGGCTTGTGTTCGAGCTGCGAACTGGTCCACGTAAAGACGCGGCGCACACCTTCCGCGGTGATTGTCGGTGTCAAGTTCGGGCTCTTCCATTTCACTGGGCGGTCCCGAGGGACGCTGATCTGAAGCAGTTCCTGCAGGATGATGCTGTCGTGAGAGAAATTATAGGCATACCAGAACTGGCCAGGAGCCAGTGGTTTGGTGGCGCTCCAGTGAGACTGGAACTCCAGCACGTCTCCGACGCCTAAGCCTTTCACGGCCACGTGCTTTTCCTGCGAATCGCTGTAGAACGGAGCCTGGCGAGTTATCTCCGCCGGCATGTCCTGAACGTTCTCGGGTGGCGTGGCCACTACTGTGCCGTCCGATTTCCGAACTTGAACGTAGTCAATGTCCACACTTTCCGTGGAATTCTGGTAGGCAATACTGAGCACTCCAAAGCGCTGAACGCCCGCGCCGGATTGAATGCGGATTCGCGCGGTGGTTTCCCTACTGTACGTGCCGTCGTTCTCAAAGATAATTCGCATGGTTTCCAGCTCGACGACAAAAGCTTCCCCGGAATAATCAGCCTTGGCGTCTGGTGGCTTTGAGGGCGCTTGGGCGGAGACGCTGTTAAGACCGAAGCAGGAAGTCAGGCAAAGAACGAAGAAGCACGAATACTTTGACATGAGGTTGGGTGTACTTAGCCGGGATATCCATTCTGAGCTCCCCGGCAGCCGGCATTGTACACCGAGTTGACCTGTCTCGAAGTCATACAGATGCTCCCTGTCGAAAGTTTTTAGTACCTCATCCTCAAATTAAATTCGACGGAAATCGGCAGAATCAGAAGGTCACAGATCGCCGTGGTGACCGAGAAGAAGGCTCCTCATTCCCGATCCGTCTTGCGCGGCGTCTGCCGCACAGAGACGACCCTCAAGGCCGGAAGGAATACGTATACTTCACCGCAAAGCGGTGTTTGGTGAACTGGGCCGGGTTAGCAGCTACCAGGCTGGCAAACTGCTGACCCACCGTGTAAATGAGAAAGAGGTCGCTGTCCGGCCGGTAGTTCCAGCGCAGACGAATGTTCGCACTGGCCGCCTGCGTGTTGGAAGTGTTCATCTGCAGCAGCGCCGAGAGCGTCAGGAAGCGCGAGAACGAATAGTTGGTTTGCAGGCTGCCGAACACGACGGAAAAATTGCCCCCGGGAACGGGAAGCCGAAATCTGTTCCACTGTTCGCTCAGGCTGAATGACAAGCGCTCATTCACGCGGTATTCTCCCCGCACCCGCGCTTCATTCAGGTGGCCGCTGTAATACGATCCAAAGCGAACAACTGGCCGGTGGAGGCGATTCGTTTCTCGATCTCACCGGCCAGGCCGCGAGCGCGGCGGACGGCATCTGCGTCCTGCTCGCCGTTTCGTGGCTTGAATGTCAAACCGATCGCGCCGATGGTGTTGCCAGCCGCATCATGCAGCGGCAGGGTCCCATCGAAATTCTCCCCTTCTTTCAATATAACGGGCTGCCCGCTCTTCATGGCTTTCAGGTCTTCTGAGTCAGACTTCCGTCCGATCCTTTCGGTTTCGTTACAGGCGATGATGACATTTTCGGACGCGTTCGGTGGTGTTACATGTATGCCGATTCGTACCAGCTCGGGATGTCTGCCTCCCAACTCATCTACCAGCCGCTGCGCGTAAATCTTCCCGGTCAAGGACGCGGAGCGTGAACCGCTCAGGTCCTTCGCTGTCAGATCGTCGAAGTAGATCACCGAATCGGCTTTCGTCCACAGTCCGATCCTGCCCGCATCCTTGAAGGTGCTGTCCTTGGCACTGAATTTGAGCTGCCCGTCGAAGTAACATTTGAATTCGTCGCCCCGCGCCTCCACTTTGATTTCATGCCATTGTTGTGAGGTCACCTTGAAGTTTGTGCCCGCAAACTGAATGCGCCGCCCATGGACCACGTGGTAGAGACGGAAGTTGTCTTCCAGAGCGTTGGCGCGAACGACGTAGTAATTGTTTTTGTCCTTGAGCCGGAAGATGAGCCCGGCTCCCTGGTCCACCTTGCCGGAGATGGCCTTGAATCTTACGCTCAGGGCAAGGTCCTTGTAGCTGGTGGACTCGGCGATGGCGATGGGAAAACGGTAGTCGGTCTTGTCCTGAGAAGTCTGAGCCAAGGCATTGGGCTGGGACGGCGCGGTCGCTTCTTTCATCACCACCCACTGCCCAATCGTGCCTCGCCCCGTCCGCGCCAAGGTAAATCCCTGCGGGGGCGTTCCTGCCGCGTCGCGGTCGAAGTTCCAGACGCGGTCGGCCGTTTGCGCCGCCAGTGGAACCGTCGGGGCGAGCACAACCGATCCAAAGAAAACTGCTCCAGCCAGCCACGTTGCTTTTTTCATGACCAATCCTCCTTGCAGACAGTTCAGAAAAGCGATGCACTGACAACAAAAGTGAAAGCAGAAAAATGAAATGGCGCGCGAACCATACCAGCGTCCCCCTTCGAGCCGCCCACCGCCGGTGAATTGTAAACTGGGCCTGAAACTCATTGACAGTTCATCCTGAAACGCAGGTCACTGCGCCGGCGCTTTTTTCCTCCTCGGGTTTCAGCTTGCGAAAAGCCGCATACAACAGAACGTCATACATAATTTTGATCCCCCCTCCGAGGAGGAGTGGAGCAGCCAGGCTCAAATGCTGCATCAGGTATCCGGCCACGGAGGGTGCCACTGCCCAAGAAACATTTCGCGTCAGATTCGTTACCCCGCTCGCCAAGGTTCGCTCTTCGGGTTGGACCACGGCGGCTACGTAGGACTGCCGCGTGGGTACATCCATCTCTACCAGAGATTCGCGGGCGAGAAACAAGGCCGCCGCCCACTGGAAAGATGGCGCGAATGGTACGGCCATCAAGAAAACGCTCGAAGGTATATGCGTGAACACCATCGTCTTGACCAGCCCAATGCGCCCGGCGAGCTTTGCCGCCGCTAGATAAGAAATGGCATTCAGAGCGTGAGCGGCGAAAAAGAGCGGGCCCAGGGTTGCCTCCGAAACGCCAAATCGTCTAAAAAACCAGTAAGCGAAAAGCGCATCGGTGAGAAAGCCGCCGCCAAAGCTGTCGAGGCCCGAGAGCATCGCCAAACGGGTCACAATTCCCTTTGATTGTGAAGTTAGTTTCACCGGCTTACCGGTAGACCTGATTTCGATTTCAGGAGAGAGGAAGAAATACGGAATCGCACTGAGGAGATAACAGCCGGAGTAGATCAAAAAGGTCAGCTTATATGCCTGGGATAGGCTGAAACTCGACCAGAGCGGGAGGATGGCGGGCAGCGTACCCATCAACGCGCCAAGCGCATGTCCCAAGTCGAGCACCAGGTTGTACCAGGAAAGTGCTGCTGTGCGGCGATTCGCAGGAATGTTCTGAGGGATGACCGCCTGTTCCAGCGCAAACGCCGCGCCACGGTCGCTGCCCATGGAGTTGAGCATTCCGCAAAACGCAAGGAGTAGAAGGCCGAGGAAACTGGAATTCATTGCCAGGCCGGCTCCTCCAAGAGCGCCCAGCAGCGAGAGCACCATCAGGGTTTTTCTGCGCCCCAACTGGTCGGCCCGCAAACTGGTGAAAAGCGTGCCCACGGCCGAGCCCGCCAGGCCGCTGCCTACCACCAGCCCGATGTGAAATGCCTGAAACCCTTCTCGGGCGAGATAAATCCCCAGGACCACACCCATCAGGCCAATCCCGAGCGAACGGAAAAGGGCCGCCGTGTACATCAGCCGGAGATCCTTAGGTAGTTTCACCTCACGTCCGTTCCGCGCGAACATATTCATAAAGCGCGTCGTACAGCGGAAACTCTCGCGCCAATCGCTCTTCGTCGGATATTCCGAGCAACGCGAAACCCTGCGCCATGGCACGCAGCCCAACTCCCTCGGGAGCGACGTGCTCCTGCCCCATCACATCCGCAGCCCGCACGATCAGACCGAGGCGGTGCAATGAGGCATCAGCCAGGTGGTAGTCCTCCAAAATCGCCTCGAACGTGCAGCGCTCGCCTCGGTGATTGAGCTTCACCCCCGGGTATCGAGTCGCATCATAGGGAATCGCATTTTCCAGCTTAGCGGTCTCCAGAAGCTTCTCTTCAGGAACGAAAAGAAACTTCGCAACAGGATCAACGAAACGCCGGATCAGCCAGGGACACGCAACCCGGTCAACCTTGACGTTCTGGCGTGTGATCCATTTCATAGCGCCCCCTTTCGAGCCACCGCAGATGGCCGGCGTGTAACAGCTTTCTCTCGATGGAGTGAGTGATAGAGCCCTTCGGCAAGCTCCATCCCGCGTTCCAATAGCTCCTTGTCGCCCAGGCCTTGGCGCGCCCACCCTTTGAGCACCTCGTCGATGCCGAAACCTTCTCGACGACCGAACTTTTCATCAAAGAGGTCGGCGTCATGCACGATCTGAGCCATAGCCGTCACCTTTCGGTCTCGGATGTGGAAAGTCTTTTGTAACGTCTCGAATGTGCAGTCTTCTCCGCGATG
Organism: Terriglobia bacterium; assembly: GCA_041485165.1. Lineage (GTDB taxonomy): Bacteria > Acidobacteriota > Terriglobia > Acidiferrales > UBA7541 > JAAFGT01. Next base: position 13,826 of record JBGPJC010000024.1, on the reverse strand, counting down.
TCCAAAACCGCCTTCGTACATGTCGAAGGGCACTGCATCCCCAGGCTTCTTGTCCTCGCTCACGAATCCGAAGCGTCCCTTCGGATCGATGAATCGACGGATCAGCCACGCGGAAGCTACCCGGTCCACACCCGGACGCTGCCGAGTCACCCACTAACGATTCCTGTAAGCTGTCCGGGACACCTTGCGGATTTCTGCGCCCAGCTCCACGTGGTGGTCTGGGCTCTGCATCTTGTTTAGCTGACGCTCGACTTGGTCTCGCAAAACGTTTCCGAAGAAATCGATACTGACAATCTCCTGGAATCGCTGCCGAAGTCGCGCGATTCGGGCCATCGAGCGCTTCGCTGACGAACCTGCCAGGCTGTCCCGAATCTCTTTCTGCAGCTCCCTGTAATCCTGCCCTCGTGCATCGCTGAATCGCCTTACGAGTTGGGGACCCGATAGATTGTCGATGGACTCCACATCCACAACAGAAGCTTCCCCCTGCTGGGTTCGAACCGTTGTTGCCAGCCACTCCAATCGCTCGCGATTGTCGGGATTGCTTGGAAGCAGATAGCCGGAGTTCCCGAGCGGTAGTGCCCCGTAGCGCCGGAGTTTTCTCCAAACCGCGACACGCAAGCTCGCCCCTTTCCTGGGCAGACTGAATACCAGCAAGAGCCAAGGCGGCTCACAAGAACTGACTCGCGTTATAGACATTGCGAAATTGTTATACATCTAACGTATGACGATTACAAGAGAGTACGCCATCTTGTCCGAAGTTCACATGACACTGTGGGGCTTTTGGGTGGTCCCCAAGGATTCAGGGCCAGCAGCCAAGTTCGTAGCAGCGACACAACAAGCCAGAGCGGGCCCGCGGGCGATTCGGCACGCGCAGACAGTGTTGCTCGGATAGTTCCTGCTAAACGCGCTTTCTGCTGAGTGGCCAGGGCACTGGAATTGGCCCTTTTCCCCGACTCGGACTTATCCGCCTCCGCCGCCCCGCAGCGCTTCCCGCCGCTGTGCAGGTGTGCTAGGCTTATCCGGCAAGAGCAAGTCCTTTGCTCCTGCCATCTTTCCGGTGAGGCACGCACATGTCTGGGCATTCAAAATGGGCCACCATTAAGCATAAGAAAGCGGCCACCGACGCCAAGCGTGGCCGCGTATTCACCCGCTTGATCCGCGAAATCAGCATGGCCGCGCGGGTCGGCGGCGCCGACCTCAATTCCAACGCGCGCCTGCGCTCCGCCATCCTGTCCGCCAAGGGCGAGAACATGCCCGGCGAGAACATCGAGCGCGCCATCCTGCGCGGCACCGGACAACTCGAGGGCGAGGCCTACGAGGAAGTCACCTTTGAGGGCTACGGCCCCGGCGGCGTGGGCATGCTGGTCAACGTGGTTACCTCCAACCGCAATCGCGTGGTCAGCGAAATCCGCCACATGATGAGCAAGCACGGCGGAAGCCTCGCTGAGACCGGCAGCGTCGGCTGGCAGTTTCACCGCAAGGGCGACATCGTGGTCCCCAAAGAAGCCGCCGACGAAGAGAAGATGATGTCCCTGGTGCTCGAAGCCGGCGCGGAAGACTTGCGCGACGATGGCTCGGCATGGGAAGTGGTCACTCCGCCTGAAGCCTTCGAGCCGGTGCGCGAGGCCCTGGTCAAAGCCGGCGTGACTCCAACCTCTGCCGAACTCTCCATGGTGCCGCAAAACTACGTCAAACTGGCCGGCTCGGCAGCATCACAGATGGTCCGGCTGATCGAAACGCTTGAAGAACACGACGATGTGCAGCATGTCTACTCCAACTTCGATATCGACGAGAAGGACATGCAAGCCGTCGTTGGCGCGCAATAACGCGGTGCACGCTGTGCCCGAACGGGCACTTTGTTTCAATGGCCTCCCCGACGTAGACTGTTGCAATGCCACCCACTCCGATTAGACCGCCTGCCGCCGGGCTGCGCCGCGTGCTGGGGATTGACCCTGCCGCCGCCGGCGCCACCGGATATGCCGTGGTGGAAACCGACGGCCGCGATTGCCGCGCTCTGCGTTTCGGGGCTTGGCGCCCGGCGCGAGGCGCCTCCGCCGCCGGCCGTCTGAAAGACATTCACAAGTTGGTGGCCGGTCTGGTCAAAGAATTCGCGCCCGAGGCAGTGGCGGTCGAGTCGGCCTTCACCGCGCTCAATGTCCGCTCCGCGCTGCTGCTTGCTGAGGTTCGCGGGGTAGTCCTGCTGGCTGCCGCCGAGGGCGACATCCCCGTGCACAGCTACGCGCCGCGGCAAGTGAAGGCCAGCGTCACCGGTTATGGCCAGGCCAGCAAAGAACAGATGCAGGAGATGGTGCGCTCGCAGCTCTCCCTGGCGGAAAGGCCGCAGCCCGCTGACGCCGCCGATGCCATCGCCATCGCCCTGTGCCACATTCACGCCACGCGCGCGGCGGCGCGTCTGGTGGCGGCAACCCGGACCGCGGTTGTGCCGCGAGCTTCCCCCGCTCGGCGCCCGGCGCGCATCCCCAGCCGATGAAAATGTTCATGCCCCGCCCCCGCTTCTGCTGCGCCACAGCGCTCTTGGCTGCCCTGATTCTGGTGGCAGCAAGCGGAGAAGTCCGCGCCAGCGGCGAACCCACCATGGTTTTCCGCAAGGTTTTCCGCTCCAGCTACCCGGAGTTCATCGAGATCCGCATCCCCGAGGCCGGGGCCTGCAGCTACGATCTTCGCTCGCTTTCCGACGAACCCGATCCACATCCGTTTGACGTGGGCCCGGCGCTGCGGGCGAAAATCTTTTCCCTGGCCGCGCAGTTGCAGTATTTCCGGGGTCTCAGCCTGGACGTCAAGCGGCGCATCGCCAACCTGGGCGAAAAAACCTTCCGCTACGAGCGCGGTGGTGAAGCCAGCGAAGTCCAGTTCAACTACACCGTCAACAGCGCGGCCAATCAGCTTCTGCAGATTTTCGAGGGCCTGGCGCGCCAGCAGGAACACTTGATGCTGCTCGAGCGTCGCGTTAAGTACGACCGGCTGGGCGTCAACGATGCGCTTTTACAGGTGGAAGGCGACCTCAAGCGCCAGATGCTCCCCGAACCCGAGCGCCTCCTCCCCATCCTCGAACAGATTGCCAACGATTCGCGCTTCGTCGATATCGCCCGGCAGCGCGCGCGGGCCATGGCTGAATCCATCCGTCATCCGCGTTGATTGCTGTTCTTCGCTGATCGTCGCTTCCCCCTTCGTTTCCCGCCTGTCTGCGCGGCGATTCCCCTTGACGGGGTAAGGTGGCAGGGCCACGATAGATGTACCTCCTGGGCGCAACCCGGGAGATTGGTATTGCCATCAATTTATATATGCGATTGTTTCCTCAAGTGTTAAATCGGGGGGTGGGTATGAACCGCCGCCACACATCGTTCTTCCTTTTTCTTGTCGCAGCTCTCGTGGCCCTGGTCCTGGTACCGGCAGGCTCCGCCGGCGAATATAGCCATGCTCGGATCGTCCGCCTGAGTTTCGTTTCCGGGGACGTGCAGATCTCCAGCGGCGCAGACGCCGGATGGCAGAAGGCCATCGTGAATACACCCCTCCGCGAGGGGATGAGCCTGGCCACCACCGACGGCCACGCTGAAGTCGAATTTGAGAACGGGGCCACGGCGCGTATCGCCAATAACACCGTCCTCCAATTTCTCGAGCTGGCCCTCGAGGATGGCGCCAAGCGCACGCGCCTCGCCATCACTCAAGGCACCGCCACGATTTACTCGAAACCCGGCCACCATGAAGTATTTGTGGTCGAGGGCGGCAAGCTGTCCGTGCGCGTCAGCGAGGATTCCCGATTCCGCCTCGATGTTTTCGACGACGGCTCGTCGGTCAGCGTTCTGAAAGGCCGCCTCGATGTCACCGCCGCCGGCAATCTCGAAAGCGTCGGCAAGGGACAGACTTTGGCTGCGCGCACCGATCCTGCGGCGCGGGTGGCCATCGAGCGCAACCCCGCTCCCGACGCCTGGGACAAATGGGTCTCGCAGCGCGACGACGCGATGATCGCCGGACGCAATAATTCTCTGGCTTACTCCCATTCGCCGGTGGGTTATGGTCTGGCTGACCTCTCCTATTACGGCTCATGGATGAACTGCGGCGTGGGAAGCTGCTGGCAGCCTTATGGCATGGGCCTTGGCTGGTCCCCGTTCATGGCTGGGGTTTGGACCAACACGCCGGGGTTCGGGCTTACCTGGACCAGTTTCGAGCCTTGGGGCTGGCTGCCGTATCACTACGGCCGCTGGACTTTTTTGCCCGGCACCGGCTGGTTGTGGATGCCGGGGTATTTTAACTCCTGGAGCCCTGCCACGGTCTACTGGGTGCGCACCAACAACCGGATTGGCTGGGTGCCGCTCTCGCCCAAAGACAAGCCGGGGGTGACTCCTGCCAACCTGTCTGCGGGACTGGTTACCACTTCTTCGGCGGGTCTTGTTTCCGGGGCCCCGCACACGCTCGGGAGTTTAGCGCCTGGGGCCAATCCACGGTTTACGATGGATCCGCGCCAGGATCCGGAACTCCTCCGCTCCGCGCAACAGTTGCGGACCACGCCAGGTACAAGCGTGGTTTCTGCAGGAACGACAGGCGTCTCCGGCAATGCAGGTTTGAAGCCGGCGCAACACATGGGCACCGGGCGTACGGCGACGCGGGCCATCTCTTCAACTGGATTCCCGCATCCGCCCACGTCGTTCGCGAGTTCGCGCAGCTCAGTTGGCTCTAGGGGATCGGCCGGCAGTTCCTCGGGGGTTCCGCACGCATCTTCTTCCGGGACGCCCCGCCCTGCGCCTCATGCGTCAGGATCCCCTTCGTCCGCTCCGAAAGGATCCTCTTCCTCGCCCAAGCCACACTGAAGGTTCAAGTAGCGCCTGCCCGCCATCAAGCTGGGCGGACCAGCACCGTGCTGCCCTGAAGGGCAGCTCTACATTTCCACTCTCTCAGGGGATCACAATTCCCGCATATCCCACTACCTCGGCAAGATCTCCATTGATGTCTCCCGAAGTCGCGTAGCGCACCAGCTCGGCGCGTGTCGCGCCTAGCTGCTTCGCCGCCACCAGCAGCGCGACGGTCGGCGCGTAGCCGCACATGGTGATGCCTTCGCGGCGCACCACATCGAACAAGCCGCGCGCGTCGAGCGCCAGGATTGGCGCGATGGCCCGCCGGTCCTTCTTCCGCGTGACCTCGTCACTCTCGTAGTGGTTCATGTCCGAGCTAGCCACCACCAGCACCGGCTCGGTCTGCGCGGCCACCACCTCGGCCACCGCCTGGCCGATCTCTTCCAGCGATCCGAAATGGTCTTTGTGGATGGCGATGGGCACAAAGCGGAATGCCCCGGCCAGCTTCTGCAGAAACGGCAACTGCACCTCGAGGGAATGTTCAATGCGATGCGCCACGGCGTCTTCCCTCAGCAGCGGGCAAGCCTGCTTCAGCGCCACGGCCAGCGCGCTGTCGATTTCCACGTCTCCCAGCGGCGTTCGCCAGGCGCCAGAGGAGACGATGGCCACCGGCTCGCCTTCCGGAAAATGCCTCGGGCATAGCAGGATGAATCGCTTGGGAAGTTCCAGCCGCGCGTAGACCGCTCCGGCCACGTGCCCGGAATACATGTAGCCGGCATGCGGCACCACGCATCCGCGCGCGCGCACGCGCGCTGCCGGCGGCTCGGCGACAAGGAATTTTTCGACCTGGGCAAGCAATTCCTGCGGTTGGGAAGGGTAAAAGCGGCCAGCGACGGCCGGAGGGCGGACCATCGAGTTCCTCCGCTTTGCATTGCGCCCGGGCGGCCGGGCGGCGGCCGGAGCGTGGCAGGGGCGCGCGCTATTTCGATTTCGAGGGCTTTCCCTTGATTTCGAGGGCCACGTCGGAGCCCGGCTCGGAAATCACTTCCACCTTGTCGCCGAACTGGTAGCCGCCGCGGTCAATCACCTGCACCATCTTCTCCCAGGCCTTGGGCGAATAGTGGTAAGTGCGGACCACGCGCTGGTTCTGCGAGCTCTGCACGGTAAATTGCGCTCGGTTGGCAACCACCACCGTGCCTTTGAACTTGTCCTTCTTTGGCTTGGGCGCCTTCAAGACGATGGGCGCGGTGGTCCGGACCTGGTCCTGGTCCTGCGCGGTAGCGGGAAGCAGGAGCCCCGGCGCGGCGAGCGCGGCGAGCGATGCGCTGATCAGAAGCGCGGAGAATTTTGGCTTGTTCATCTACATTTCATCCAAAGTGATCTTCAGCGACTTGAGGAACTTGATGTCCTGCGCAGTCATGCGGTTTTTCTCCTCATCGCTCTCGTCGTCGAGGATCTCGTCCTCCACGCGGATGCGCAGCGAATCCAGGAACCGCCGGTCCTGCACGGTCATTTTCACCTGCTTCGCTTCCCGTGGCGCCAGGCCGATCGTGGCATCGAGCTTTAGCACGATGTCGTAACCCGCGGTGCGGACCCCGGCGATGGCCCGGGCGATGCGGTCGGAATCCGAAACCGCTTCGTTGATGGCCCGGCCAAGCTCACGGAGCAACTGTTTCAGGTTGTCATCCAGGTGCACGGCGCTCCTCCGCAGTTGGCTTTCTCGTATTCTAGTGCCGCCGCGAGGACGGAAACAAGGGCTTATCCCCAGTCAGTTAACGGGCCCCGCCAGATCGAGCGGGAGCGCCTAAACGCTCTGGCGGCCAATCTGTTCCTGGACTTGTTTCCGGAATTCCAGCGGGCGGGAAATGTGATCGAAAGTCTCAAAAGTCCCGCCGGTTCCCCGTACCACAATCTGTCCATAGCCGAGAATCCGACCAAGGATCGTCTGCTCGACACCGATGCTCTCGATCTTCCCGAGGAAAATCTCCAAGGTTCTCTTGTGGAACAGACCCACTTTGAGAATGACTCTCTTGTTCGTTACCGCAAACTCGGATGAGGACAATCGCAGAAGACCCGTGCCCGCGCAGCCTGCCGCCAAAACAAGAGGTGCTAGAGCGGCAAGACCGAGGCGATCCGGCAGTTTGAGCCCGCGGTTATCCTTAGAGAAAACCAGACTCACCACCGCCAGCCCGGCCAGCGCGAAGATCACCGACAGCAGGAACAGACGAGCCGAGGCGACCCAGTGGAGCCTTCCGGAATAGCTCAGTGTCTCGCCGGAGATCAAATTCTCTTTCACGTAGCCCATTTCTTCCTCCGTCCTGTGAGCCGCCCCAATAGACGACTTTGCTGCATTGGGCCTCGGGTCATTCGGGGAGCCGTTTGCAGCCCCGCCCCCGCCTTCTCCAGCATCTTGTACTACAATCTAATCATGGTCCGGCAGTTTCTTGCCCTTTCGAGGGCCATACGGGTTTTCTGGGTCGTCGCCTGGCGCGTCATCCGCCAGCTCTTCCATGAAACGACTGGCGCGATCTTTCTGCTTTTTGCCCTGACCGGTACGCTCAGCGCGGTGCGGCTGTGGCGCCGCGGGACCACCGACTGGCCGCTGGCGATTTCCGTACTCTTCGCGCTGATGATGGGCGGCTTCGCGCTGACGTCATTTCGCGCCGCCCGGCGCGTGCGGTAGATTCTTCCCGTGACCAAGCCTGTCTCCAACTCGAATCCCTCACTGGCCGGCGAAAAGCCGGGGGAAAGAAAATCGGAGTTCAAGACGCTCTCCGGCATCCCGCTCGAGCGGCTGTACACGGCTCCGGATCCTGACGGGGCGGACGCGGAAGGCGAAATCGGATATCCCGGCGAGTTCCCATTCACGCGCGGCGTTTATCCCACCATGTACCGCGGGCGTCTGTGGACCATGCGGCAGTACGCCGGGTTTGGCACCGCGGCTGAGTCCAACCGCCGCTACCGCTACCTTCTGGCGCACGGCCAGAACGGGCTTTCCGTGGCCTTCGACCTGCCCACGCAGATCGGGCTATCCAGCGACCATGCGCTGGCGGCCGGCGAAGTGGGCAAAGTCGGCGTAGCCATCGACTCGCTCGAGGACATGCAGGCGCTCTTTGACGGTATCCCCCTCGACCGCGTCTCTACCTCGATGACCATCAACTCAACGGCGGCAATCCTGCTCGCGCTCTACGTCGCGGTCGCCAAACAGCAGGGCGCCAACCTGCAGCGCCTTTCCGGCACGGTGCAGAACGACATCCTCAAGGAATACATCGCTCGCGGCACATACATCTATCCGGTGCGGCAGGCCATGCGCATCGTCACCGACATTTTTGCCTGGTGCCGCGCCGAGCTGCCCAACTGGAACACCATCTCGATTTCCGGTTACCACATCCGCGAAGCCGGCTCGACCGCCGACCAGGAAGTGGCCTTCACCCTGGGCAACGGCATCGCTTACGTCCAGGCGGCGGTGGACGCTGGCCTGGCGGTGGACGACTTCGCCCCGCAACTCTCATTTTTCTTCAACGCGCACAATGATCTGCTGGAGGAAATCGCCAAATTCCGCGCCGCGCGGCGGCTGTGGGCGCGCATCATGCGCCAGCGATTCGGCGCTCGCGACCCGCGCTCGCTCCTGCTGCGCTTCCATGCGCAAACCGCGGGCTCCTCGCTCACCGCGCAGCAGCCGGAAAACAACATCGTCCGCGTCACCATCCAGGCGCTGGCTGCCGTGCTGGGCGGCTGCCAGTCGCTGCACTGCAACGCCATGGACGAAGCCCTGGCGCTGCCCACCGAGCAGGCCGCACTGATCGCTCTGCGCACCCAGCAGATCATCGCCAACGAAACCGGCGTGGCCAACACCTCGGACCCTGTGGGTGGCTCCTATGCCATTGAAGCGCTGACCACAGGGATCGAGCGCCGCGCGCAGGAATATCTCGCGCGCATTGACGCCCTGGGCGGCATGCTCCGCGCCATCGAGACCGGCTACGTCCAGGCGCAAATCCAGAACGCCGCGTTCGAATACCAGAAGGCGGTCGAGAGCGGTGAACAGGTGGTGGTCGGCGTGAACAAATTCCAGGCGGAGGAGGAGCGGACCATCCCCATCCTGCGCATGGATCCCGAGGTGGAACGCAATCAGGTCGCGCGGCTGGTGGCGCTGCGCGCTCGTCGCGATGCCGCACGCACCGCCGCCGCGCTGGCCGAAGTCGAACGCCGCGCGGCCTGCTCAGAGAACCTGATGCCCGCCATCCTCGCCGCAGTGGAATCATTGGCCACCGTCGGCGAGATTGCCGACACTCTGCGGCGCGTCTTCGGCGAATATGAAGAATCGGTCGTCGTCTAGCGCGCCGGCAGGTGAGGTCAAGTGGCCGACGCGCGTCGTGACCGCCGCGGACGCGGTGCGATTCATTGACGCCGTGGGTTTCTGCGTGCTTTTCCCCATCAAAGGGCTGATGCTTCCTTCGCTCTATTTCGCCGCAGCGCGGCGCCTGCCCGTCACCTGGGACAGAAATGCCCAGCGAATCTGGGATTGGAAATCGCAACTTCCGCATCGCCGGCGGGCGTTCTACGCCAAATATTTCAAGGGGCGCGGCACGTTTTTTTCCGTGAAGCTCCTCGCGCATTTTCTGACCATGGAAGATGCCGCGGCGCAGCCCGCCGATCACGCGCGCTTCTACGCGGCCGGACGCATCTCCGCCGACGCCCGCGACCTGTGGGAAGCTCTCGAAAAGCACGGGCCGTTGGCCACCCTCGAGCTGCGCCATGCCTGCAAGATGGAAAGCTTCGCTGGCAACAAGCGCTTCAAGAAGGCCATGCTCGAATTGTCGCGCCGGCTGCTCGTGGTTCATTTTGGAGCGGAGCAGGAAACTCGGGCATGGCCCTCATCGCGCTTCGAGCTGACTTCCCGCGCTTTTCCCGATGCCGTGCGGCGGGCAAGTGAAATCACTCCCCAGGAAGCACGCGCCGCCCTGGCACAAAAATACTTGGAATGGCATGCAGGCGCCCCGATGCAGGTCCTCGCGCGCATTTTTTGTTGGTCGAAGGCCGAAGCTGCTGAGGCCGTAACTCCCCGAGGTGATGGTGACTGAAACTCCGGTCAAGCTGATTCTGGCTTCGGCATCGTCGCGCCGCGCGGAGATCTTGCGCGATGCCGGGTACGTCTTCGAAGTGATTTCGCCGCGCGTCGACGAATCGCGGCGCGATCATGAGACGCCGGAGGCTTACGTATGCCGCCTTGCGGAAGCGAAGGCGCGCGCGGCGTCGAAGGGGCTTTCCGGCCCGGTGACACTGATTGGCGCGGACACCGTGGTCGTCCTGGCTGGCGGGATGCTAAGCAAGCCGCAATCCGCAGACGATGCGCGCAGGATGTTGCGCGAGCTCTCCGGTCAGACCCACGAGGTGCTGACCGGCCTGGCGGTGCTGCGCGTGCCCGCCGACGAGCGGCGCAAGGGCCCGCGGCGCACCGAGCAGGTGCGCGTGGTGAGCGAATCCACCCGCGTCACTTTTGCCACGCTGAGCGAAGGAGAGATCGACGAGTACATCGCCAGCGGGGAAGCCTTCGACAAAGCCGGCGCCTACGCCATCCAGGGCCGTGCCGGGCGCTTCGTCACCCGCATCGAAGGCGGCTATTTCAACGCGGTGGGACTCCCCCTGGCCCGCCTCTACCAACTTCTCCAGGAAATGGACACACCGCCATCGTAGACAGGGCAGCCCAAAGGCCTTTGACCGCAAGCGGTTTCAGGCTGTCTGGATCTTTGCCGCCGCTTCCAAACCGCGCTCCTGAATTTCAATCTCTCGAATGCGGAACTTCTGGATTTTCCCGGTCACGGTCATAGGAAATTCGTCAACGAAACGGATGTACTGCGGCACCTTGAAATGCGCGATTTTCCCGCAGCAGAACTGGCGTATTTCTTCCTCCGTCGTTTGCAGGCCTGGCTTCAGGCGGATCCAGGCCACCAACGTCTCGCCCAACCTCTGGTCCGGTAATCCTACAATTTGCACATCCATGATTTTTGGATGGGTATACAGAAACTCTTCAACCTCGCGCGGATAGATGTTCTCGCCGCCGCGAATGATCATGTCTTTGGCGCGGCCGGTGATGCGGAATCGCTGGTCTTCGCGCATCACGGCGAGGTCGCCGGTGTGCAGCCATCCTTCCGCGTCGACGGCCCGCGCGGTGGCTTCCGGCTCCTCGTCGTAGCCCTTCATGACCATGTATCCGCGCGCGCACAGCTCGCCCTGCTGGCCCACAGGAAGCGTCTCGCCGGTTACCTGTGAAACAATTTTCACTTCCGTGTTCGGCAGCGCCTGCCCGACCGTCGAGGCGCGCACCTCCAGGGGATCGTCGGTGTTCGACATGGTGATTACCGGCGAGCTTTCCGTCTGCCCGTAGCCGATGACCATCTCCGCGCAGTGCATCTCCCTCATCACGCGCTTCATGATTTCGATTGGGCAGGGCGCGCCGGCCATCATGCCCGTGCGCAGCGAAGAGAGATCAAACTTGGCGAACTCCGGATGTCCCAGCTCGGCGATAAACATAGTGGGCACGCCATAGAGCGCCGTGGCTCTTTCTTCGTGGACGGTGCGCAGCGTTTCTCCAGCGTCAAACGTCGACCCGGGAAAGAGCAACGCCGAGCCGCGGGTGTAACACACCATCGCCCCGATCACGCAGCCGAAACAGTGATAGAGGGGCACCGGCACGCAGATGCGGTCGCGCTCCGTGGCTTTGAATCGTTGCCCCATCAGGTTGCCGTTGTTGACCAGGTTGTGGTGCGTCAGCAGGACGCCTTTGGGCGAGCCGGTCGTGCCCGAGGTGTACTGGATGTTGGCGACGTCTTCGGGCCCGGCTGGCGCCGTCTCTACCTCGCACCCTCCGGCGAGCATCGCGGACCACGACTCCCCGCCCAGATAGACCACCTGCTCGAGGTTGAAGCTCTGCCCTTCGCGGGCCTCTTCCAGGATGGCGCGGTAATCCGAGCGCGCGTCGCGCTCCCACAAGAACAGCGCCCGGATGCGCGACTTGTGCAGCACAAAGCGCAGCTCCCAGGCGCGGTAAGCCGGATTCACGTTCACCAGGACCGTCCCTATCCGTGCGCAGGCCAGTTGCAGCAGAATCCATTCCAGGCAGCTCGTTGACCAGATCCCCACGCGGTCGCCGGCCTCCAGACCCAGCCCCGCCAGCCCGCGCGCCACGCGCTCGACTTCCTCCGAAAGCTGGCGAAACGTGAGCCGGACGTTCTGATGGCGCACCACGATGGCCAGTGTTTCCGGCAAGCGCGCAGCGGTTCGTGCAAAGGTGTCGTGGATGGTCTGCTCGAGGAGGGGAGCGTCAGGGCCGCGTGAATAGCTCAACATCGCCACACCACAGGCTGCATTTGCCGGGAAGTGTAGACCAGGATTTGCTTTGCGGCCTTGGAAATAATGGAAGGCCAGGTCACTCGGGGCGGCAGACTAGCAGGCTATGAAAACACAAAGGGCGGCTCTCGGAGAGCCGCCCTGTTGAATCTCTTGTTCGGGGTGGTCTTTCGGCCGGTTACTTCTTTTCCTGAGGCGCGGCGTTCGGCTGGCTCGGCTGGCTGGGCGGGTTCGCGGCCGGCGGATTGCCCGACATGCCTTCCTTGAAGCTGCGGATACCCTCACCCAGGCCGCGCATCACTTCCGGAATCCTGCGCCCGCCAAAAAAGATGACCACAATCAGCAGGATGATTAAAAGGTGCGGAATGCTCAGCGCTTCCATATCAAATCCTCCGCGCGCCGCTCCGGCTATCCCCCGCGGCCCGCTCTAATCCCTGTCCTCGGCCCAGTATAGCACGCAGGAGCGGTGCCGCGAGCGCCAGCCGTCAGGCCAGGGAAGCAAGAGCCCTACAGAACCGATGCACCTCATCTTCGGTGTTGTAGTAGTGGACCGAGGACCGCACCAGCTTCGAAATGCCTCGCGAAGTCATGTCCAGCAGGGCATAGGGCGCCATGCTCTGCCACACGTTGATCCCGTGCCCGTAGAGCGCGCGGCGAACGTCTTCCGGGTCTTTGCCCTCCACCGTAAAGGTGACAATTCCGCAGCGCACGGCGCCAAGGTCGCGCACCTGAATCCCCGGCAACTCTTGCAGCTCTGAGCGCAGCAGGGCGGCGAGCGAGTAGACGCGCTTCCAGATGGCTTCAATTCCCCACTCCAGGGCGTAATCAATGGCCAGGCCCAGGCCCAGCTTGCCGGCGAAGTTTGTCTCCCAATTCTCAAATCGCCGGGCATCGCGCCGGACCTCGTACTTGTCCGGCGCCGTCCAGGCCGCGGAGTGCAAGTCGAGAAAGGGTGGTTCCAACTCTTCCAGGCGGCTGCGGCGTACGTAGAGGAATCCAGTTGCGCGCGGGCCGCGCAGGTACTTCCGTCCGGTGGCGGATAGGAAGTCGCAGCCGATTTCGTCCACGCGGAGCGGTATCTGCCCGGCGGACTGGCAGGCATCCAGCAGATAGAGCACGCCTGCGGCTCGCGCAACTTTCCCCACTTCAACCGCGGGGTTCACCAGCCCGCCGTTGGTGGGCACGTGGGTCATGCCAATGAGTTTGACGCGCTCGTCCATCATCTTGCGCAGTGCCTCGACGGAAAGCTGGCCGGATTCGTCGCTGGGCACCACTTCCACGATCGCGCCGGTCCTTCGCGCCACCTGGAGGTAGGAGATGTAGTTGCTGGCGTATTCCGTCTTGGCGGTAAGAATGCGGTCGCCGGGCTTGAAGGGGATGGAGTAAAAGGCCATGTCCCAGGCGCGCGTGGCATTTTCTACGAAGGCGATTTCGTCGCGCTGGCAGCCCAGCAGCGCCGCAGCCGCGTCGTAGACATGCTCGATGCGGTGCCGTTCGCGCTCTTCGGCTTCGTAGGCGCCGATTTCAGCTTCGAGGCGCTGGTAATTGATCACTGCGTCGAGGATTGCCTGCGGAATCAGAGAAGCGCCGGCGTTGTTGAAGTGAATGACGCGCTCGCAGGCAGGTGTATCGCGCCGCGCGCGGGCCACATCGAAGGACAGCTCGGTCATG
>JBGPJC010000023.1:0-36790 GCA_041485165.1 Terriglobia bacterium | reverse complement strand
TGGCGGACCAAAACGGTCAGCAAGTTCCCGCAGCATCTCCTCTTTCTCAATCTCGGAGGTAACACCAGCGATGCGTTTGTAAGTGCGCAGGCGCAAGTTTTCCCCGGGCACGTACTCGGCCGGAATGCGGATATCCATCCCCAGGTTGATGGTGGCGCGCTGCTCGCGCGGTGCGCCCTCGCCTTTGCGTTCGCCCACGGCGCGCTCCAGCATCTGGCAATACAGGTCGAAGCCGACGGCGCCGATGTGGCCGTGCTGCTCGCGGCCCAGCAGGTTTCCCGCGCCGCGCATCTCCAAATCCAGCGCGGCAATGCGAAAGCCCGCGCCTAGTTCGCTGAACTCGCGCAGCGCCGCCAGGCGCTGGCGCGCGATCGACGAGAGTGAAACGTCCGGCGGAACCAACAGGTAGGCATAGGCGCGATTGCTGGAGCGGCCCACCCGGCCGCGGAGTTGGTAAAGCTCGGAGAGACCCATGCGGTCGGCGCGATTGATGAGGATGGTGTTGGCGCGCGGGATGTCCAGTCCATTCTCGATGATGGTGGTGGACACCAGGACATCGGCTTCGTGCTGAACGAATTTCAGCATCACCTTCTCGAGCTGGGCCTCCGGCATCTGCCCGTGTCCCACCACTACGCGAGCCGCGGGCACCAGCTTGGCCAGCAGCGTGGCCAGTGAATAGATCGACTCGACGCGGTTGTGAACGAAAAATACCTGGCCATTGCGCGCCAGCTCTTCCTGGATGGCGCGCTGCACCAGAGTCTCGCTGAACGGCGCCACCACCGTCTGGATGGCCAGGCGGTCCTGGGGAGGCGTTTCGATCAGCGACATATCGCGCAGCCCGGCCAGTGACATGTGCAAAGTGCGCGGGATAGGAGTGGCGGACATGGTGAGCACATCCACATCCTTGCGCAGTTCTTTGATGCGTTCTTTGTGCGCCACGCCAAAGCGCTGCTCTTCGTCGGTGATCAGCAGTCCCAGGTCGTGAAACTTTACGTCTTTGGACAGCAGGCGGTGCGTGCCGATCAGGATATCCACCTTGCCGGCCTCGACCTCTTCCAGAACGCGCTCCTGCTCGCGCCTGGTGAGAAAGCGGCTGACCATTTCGATGCGCATGGGAAACGCCGCCAGCCGGCGGCGAAACGTTTGCAGGTGCTGGAAAACAAGCACGGTGGTCGGAGCAAGAACGGCCACCTGGCGGGAATCGCTGACCGCCTTGAAGGCGGCGCGCATGGCCACCTCGGTCTTGCCATAGCCGACATCGCCGCACAAGAGCCGGTCCATGGGCTGGGAGCTTTCCATATCGCGCTTCACTTCCTCGATGGCGCGAGCCTGGTCCGGGGTTTCCTCGAATTCGAAGGCATCTTCGAACTCGCGCTGCCAAGGGGTGTCGGCGGAGAAAGAGAAGCCGCCTACGGTCTTGCGCTCGGCGTAGAGCTTGAGGAGTTTGTCGGCCAGGTCGGCCACCGACTTGCGCACCTTGGTCTTGCGAGCGGTCCAACCCGTGCCGCCCAGCTTGTCGAGCGCGGGCTTGACTCCCCCCAGCGAGTTGTACTTCTGCACCAGGTCCATGCGCGCCAGGGGGACGTATAAGCGGGCGTCGTCGGAGTAGAGCAGGAGCATGAACTCGCTGACCGCGCCAGCCGAATCCACCTCGCGCAGGCCCTCAAACTGCCCGATGCCATGGTCCACGTGGACGACAAAGTCCCCCGGCTTGAGCTCCGCAAAATCACTGAAGAAGGCGCTGCTCTTCGTCCTGCGCCGCGCGCGCTCGGCCGCGGGCGCAGTCTCGAACAGGTCGGCGTTGCCATACAGAGTCAGCGGGATCTTCGGGAAGATCACGCCTTCGGCCACCGGCGCGTGTATCAAGGTGACGGCGCGGAGCGAGCCGCTGATGGAATCGTCGGAGATGCGCGCAGCGGCGGCATCCTCGCCGCGCTCCCCCAATCGATAAGGCAACTCGTAGTCGCGGCACAGTTCGGCCAGACGCTCCATATCGCCGAACGTGGCGGAGGAAACCATCACGTCCTCTCCGGCCTGCACGCGCCCGCGCACCTCGGCGAGGAATGCGGCGACGTTGCCGTGATAGCGCACCGTCGGCTGCGTCTCCAGGACCGCGCCGCTTTTCCCTTCGACGGCCAGGTGTTCGAGCCGCAGGCGCTGCCTGCTCTCGACCAGGCGCACCCACTCTGCTTCCGTGAGGTAGTAAACCGCGGGGCCGGCCGCAGCCGGGACGGAATCGCGGGACTCTTCTTCGGCGCGGCGGAGTAAAGTGCTTCGCGTTTCGTCGAGTGAGGCGGGCTCGTCGAGGAGCAGCGGGGCGCCGAGAGCAAGGTCGAATAAGGTGTGCTCGGGCCGCTCCAAGAGCACTGCGGCGAACTCCCAGCCTGGAAATGTTCCGGCGAGAGCCGTTTCCTGGCCGGCGCGAGAGCCCGAAGCCACGGCCGCGTTGGTGTAGACCTGCTCGACCAACTCGCGGCGGCGCGGACATTCGACCAGCGGGAGCAACGTAAGACGTTCGAGCGGGCGCACCGAGCGCTGCGTCGCCGGGTCGAACTCGCGCATGGACTCAATCCGGTCGCCGAGCAGCTCGATGCGCACCGGAAGCGGCCCCTCCGGGGAGTACACATCCACGATACCGCCGCGCGCGGCAAACTGGCCGGCCATTTCCACCATCTCGTGGCGGTCGTAGCCGGAGCTGGCCAGGTAGGAAAGGAATTCTTCCCGCGGGACGTCCTGGTCGCGGGCCAGCGTGCGCGCCAAGCCCTGATAGAACTCCGGCTCGCGCAAGCGCAGCAGCGCCGCTCCCACCGGCGCCAGGATCACGGCAGCTTGTCCGGTGGAGATGCGCCAGAGCCCCGCGGCGCGAGCTTCGGAAATTTCCGGGTGCGGCGAGAGGCTCTCCCACGGCGTGACGTCGAGGGCAGGAAGCACGACGATGTGCTCGGATTCCCGGCCGCCGAGAGCACGGTGGAAGTACCGGACCAGATCAGCCAGAGAATCTGCGCGCTCGTTCGAGTCCACCACCCAGAGTATCGGGCGGCCAAGAGCGCGAGCGGCGTGCGCGGCGACCAGAGCTTTGGCCGTGTCGGCGAGGCCAGCAAGAGCGGTCTCCGGCTGGCCGCGGCGCAGCGCCTCCACTACTTTCTCGATGGCGGGCAGCCGGCCAACCTTGCCGAGCAGCTCTGCAACTACGGGAAAGATCATCGCGGGGGAGGGCCCGCGGCGCGGATGCGCTCGACCAGCGCCGAAGTGGAATAGCCCGGCAGCAGGGGAATGGAAACGACTCGGCCGCCAGCCGCTTCCACTTCCTCGCGGCCGACAATCTCTCCCGGACCCCAATCGCCGCCTTTCACCAAAAAATGGGGCAGGAGCTTGGCGATTAAATCGCGGGGCGTGGGCTGGTCGAAGATAGTGACGAAGTCCACGCAGGCCAGGGCGGCAAGAAGTTCGGCGCGCTCTTCCTGCGGAAGGAGGGGACGCGCAGGACCCTTATTCTCCTGCACGCTTGCGTCGCTATTGATGGCCACGACCAGCACGTCCCCCAGCGAGCGAGCCTGCTCGAGGCAGCCCACGTGGCCGGGGTGCAGCAGGTCGAAACAGCCGTTGGTGAAAACGACGCGGCGGCCGTTGCGTTTCTCGCCGGCAACCCGCAAAATCAAATCGTCTTGCGATACAACCAATCCCAAACCTGTCGCCCCCAGCAAGAAATCACCGCCCGCGGCAAAATTCAATTCTACCATGCAGGCCACAAAGCAAGCGGGAGGCACGCTGGTTCTGCGCAGGCCGACGAAGCGGAGACGCACCCGTGAACTGGCGAGAATGGCTATTCGCGTTGGTGGGCGTGGTCCTGCTCGCCGTAGGCGCTCGCGAGGTGGCCCGAGTGCAGGGGCCGATGCGGGAAATCGCTGTCAACGCAGGGCCGGCATGCCCGGCAGTGCCGGTGCGCATCCTTCAACCCACAACACCGTGGATCGGCGGGTCGGCGTTCGTATTCCACGGGCTGGGGGCCAACCGCCTGGTGATGTTGCCTTTTGGCCAGCGCATGGCCGCGGCCGGTTTGCGCGTCTACTTGATGGATTTTCCCGGTCACGGCAACGACACTACTCCATTCAGCTTTGCGCGGGCTGAGGAGTGCGCCGCGCGCGCACTCGAGGCCCTCGAGCGCCAGGGAGAAATCTCCGCGCAACGGACTGTCTTGATGGGGCACTCGATGGGAGCCGGCGTGGCCCTGCGCCTGGCCGATCGCTTCCCTTCCGCGGGAACGATTGCCATGGCCCCGGCACCGGAGGTATTTCCGCGGCGCATTCCTTCTAACCTGCTGCTGGTGACGCCGGAGTTTGATCTTCCTGCCATCAAGACCATGGCGGAAAAGATTGTCGCCGCCGCCGGAGCGCGTCGCGACACGGCGGAGGATTTCCGGCAGCGGAGAGCCTTCCGGCAGCTTTGGGTGGGCGAACGCAGCCACACCACGGTGATCTTCGATCCGCAAGTCGCGGAGGTGGTGGCACAATGGGCGGCATCGAGTCTCGGCGCAGATCCTCGGACGGTTCCTGCGCAACTCCCCAGCGGCTTGGTGGGCGGAGTCCTCGGCGTGTTGGGGCTCTTCGGCGTCTTCCCTCTCGCTGCCAGCGGCATTACGCGCGCATTTGGCGCGCAGTCCGGAGGTGGGCGTGGCAAGCCGGCCACTACGAGTGGTCCACGCTATCTGGCGGTAATTGTCTACTGGGTCTTCGCCGCGCTGCTGAGCGTGGGGGTGCTGGCTTATTACGTTCCGCTGAAGTTCGTGCGCATGTACAGCGCCGATTACCTGGCCTCGCTCCTTCTCCTCTCCAGCCTCCCGCTGCTTTTGTTGCTGCATGCCGGCTTGAAAGGCCAGCTCGGCGCCAGACCCGCTGCCCTGGTCGCCGCAGCCGCGGTGGGGATTGCCACGGTGCTGGTGATGGGAGGCTGGCTCAATTGGGAGCTCACTGATGCTTGGCCGACGCTCGCGCGCTGGACGCGCTTCCCAATCTTATTCGCCGCCTTGCTTCCCTACTGCCTGGCGGAAGAGGCGGCGCTCGGCGCACCCTCGCTGCCCGGCATCGGAGCGAAGACAGGGCGATTTGCCACCTACCTGGCTTTGCGTCTCATCCTGTGGTTGGTGACTTTCTTTGCGGTGTGGGCGGTCTTCAGCGGCGCGCTTCTGGCCGTGGTCTTTCTTGTCTACATGTCCTTATTTTCGGTTTTTCAGCGGCTGGGGACGGACGCGGTCAGAAACCGCACAGCGTCAGCGGCTGCGGCGGCTCTGTTCAATGCTATACTCGCGGCCTGGTTCCTGGTGGCGGCGTTTCCGCTTACCTAACCCATGCAAGAAATTGCCATCGTTGGCGGAGGACCTTCCGGCTCTTTGTGCGGCGAGCGGCTGGCCGCAGCAGGCTTTCCCGTGGTGATTTACGACGAGCACCTGGCCTGGGAAAAGCCCTGCGGCGGCGGTTTGACGCATAAAGCCCTGATGGCCTATCCCTTTCTCCTGCACGGCAAGCAGCCAAAAAAGCTGGTCCACTCCTGCGAATTGATTTCCAGCGACGGCGGACGCGCCGTGCTCGCCCTCGACCGGCCCATCGTGGTCTATTCGCGCGCCGTGCTCAACGGCTTGCTGCTGGACCGCGCCGCGGCCGCGGGATGCACGGTAGTGCAAGCGCGAGTCACGCAACTCGAGACCGGCGGTAAACGTGTGCGGCTGCAGGCCAGCGGCCAGGAACATTTTGCCGACTTCGTGGTCCTCGCCGCGGGCGCACGCAACCCGCTTCTACCGAACACCACCCCACTGCGGCGGGAAGACCTCGAGCAGACCTTGGGCTATTTCGTCCCGGGGTCGGCGGAAAGCATCAAGATCAAGTTCCTGCCTAAATTCGAAGGCTACCTGTGGTCTTTTCCGCGCTGCGACCATCTCTCCGTCGGCATCTGCGGGCGGCTGGCCGCCGGCGCCGCCAGCAAGATGAAGCAATACCTGCACCGCTTCATGGAAGAGGAAAATATTTCCACGGTAGGCGCGCAATTCTTCAGCCATGTGTTGCCCTCGGCGAGTTCCCATACACTGCGGCAACGCCGCGTAGTGGGCCGCAATTGGGCGCTGGTGGGAGACGCTGCGGCCTGGGTGGACCCCTTGACCGGCGAAGGACTGCATTACGCGTTGCGCTCCGGCCACTTGCTGGCGGAATCTCTGGCCGACGGCGCTCCGGAGACCTACCCGGTCCGGGTTCGCCGCGAATTCGCCGCCGACTTCGAGTTCGCGGTGCGCCTGGCGCGGCGGTTGTTTGGCGGCACTTTTCTCGGCGGCGCGGTGACCACGCGCATGATTCAGTTCATCCGGCGCAGCCCGACTTTTTCCGCCCTGATGCGCGACCTCTTCAGCGGTTCCCAGGACTACCGCGGGCTGAAGCGGCGCCTGTGGACCTCACTGGTGCCAACGCTGGCGGAGATTGCCGGGAGTTTCTGTGTCCCACAGGCTGCTTCCGGTCTTTCCACCGGAGGGGAGTTGCCACAGTGAGTTCGAAATCTATTTCCATAATACTCGGCCTCGAAGCCACACTCGAAAAAGTGATTCCTCACGATTGGACCATTGCCTACTTCGACCCCCGCATGCCGGCGGTGCTTTCCACCCCGGCGATGATTGGGTTGATGGAAGGGGCTGCGGCGCTCGCCGTGGAACCTGCACTGCTTCCGGGCACCATCACCCTGGGGACGCGCATCGAGGTAGACCACCTCAAGCCCTGTCCCGCCGGCGGCACGGTGATTGCCTGGGCGAAGCTCAACCAGATTGAGGGGAAATTCCTCTACTTCCAGGTCGAAGCGCGTTACGGAGCACTCATAATTGGAAGGGGCCGCGTGGGCCGGGCGATTGTAGAGACCAAGCGGTTCACAGCGAAGGCGCAGGCAGGTAAATCCTGATCGTGATTTCCCCGGGCCGTCGAGACCCGCCACCGCGGGTAGCCCACCGGCGTTACCGGGCCTAAAACATCGCCCGGCGAGGGGCCACTTTGCGGGAAGCCGTAACCGTGGCCATCTTGCGAATCATGGCCAGCACCAGCCTCTTGTTATCATCCGTCAAGGTCGAACTGTATTTCTTGATCTCACCTAAAAAGCGAATCTCATCCTGCGAGAGTTCACCCAGCGCCTTCTTGGCTTCGCGCTCCTTGGGCGTATCCATGGTGGGAAAGAAATCCGCCAGGGTCATTTCCATGGCTTCGGCAATCTTGGCGAGAGTCTCCAGCGAAGGCACGGTGTGGCCGTTCTCGACTCGTGACAGGTAGCAGCGCAGCAGACCGGTGCGGCGCTCGATATCGCCCTGAGAAAGACTGCGAGTGTTCCGGTAGCTCCGGATCACTTCACCGATGTTGACCTTAGGGCGTTCTTTGGGCATCGACTGGGCTCACCCGGGCGTATTGTTACAAAATGGGAAACCCCATGCAAGCGCATTCTCAGGTATAAAAACCAAAGAATAAGGGGTGAAAATCGGAGTTGCCTTTGCCGGGCCGCGATTCCCCGCCGGGCGGGGGGATTCAGCGTGCTGCCGGGTTTGCGTCGCCGGTCTGGCTGAAGAGAAAAGCGCAAAGCAAAGCCATTTCGCGCAGGGCGTCGTAACGGCCGGAAGCGCCGCCGTGTCCGGCAGTGAGGTTGGTCTTGAGCAGCAGAGGGTTGGAATCGGTCTTCAGCGTGCGCAGACGCGCGGTGTACTTGGCCGGCTCCCAGTACATCACCTGGCTGTCCTGGAGAGAGGTCCGCACCAGGATTGCCGGGTAGGCCGCCCGGCGCAGATTGGTGTAGGGGCAGTATCCGCGCATGTACTCGTATTCTTCTTTGACCGCGGGATTGCCCCACTCCTCAAACTCGCCGACGGTCAGCGGCAACGAAGTATCCAGCATGGAATTGAGCACGTCCACGAAGGGGACTTGCAGGATCGCAGCGCGGCACAGGTCCGGGCGCAGGTTGAGAACGGCGCCGATCAGCAACCCGCCGGCGCTGCCGCCCTGGATCATCAATCCCCGGCGTGAGGTGTAACCCTGGGAGACAAGCAACTCCGCCGCGGCAATGAAATCGGTGAAGGTGTTTTTCTTGCGCATCATGCGCCCCTGGTCGTGCCAGGGCTTGCCCAACTCTCCCCCGCCGCGGACGTGCGCCTGGGCCACGGCAAAACCGCGGTCGAGCAGGCTGATGCGGTTGGAGGAAAACCCGAGGGGGAGCGAGATGCCGTAGGCGCCGTAGCCGGTCAGCAGGAGCGGCGCGCTCGAATTCTTTGGCCGGTCACGGCGATAGACGATGGAGATGGGGATGCGCGTCCCGTCCGGGGCCGTGGCATAGAGACGTTTGGAAACATAATGCGAAGGATCGTAGCCCCCGAGCACTTCAATACGTTTGCGCAGCGTCTGCTGGCGCGTCGCCATGTCGTAGTCATAGACCGAGAGGGGCGTCACCAGGGAATCGTAGGAGAAACGGAACTCGACCGCCCCGAACTCATAATTGGGGCCGCCCTGGACGCTGTAGACCGGCTCGGAGAAGTCGATGCGATGGGAATCGTCGAGACGCAACCCGCCATCGAGCGTAGCGACACGGAGGTGAGGCAAGCCGTCTTCACGTTCTTGCAACACCGCGTGGCGCGCGAACATGGAGAGCTCTTCCACCATCACTTCCGGCCGGTGAGGGACTTCCTCACGCCAGTTTTCCTGCCGAGGATCGCTGGTGGGCGCTGAATAGATGGCGAAGTTCCTCCCGTCGCGGTTGCTGCGGATGTAAAAGCGGGCGTCGTGGTGCTCCAGGTCGTATTCATGATCGGGCTGTCGCGCGATGATCAGGCGCCAGTCGCCGTCGGGGCTGCCGGTAGGAAGAAAACGCACTTCCGAGGCGGTGTGGCTTTCCGCGGTGAGCAGGAGGAAGGCACGCGAGCGGGTCTGCGAAATGTCCAAACGGAAGCGCTCGTCCTCCTCCTCGTAGAGCAAAACGTCATCCGAGCCGCCCAGCCGGTGGCGGAAGAGCCGGTAGGCGCGCTTGGCGGCGTCTTCCGCGGTGTAGAAAAACGTCCGGCTGTCGGCGGCCCAGGCCACCGAACCCGTTTTTTCTATGCGCTCGGATAACAAATCGCCGCTGCGCAGGTCCTTCACAAACAAGGTGTATGCGCGAAAGCCCGTGGTGTCGGTGGAGAATGCCAGCAAGTGGCCGTCGGGCGATACCTCGAAGGCCCCAATGGAGAAAAACGGAAGACCCTCAGCCATGGCATTCGCATCGAGGGTGATTTCCTCCGGTTTATCCGGCCCGCCTGCTGGCGCCACCAATCGCCGGCAATGACAGCGATACTGCTTGCCCTTCTCCGTTCGCCAGTAATAGAGATGATCGCCGAAGCGATACGGAACGCTTTGGTCGGTCTGCTGGATGCGTTCCAGCATTTCCTGGTAAAGAGTTTCCTCGAACGCCGCCAGGGGCTTCATCACCGCCGCGGTGTGGGCATTCTCGGCCTCCAGGTAGGCGAGAACTTCGGGGGCGTCCTTCTCCCGCAGCCAGGCGTATTCATCCACGCGGCGATCGCCGTGCAATTCGGATACCTGCGGGTCCCGGTGCGCGGCCGGTGGGCGCGCCGCGGACAAATCAAGCTGGGGATAGATAGAGTCGGTAGTAGACACAGGTCAGCGCACGCGCCCGAACAGGCGCGAGGCCTCACACACTCGCGGGCAAAGTTGGTTGAACGGACGCAAGCTCTCGAAGGCCCTTACCGCGCGTTCCCGGAGTAGGGCGGGGCTGTAAGTGGCGCATCTAGGCGAAATTCCAGCAGCGTTTCGCTGGGGACTCTCACCTGCTCGCCCTTGGTGACGATGTTAATCGTCGTGCCGGCGCCCGCGCCGACTCCCGCGCCTATCGCCGCACCCTTGCCGCCGCCGGCCAATGCCCCGATCACTGCGCCGACAGCCGCGCCGCCGACGGCTTTCTTGGCGGTGTTCCCGCCACGATTTTTGCCGGCCAGCTCGTATTCCCCGGTGACTACCGCTAGCATTTCATTGTTGACGCGAATTTCGGTGAGCTCAAGCTTCAGATCGGAGTGGCCGGTCAGGTTTCCGGCGCCCTTGGCATCGGCCAGGCGCCCATAGACCTCACTCCCACGCGGAGCGACCACCACACCATTGGCTTCCAGATTGGTCTCGAGGCTGGCGCGGAAACGGTCTCCCGTCTTGTTTTTCGAAGAGTCCACGCTGTCTATCATTCGCACCATGATGCGCGTCCCGGCAGGGACAGTTACCCTCTGCGCGTTATTGGATGGTTGAGTGTTGGAGCTTTGGTTGGAGCCTTGGTTGGATCCTTGGTTGGAGTTCGAGGGGCCGTCGTTGGACGTAGTTCCGCCGTTGGACGGCGTACCGCCGCTGGATTCCGAGAAGGAAATTGAAGCTACGTCCGCGATCTCAAAGCTCTGCACTTGACCATTTACTTCCAGACGGATGGTGGTCTCCGATCCGCCCAGGTATTTCCCTCGGACCACGCGGCCGTCGCGCAGTTCCAGTGTGTCGGCGGAAACAACGATTGCGCTGGACATGATTCCGGCGAACACCAGCAGCATGACTCTGACAACTTTCGCTCTCATGGCTTTACCTCGCGTTCGTGGCGGCTGATCTTCTACCTGCTGCGGAGGACGACTGGAACTTCGTGAGCACCGTCCACTCCTCTATCATACCGCCGGCAGAGGTGAATTAGAAACCTCTGCCGCGGCTGAATGTTCGATGCCTCGAACAGAATAAAAGAATGGGCGACGGCCAGGCCATCGCGCTGAGATTCTATGGCATCGAGCGCTGTCCGGCCGCGAATTGTTGTATAACTTCATCTCGCCGAGTCATCCAAGGGAGTTGGTGCATCCAAGGTGCTGCGGCACTCACCTGGCGGATGACTTTATTTTCCGGGAGGTATGCGCGCTGATGGCCACTAATCAAAGCCGAATTGCGCTGCTCGAACGCGACCAAGTGCCACCCCAGGTCGGCGCGATCTACGATGTCCTGCTCAAGCAGCGCGGCGCGGTGCCTAATATGTTCAAGGCGCTGGCCCACTCGCCTGCGCTGGCCCAGGGCGTTGCCGGATTCCTCAAACCGCTGCTGAGCGACGGCGCCCTGCCGGGCTGGTACAAGGAGTTAGTGGCCACGCGAGCGGCCATCCTGCACAAGTGCGAATATCTGATCCGCTCGCACAGCTCCCTGGCCAAGCAAAAAGGCGCCAGCCCGGAGCAAATCGCTGGTTTGGACGCCTTCCAGTCCGGGCCATACACCGAGCGCGAGAAGCTCGGCTTCCAGTACGCCGATTCCCTCCACCGCTCGGCCCACGACGCGGATGATGCCTTTCACGCCGAATTGCACCGCGTATTCAGCGACGCGGAAATCATCGAGCTGACCGCGGCGGCCGCGACTTTCGAGATGCTCGCCCGCATCGTGGATGCCCTGCGCATCCCCACCACGCTTCTTCCCGGAGAGACGCAGAAGGCGAGTACATGAGAAGCCCTGCAACCCGGCTCCAACAACTGAACGGCGAAGGCGCGCTGGCGGTGTTTGCGCGCGCGCGGGAACTCGAGCGCGACGGGCGCTCGATTGTCCACCTCGAGCTTGGCGAACCGGACTTCCATCCTGCGGACCTGGTGGTTGAGGCGGCCACGCGCGCCCTTCGCGAAGGGCGCGACCGCTACGTCGCGCCAGAGGGCATTCCGGCGCTGCGCGAAGCCATCTCCGCGTACCTCTCGCGCACGCGGGGACTCCACCTCCCCGCCGAAAACGTCCTGGTCACGCCAGGGTGCAAGATGGCCCTGGCGCTGGCGTGCCTGGCGGTGATCGAGCCGGGCTCGGAAGTGCTGTACCCCGAGCCGAGTTTTCCCATTTACCCATCGCTGATCCGCGCGCTCGGAGCGGTGCCGGTTCCCTTCCGCCTGCTGGAAAGCAACGCGTTCCAGCCCGATGGCGAAGAAATCGCCGCGAAAGCTTCGCCGCGCACGACTACACTGATTCTGAACTCTCCCAACAACCCGACTGGAACCGTCTATACCCCCGCGGTTTTGGTGCGCCTCGCCGCGCTCGCCGTGCAGCGCGACTTGATGGTTATTTCCGATGAGGTTTACGCGCGGATCGTCTTCGGAGGCGAATACCCTTCCATCTGCGCTCTGCCTGGGATGGCCGAGCGCACGCTTCTGGTGGACGGCTTTTCCAAGAGTTTCGCGATGACCGGCTGGCGGCTGGGCTACGTAGTAGCGCCGCCCGAGCTGCGCGATGGGCTCAAGCTCCTGATCATGAATTCGTTCACCTGCGCGGCGGAGTTCACGCAGCACGCCGCGGTGGAGGCCCTGCGCGATTCCGGCGGGGCCGTGGAAAAGATGGTCGCCCAATACGCCAGCCGGCGGGAGCAGTTTGTCGCCGGACTCAACGCCATCCCGGGATTTCGCTGTCTGCCGCCCGATGGAGCGTTTTACGCCTGGGTGAATATCACCGGGACAGGGTTGAGCGCCGAGGCGCTAGGCACGCTCCTGCTCGAAGAGGCCGGAGTGGCGGGGATTGCGGGCGCAGCCTTTGGTCCCTCCGGAAAGGATTTTCTGCGTTTTTCGTTTGCCGCATCTTCCGAGCTTCTCACCGAGGCGGTGGAGCGCATTCGCCGGATTTCGGCGCGCTGGGAGACCAAGAGGGAGGAGATCTCATGCTGAAGTATGTCCGCTGGGACGAAGTCGAGCTCGAAAACCTGAACCCGCTGCTGCAGCGGCAGTTTGTATATGGCAAGGACATCATGCTGGCTCGCGTTCTGCTGAAAAAGGGCTCGCACGTCCCCCGGCACAGCCACATCAACGAGCAGGTCACCTACATCCTGGAAGGCGCGCTGAAGTTCGCCATCGACGGCAAGGAGATTATCGTCAAGGCGGGCGAGGTGCTGTGCATCCCCTCGAATATGCCCCACGAAGCCTGGGCGGTGGAAGACACCGTAGACCTGGACGTCTTCAGCCCGCCGCGGGCCGATTGGATCAACAAGACGGATGCCTACCTGCGCACCGCCACCGGACGCTAGGTGGCAGCTAACCTCACGAGCTGCATGGAACGCGGAGGGCACTGCGGCTTGACCAACCCGAGGGAGAGATTTGGCGAGGGGAAGCCGTCCACCTAGGATTGGGCGGCCCCCCTCATCGAGCGGGCGAGGTTGGAATTCGGTCTCGGGGGCAATCATGCAATAAGCGCGCCAAACCGGTATAGACGGCCAGGCGGAAACAACTGCTTTGTGATGTGCAACCTGCGAGAATCTCCCCCAGGGCCTTGGCAGGAAGGTGAATGCCGGTGTGCAGCAACTTGCATATCCTGCTCCCAGAGTTTTTCCCTCCGGTCTGCAAGTCGCCTATAAATTCGAAGCGGTCCCGCCTAGGCGGGACCGCTTCGAGAATCACAACCTCCTAGTAAGTCAGCGTAAAAAGAAGCCAACCTCCTAGAAAATTATCTTGACCACCAGTTGCATGTTGAAGGCCTCGCCAGCCCCGATGCCAGGAGCGCCGAAGAAGTCGCCCGCGGTGTCACTCACCAGACCGAATCCAGAGCTGGTGGTGCAGACACGATCGCTCAGCAATGCGGAATTTTTGTTTATTGCTCCGCAACTACTGCCCACGGCTCCCGGTCCCTGGGAAAGATTAATCCGGTTGAACATGTTAAACATCTCGGCACGGAGTTGCACTTTGATCCGCTCGTGTACCGGGATGTTCTTGATTATAGAAAAATCCACACTCCCGAAGCCCGGGCCGACGAACCTGTTGCGCGCGAGGTTGCCGATGGTGCCCGGCACAGGTGCGGAGAATGCCGCCGGATTCCACCATTGCATCCCTCCACCCGCTGCAGAGAACTTGTGAGAGACCCCCTTGAATGGGTCGCCAATCTGGTCCAAGCCCAAGCGTATCTCATCGGACGGCTGCCCGCTGTGGAAGGTCCACAAGCTGCTCAACTGCCAGTCGTTGACAAACCACTTGGACCATCCATTGGCCCACGGAGCCTTGGGGAATAGATAATTGACACTCGCGCTGAAGAGGTGCCGAGTGTCGAAATCACTGCTGCCAACGTCCAGCAAGCGGTTGAAGGCGTCATCCGCGATCACACCGCGGTACTGACTGATTTGATCCAGAGAATGCGACCAGGTATAGGCGAACTGCGACGTTAGCCCATGCCACGATCTGAGCCTGAAGGTGGCCTGGAGGGAGTTGTAATTTGAGGTGCCGATGCTGTTGAGCTGGAGGATGGAGCCGAAGTTCGGAAACGCATTAGCCTGATTGATGTTTGTCACTATATTCAGCTTGCGTCCTTGGCTGCCGACATAACCTACCTGCAACACGGCCACTTTCCCTAAGCCCTTCTCGACCTGCAGGCTGTAATTATAGAAGTAGGGTGTACGGAAATTCTGGCTGACGCCAAAGACACTGAATCCGGGAGTAGTTGTGCAAAGGGGATCGGCGCAGGTCACGACCCCAGGAAAGATCGAGGCGCCACCGAACTGCGCCTGTCCCGCCAAGGTTCCCCAGTTGTATGCATTCCGGCCGTAGGTGGAGACGGGTGACGGACCGATCGGGTTGCCCTCCAAACCCTGCGCGCCAGGGGTGATTGGCGGGCGGAAGTCCAGGAACGGGTTCATGTTGATCTGATCGTAGAAGACGCCGATTCCGCCGCGCACCACAAAATCGCCCTGAGATGTTGGCTGATAGGCGAAGCCGATTCGCGGCGCGAAGTTGTTCTTGTCCGGAGGGAAAATGGAAGAGATTCCGTTTCCCTGGATGAGCAGGCCCTTCCCCGGGACAAACACGGCCAGATCTTTCTTGTCACTATGGAGCGGCCCGAAGTATTCATAGCGCATACCGAAATTTAAGTTCAGTTTGCGTGTCACCTGCCAGCCATCCTGGAAATACAGATTGTAGGCGTTGACGGCAACAAAGCGTTCCACATTCCCTACAGCGATCGAGGAGGACAGCACATCCCCGGCAAGAAAGTCGGCCAGAGCGAAAGTGTTGATACTTAATCCGGCACACGCCGCAGGAGGCACGGCAGCGCCGCATCCTGTGGGTCCGCTCCAGGGGCCCTGCGAACCGTCGAAGTTGAACTGCCCAGTCCCACGGCGGTGATAAAACTCATTTACGTGCGCCTGGCGGAACTCAGCCCCGAAGCGCATTTGGTGTTTCCCCGTGCTATAGGAAATGATGTCGGACAGGTGCCAGGTGAGGTCACTGCGGCCTTCCGGCGGCGTAAGCCCGATGCTCTCAAACCCGGAAATCTTGATCTGTGGCGCCCCGGGAATGGGCTTCCCATTTATGGTCGCGTCCGGGCTCAGGAACAAGCCCAGGGCCTTGGTATCGAAGCCGTTCTTAAAATCATGGAAGACCTGGTTGAAATAATTGAAGCCGAGGAGCGCCTGATTCGTCAGCCGCGGAGAGAAAGCGGAGTTGACAACGAGCGAGGCGTTATAGACGTGGAGAGGCGCGACTTCGAAATAGTCGTGCAGGTTCGAGCTGGCCGTTCCCAGCGCCGGGCTGCCACCGAGGGGAGCAATCTGGTTGCCCTGTCCCCCGAACCAACGCGCCGAGAGATGGTGCTTTTCGGTGAAGTTGTGGTCCAGCTTTACGATGCCGTTGTAACTGTAGCCAGTAGACGCAACGGCGCTGAAGAAGTTGTTGAGTGTGGCCGGCAGGCTCCCAACTATGCCCGCTGGCCAGAAGCCGGTCGCGCTGATCCCCGCTGGAGTCCCGAGCAGTACTCCAGAAAGTGCACTCGGCGCAACCGCAGCGTACGTGCCAAACGCACCACCTGCGTTGGTGAGTAAAGTCGTGGCCTGTGTAATCCAGGCCGTCGAAGGCTCAGTGGCCAAGCCGGACAGTCCTATCTTGTACTTCTGCTCCTCAAAGCCAACGAAATAGAACGTCTTGTTCTTGAAGATGGGACCCCCTACGGAGAATCCGTAGTTTTGGTTGCGCAGCGGAGGTGATTTCTTGTTGGTCGCGCTCGGAATGAAGAAGGGGGAGGCCGCTCCATAAAACTCATTGCGGTTGTAGTAGTAGACCGAGCCATGAAAGGCGTTCCCGCCGGACTTGATGACCAGGTTTACCGTGCCGGCGGCACTGCGTCCGGTCTCTGCGCCCGACTGGGTCTGCGCGGAGAATTCTTCAATCGAGTCAATGGGGAGAACGATACCGGCAATGCCGGAAACCCCGCCCTGGTTGACCGCCGGGACGTTATGCCAGAAATCGTTGTTGTCAATGCCATCGATCTGCCAATTGATCTGGTTGGCGCGGGTTCCATTGAGCGAGCCGAAACCCCCTCCGGAATAACCTCCATAGCCCGGCGCCACGCCAATCAATTGCGTGAAGTCCCGTCCGTTGAGAGGAATGTCCTGGATGACGGTCGCCGAGATCGTGGTGGTCTGCACTTGCGTCGTGGTATCCATCGTCAGCGACGCCGCGGAAACTTCAACCGTGGTGGACTGCTGGCCCAGCGTTAGCTTGACCGGCAGCGTGTAGATGGCACCGGCGGTTACCTGGACGTTGTCCGCCGTGTAGGCGGGAAAACCGCTGGCGGTGACGGAGACCTTGTACGCGCCGAGGGGAAGATCCTGGAAGGAGAACTCACCGTCGCTGGTGGAGACCGTTGCTTTTTGCAGGCCCGTGGCCTTTTCAGTAGCTGTTACCTTGGCGCCGGGGACAACTGCCCCCGAGGGGTCCGTGACGGTGCCGTTGATCGCACCTCGAAAGGTCTGTCCGTTTGCCAGGCCACCAACAATCAATACAAAGGCGAGTGCCAATAGTGAGCGTCGCATTCGATTACCCCCAGTTTAAATATGCGAAGGACCCCTTCCAGCAAACACTTGCTGGAATCCCCAGTCAAGAAATCCACGCCCCCCGCAATTGATAAGTATGTTCCTGCAAGTGGGAATTGGTGTCAAGAAGATTAATCACCCTCGTTCGCCCGCAAAGAAGGCGGGGTAAAGACCTGAGGTCTTGGCGGAGAGGCGCAAGAAAAGCGGGGAAATCCGGAGCAGCACCGCAAGCTTCGGCGCAGGCAATGTAGCGCCGCCGTCCCGGCGGCCATGTTCCCCGCGCGTGTCCCAGGCCGGCGAGAAGCCGGCGCTACGGGGCGCCGATGGCGCCGCGCAGGATTTCCAGGAATTGCTGGATCCTGGCCTGCCTTTTCTCGGGAGAGTCCCCGATCCGCCGGGACGATCCTGGATCCAGCTCCTCAGTGACCAGCGCATCCAGCAAACACCCGAGGGTCCGGTGAGGACGGACACAGGCATGTCTGTGTCCATGTCCGAGCGGACTTCGCTTCGCTCGATTCCCTTGCGCGCCGAGTTGAGGCGGCTTTTCTAAGCATGGGCCATTGCGCGGTACAGCTTGGCAATTTTAAGACCGCCGTGCTATTTTGTGCCGGTTTCACAAAGCAATGACCACAGGTCATAATCCCTCCGCTTGGGCGCAGTACCGCACACCGGTTGCCGGGCTGTACCTTCGCGGCGCGGGAGCACATCCTGGCGGCGTCACCGGCGCCCCGGGGCGCAATGCTGCGCACCAGGTCCCGCGCGTTTTGAAGCGCGGGCGCGGCGGCGAGCGAGTGGCATGAGCCCGCAGCGCGCTTCCGCTTCCTCTCCCTCCGGCCTGCCGCCGACTGCGGATTTTGTAATCGTTGGAGCGGGAGTGATGGGCGCCTCGATCGCCTTCCATCTCGCCCGCCGCAGGGCCGGACGCATCGTGGTGGTGGACAAGGACCACGCCGGACAAGGCGCCAGCGGCCGCTCCTCCGCGCTGATCCGGATGCACTACAGTTTTCCGCCCGAGGTGCAACTCGCCGTGAAGAGCCTGGAGATCTTCCGCAAGTGGGAAGAAATCGTGGGGGGACCAAGCGATTTCCGCAAAACGGGGTTTGTGCGCATCGTCCCGGCAGGTGAGGCCGACCGCCTGCGCGCCAACGTGGCCATGCAGCAGAAGCTGGGAGTGAACACCCGGTTGGTGACGCCCGAAGAGCTGCAAGAAATCGAGCCGGACTGGAACGTGGACGATGTGGTTTGCGCAGCATATGAGCCGGAGTCCGGGTACAGCGACGGCGCGGGTGTGGCCAATGGCTTTCTCAACGCCGCGCGGCAGAGCGGCGTGTGCTACCTGCCGCGGACACGCGTTACCGGCATCCCGGTGAGAGCAGACCGTGTCACCGGGGTCGAAACCGACAAAGGAAACATCGCCGCGCCCTGTGTGGTGGTGGCCGGGGGCCAGTGGAGCGTGGCGCTGTTCCAGCCGCTCGGCGTGCGCCTGCCGCTGGAGACGGAATTCCACGAAGTGGCCATCCTGAAAAACCCGCTGGGAATGCGCGGCGGGGGCTGCGCCTGTATTGATTCCATCTACAAGGTCTATTTCCGCTCGGACGGGCAGGACAAGACGCTGGTGGGCGCCCTCTATGGCCAGCGCGGCGTGGACCCGGACAATTTTCCCCAGAGCGCATCGGAAGAATCGCTGGCGGAGATGGCCAAGGAGGCCTGCCGGAGGGTCCCGGCGCTTCAAAACGCCGGCGTGATGCGCGGAATCACCGGCGTTTACGACATGAGCCCGGACGCGCGGCCCCTGCTCGGCGAGGTGGATGCCATTGCCGGACTGTACGTCGCCGCGGGATTTTCCGGCACGGGCTTCAAAATCTCGCCGGCCATCGGGCTGACCATGTCCGAGCTGCTGCTCGACGGCCAGGGGATGAGCGTGGACATCAGCGCATTCCGGCCCACGCGCTTCGTCGAGGGCCAGCCGATCCGCGCGGCTTACGAGTATCGCGACTACTGAAGGCCGGCTGTCGTATGCAGCGCCGCACGCGGCCATTTTGCGTTCGAGAGCAAGCAGACGGGAGCGAAGGACGCGGAGGCAACCATGACCGCAGAAGCAAAGAATATCCGCATTATCGAAGCCGGCGCGGACCACGTGGATACGGCGGCGCCGCTGTTCGATGCCTACCGCCAGTTCTATAAGAAGGCGTCCGACGTGAATGCGGCGCGGCGCTTCCTGGCCGAGCGGTTCAAGAGGGAGGAGTCCAAGATGTATCTCGCATATGTCGAAAGCGGCGGCAGCTCCACGCCGGCGGGCTTCGTCCATCTCTATCCGACGTTCTCTTCCCTGTCGCTGCGGCCGACGTGGATCCTGAGCGATCTGTTCGTCGCTGCGGAGGCCCGGCGCCGCCACGTGGGGCGGGCGCTGATGGACCGCGCCACCCAGCTCGCGCGCGAAACCGGCGCGGACAGCCTGATCCTGGAGACGGCCAGCGACAATTTCAACGCGCAGAAGCTCTACGAGGGCATGGGGTACACGCGCGACACGGAGTATTACCGCTACGCGCTATACGTCTAAGACCAGTTTCAAGGATGGCGCGGGGCACTTCTGAAGGTCCCGAGCCGCGCGGGCATCCACTTAGTTGGCCACAGAGATAAAAGGTCAGTTTGAGCCCGCCCACGTCACGGCAGGCCCGCGGTAGACTGTGCTCTTGGTGACAACTCGGAGATACGCCTTTGCTGGTAGGATGGTGGGGAAGCCCGAAACCGAGGCTGGTCAAGCATCCGGTTTTTCCGCCGGTGGAATTCGGCCCTGACAACAGACCGAACCGGCCCGCCCCACAACCGAGAAAGAAAGAAGTGAGCGGATGAGCGTCCAAAGGCTGCGCCACAGCGACCGGGTATCCATCTCCATCCCCGTGGAAGTGTCCGGAACCGACTTCACGGGCGAAACTTTTGTCGAGCGGACGCGGACCGTCCTCGTCAGCCGGCATGGCGCCACGCTCATCCTCAACCGCAAACTCGCTCCCGACCATGAGCTGATCCTGAAGCGTCCCGGTGCAAATAGGGAGGCGCTGGTCCGCGTCGTCGGACAGATCGGCGGGCGCCCGGAAGGTTACGTCTACGGCGTTGCCTTGCAGGATATGGGGACAAACCTCTGGAACATCTATTTTCCCGCGATGACCGAGGCGGAGAAGGCTGTGGCGCGCGCCTTGCTCGAATGCTCCCATTGCCGGACGCGCGAGGTCGTCTACCTGAACGAGGTCGAAACTGAGGTGTTTGAAGCCAACCTCTGCCTGACCAGGGTTTGCAAGCCGTGCGATGGTTCGACCATCTGGAAACTCACGCCGCACGAACTGGCCGACGAGCCTCTGCCGGACCCCGCCCCAAGGAAGCCGCCGACCGATGACGAGCTGCTCATTTCCGCGCGCGCGCAGAGCAAGCGCAAGAATTTACGAATTAAATCCAACATGAAGGCCTGCATCCGCCAGCCCGGTTTCGACGAATTGATCGTCACCTGCGAGGACGCTTCGCGCGGCGGCATCTGCTTCCGCAGCCCTAAGCGTTACTTCATGGGCTCGCGCATCGAAGTGGCCATGCCCTACGGAGCGGGAACGGCGAACATCTTTGTACCCGCGCGCATCGTCTACGCCCAGGAGTTGCAAAAAGAAGCCACGTTCAAGTACGGTGTGGCTTACCTGAAAAAGTAGCGGCCTCGAACCGGTCCGGCCATCCCATGCTCCGTCGCCGGCCAGCCCCGCCCAGTTAAACCTTCATGTACGCCTGCGGATTAGACATCGGCGAAGCGGTGGTGCCTTGCAGCTCGCCGGCGATTTCCATCAACACGAAAATGTTCGGGACTTGGCGCGCCGGAACTCCGATGGCGTCCAAAAACTTGCCCTTCTGCTTCACCCGAAATCGCATCCCGTTGAATTTGATCTCTGCCAGAGTCAATGGCACTTCCGGCTTGCCCTTGAAGCCGACTCCTTGACGGGAAAGGTTGACCGGCCCGAAGGCAACTGTTTCCCCGCCGTTCAGACGACGCTGTATGTCGGCTTTCAGCCGCGGATTGACACGCCCCAGGACAAGCTGTATGGCCTGGTCGCCTTTCGAGAGCATGGTATTGACGGTGATCTTTTTCCCGTCCGCCCGGCGGACCTCCAGACTACCGCTCTTGGCATTGATGCCCCCGCTCGAGTAGTTGGCGACCAGCATGCCGATCAAGCCGAAATGGATGGCCGCGTTGTTGATCTGGTAGTAGCGGGTCTCAGAGATTTCCTCCCAACGGAAATCCTTCGAGGAACTCCCGGCCCCGAAAGACATGCCTTCGGGGTGGATGTTCAGTTGCCTCTTCGCCGACCACTCCCAGAAAAACGCGAACAGTCCCAGTGTGGCCGCAATGATCAGCCAGCCGATGAGTGGAACTTTGTTCACTTCCATGTCCGCGATGGCCAGGACCATGAAGACCACCCCCAGAACCAGGATGAACACCAATATGCGGGCTAAATACGACTGGGGAAATGTACGCTCCGGCGGTGAGTTGAACATCAGGGCCTCCTCATCTCGAAAGATCTCCGGACGAAATACCGTGACCCATGACATCCACATGCAGGTTCGGGGCGCATCCTAAGCGGCCTGTCTGGAAGATGCAAGCGAGTATGATGTTTCGAAATTGGTGCTGGAGGAGGGGGTCGAACCCTCATGGCACTAGGTGCCGCGGGATTTTGAGTCCCGTGCGTCTGCCAGTTCCGCCACTCCAGCGGGAACAATATGATCAGGTTAGCATGGCGGATGAAGGCCCTCAAGGCGAAGAGCTGAACGCGGCGGTTGGACTCTCGCGCCTCCAGTGCTGCTCCGGCCGCCCGGGTCGCGGAGCAAGCCAATCTTAAGTTCATCGCCATCAGACTTGCCCAACGACTTCCGCTCCTGGGAGGTCACTTGACTACATAACTACCTGCGTGATAATAAAGGGCGTACGAAACGACGAATCCGAAGCGGGAGGCGGAGGCGATGACCTCCTGTCGTTCGCCGGCCCCGGACACATCTGACCCGGAGAAAGAGACCGCGGATCGTTATAAACCACGAGAAGGAGGATGGCGATGACACTTCGAATCACGGTTGACATCTTCAGCGGGCGACCCAATCCCACCATCATTGTCGACGGCCCGCAAGCTGCGGAAGTCTTGCGCCGGCTGAAACCAGGGCGCAAGTTGAAAGGGAAAGAGGCACGGCCGCTGCCAAGCTCGACTCTTGGTTACCGCGGCCTGATCATCGAGCAGGAAGGCGCCGCTTCCGGTGACTTGCCCCAGCGCTTTCGATTCGCCCACGGCGATGTGTTCGGCCCCCGCCTCTCGCACCGGGTTGAGGATGAACATTTCGAAGACTTCTTTTCCGGAAGCACTGGCCTTCTCCGGGATCTTTCACTGGGCGCTGGTTTCCTGGAGATATTCAAGAAGGAAGTGGAGCGCTTCAAGGAAGTGAGGGCCCGGCACAAAGGAAAGCCGCACCATGAGCGGCGGGAGCATCGCTGTGAGTGCGCACCGCTCTATGAGCCCGCCTGGTGGAATGTGCCGCAACGCCAGCCGAACAACAACTGCTACAATTACGCCACTAATTACAGGACAGATACGTTTGCGCAACCCGGCCTGGCCGCGGGAGCGATGTATGCGGCGTTCAGCTGCCCCTCGGTAAGGCCGGCCGCGGAAAAGGATGAGTTGATCAGCAGCCCGAAAGCGAAAAACAAGTGCCCCAAAGAAGGGCACTTGGTGGCCCTGGTCATCTTTCCCGGCGGCGACTTTCACTGGTATCGCAAGGGCCGCAATGGTTTCTGGAGTCACAAGCCAGGTCCCACAGCGGTGACCAACGTGGATAACAGTGGGGTGGCCATCCCCGATCCGCGCACTGCCGACCGCGGACCGTACACGGTGTTTTGCACTTTCATGGTGGTCATGCATGGCCACATCAAAATCGCATAAGAGGCCGGCCGAATGGGCCGCCGGCGCTCTGGTTTTTTCCGGACGTCCCAACCCAAACTGGCGGGTTGAAGAACACCTCGCCAAACAATTGCAGCAGACCTGGGCTTCGCTGGAACCGTGCGCACGGAGCGTTGCAACGGCTCCGGCTCTTGGCTACCAAGGCGTTTTTCTCCGCGATGCAAGCGGTCGCGAGTGGTTAGCCTACGGCGGCATGGTGAGGCTCAAGACGAAGAAGGGTTCTCAATCGCGCCGCGACCGATCGGGAACCTTTGAAAAACTTCTCCTCGCCTCCGCGCCGGCGGGACTGCTGCCGGAGGATGTGATACGTCCTTCCCAGAGGGATCGGTCATGACCGCTCGGGCGCTCCAAATGCCGAGCCGGCGACGACTAGATGGCCAGCGATACGCCATCCATTTACCGTTTCGCAGTAAGGATGGGTTCATCGCTTACAGAGAGCTTTCCACTGTTTTCGTGTTTTCTCCAGCAGTTGGCCCAAAGTCAGGCCGGCCAATGATGGCATTGACCTCGTCTCGGTGGTGCGCAAATTCGCGTCAGCGCCATGTTCAATCAGGAATTGAGGGCTCAGCTCATTTCGGTTGAGCAGCGCCAGTTCAAGGGGTGTCTGTCCGTTGGCGTTCCGCACGTTGATATCTCGCATACTCGCCACCAGCAGCGCCAGCAATTGATAACGGCCCGATTGCTTCCATTCGGCCGGTTTCCCGGCGAATGCCCCTTCCCCGGCATCGCACGTACGAGTATCGGCAGCCAGCAGGTGTAGCGGCGTGTTTCCTTGGTTGTCTGCCAGATTTGCGTCCGCTCCATGTTCGAGGAGCGCTCGCGCGGCTTCGAGCTCGTAGGTGTTTTCCGCGGATGTCGCCACTCGATGAAGCGCGGTGGCCCCCTCTATGTTCCTGTTGTTGGGATCTGCGCCGTGCTTCAAGAGCCAGCTAACGATTTGCGGCACGTGCTCCCACCAGGAGAGCCTCCTGTCGTTCTGGTTGTCCCCTCCAAAAACAAAGTCCCGGTAGCCCAGTCCAGCGAGGTTCAGCGGTGTGTTCTTGCGGCCGTCGAGCACGTTCATGTTTGCGCCGCGCCGGGCCATGGCTTCAAGCGCAGAAAAAGAAGTAGTGTGTGCTGCGATGTGCAGCGCCGGATGCGGACCAAGCTCCAGGTTTGCGCCGCGATCCACAAGGCGCACGGCGGCTTCGTCGTGCAGACGTATCAAAGCCACGGACAGCGGCGTGTCTCCCCAATGGGTCTGCGCGTCAATCGGCTCACCTTGTTCGAGGAGCGCGTCGATCTCCGCCGTCCGCCCGTCGTATGCGGCTTGGTGAAGGGCCGTTCCTCCAAGGAGTGCAAGGGGAAACTCCTTGCCGTCGGCGGATAACGCCATCTCCGGCCCCATCAAATACTTTCCCTTTTCGAGCCATACCTTGAAAACTAGAACATCTTTGGGAAGGGGTTTCCGCCAAACGGTCCACTTCTCGATGAGTTCTTCCGATTTGTGGAGAAGATGAGCTCCCTTGCCGTACTCATAGTGGTAGATTCCACCTTCCTGCGTAGAACGCCCTTTGGCAAATTCAGGATAGTGACGAAACACCAGCGACCTGCCGTCTTTTGAAACGGCCAGCACACTCATCGTCTCTCCGAGCCCAGCGAATCCGGACTCCGAATTCCTTGTGGAGGCAGAGCCGAGGTATTCCGCTTTGCCGTCGGCAGCGCGCACGAAGATGTCCACGTGTGCATCGCGGCCCTTTCCTTGGTACTGCACGAAGAAATTGTCGCTGAGCACCTCACGCTGCTGCGCCGGTGTCACAAAGGCGCCGAGCAACACCAAAGCAACCGTACCGGCGACCGAAAGCAAGTCTTTCAACATGGCGTGCGCCTGCAAGATAGTAGTCCGGAATCTCCGATTTCAAGATTCCTGCGGGTCAGGTACACACCCTGCCCCTCTCGCCCGCAATAGTTTTTCGACGTTCTGCCACTCCAGCGGGAACGATGTGATCAGGTTAGCATGGCGGATGAAGGCCCTCAAGGCGGCTCGCCGCCGCCTTGTTTTTCCTTCCTCGGTGACTATTCTTGAACGAAATCGGCACAAGGACAGCATACTTTGCGCAATCCACGAATCCTCCTGTAGAATTGAAGTTCCAGCATGGTCAGGAGTTCCTCGGGAACCGATGAATCGTCGTAAAACAGTCGGCGTAAAGGTCGGCCACGTACTCGTAGGCGGGGACGCTCCGGTGGTGGTGCAGTCCATGACCAACACCGACACCGTGGACGTTTTGTCCACCGCGCGGCAATGCCTCGAACTGGCCGAGGCCGGCTCCGAGCTGGTACGCATCACCGTGAATATCCCCGAAGCCGCCGCGGCGGTCCCGGAAATCAGCAAGCGCCTGCGCGACGCCGGCTGCAACGTCCCTATCATCGGCGACTTCCATTACAACGGACACGTCCTGCTCACCAAGTATCCGGACTGCGCCGCGGCGCTGGACAAGTACCGCATCAATCCCGGCAACGTGGGCCACGGGCAGCGGCGCGACGAGCAGTTCTCCACCATCTGCAAGGTGGCGCGCGACCACGGCAAGCCGGTGCGCATCGGCGTCAACGGCGGCTCGCTCAACCAGGAACTGGTCATGCGCAAGATGCAGGAGAACACCGACC
The DNA here is from genome assembly GCA_041485165.1 of Terriglobia bacterium. Taxonomy (GTDB): domain Bacteria; phylum Acidobacteriota; class Terriglobia; order Acidiferrales; family UBA7541; genus JAAFGT01. The sequence continues at coordinate 11,363 of JBGPJC010000023.1, read as the reverse complement.
GCGACCTGGGGCGCTCCTCCGAGGAAATCATCAATGAGTGCATGGTGCTTTCCGCGCTGGAATCCACCGAGCTGGCGCTGGAGTGCGGCCTGCGCAAAGATCAAATCATCATTTCCTGCAAAGTATCCCGTCCGCCGGACCTGCTCGCTATTTACCGCGATCTATCACCGAAAACCGACCAGCCGTTGCACCTCGGCCTCACCGAAGCCGGCATGGGGGCCAAAGGATTGGTGTGGTCTTCCGCCTCGATGGGCATCCTCCTCAGCGAGGGCATCGGCGACACCATCCGCGTCTCGCTGACGCCGCGCCCCGGCGGCGATCGCCGCGACGAAGTCTACGCCGCATGCGAGCTGCTCCAGGCGCTGGGGCTGCGTTCGTTTGCGCCCAGCGTGACCGCTTGCCCCGGCTGCGGCCGCACCACCAGCACTACCTTCCAGGAAATTGCCGAGCGCATCCAGGGCTACATCCGCGAAAAGATGCCCGAATGGAAGAAGCAGTACGAAGGCGTGGAACAGTTGACGCTGGCGGTGATGGGCTGCATCGTCAACGGCCCGGGAGAATCGAAGGCCGCCAACATCGGCATCAGCCTGCCCGGCACGGGCGAGGCCCCGAGTTGTCCGGTGTACATCGACGGACAAAAGTTTGTCACGCTGAAAGGCAACTACGACGAGCTGTCCGTTGCGTTCCAGGCCCTGGTAGACGATTACGTCAGCACAAAGTACGCCCGGCGCTCTTCTCCCGCGCATGCGCCGGCCTCGACGCTGACAGCAAAAGGCGACTGAGCCGCGCCACTCTCTTTTTCTTCTCTGTGCTCTCTGTGCCCTCTGCGCTCTCTGTGTTAAATCTTTGTCCCGCTCTTCTTCTCTCCTCCGTGCCCTCCGTGTTCAATCTTTCCCACTGCCAGGCGGCTCACGTCCCGGCACTCCCGCAGATCTGTGAATCTGCTTCCGACCCGGCCAGTGGGTTGTTAACATCCGAGAGGAATTTCTATGTCGCAGGCGGATAATAGTCCCCAACCGGAGATCCGGACGCGCCCAGGAAACGGAAAGCCATGAACATCCAAACAGCGACGAAAAGCTATGAGAACTGGCTGGGCCGGCGCACGACGCTGATCAAGAGCGACTTGCGCCTGAAGCATGAATTCATGGCCTCCGCCGCCTTTCCCTTCCTGCGCGCCACGTTTTACCGCTGGCTCCAGATCTGGACGGAGAACTGCCCGGAGGCATGCCGCGCACCCCAGGTGCTCGCCGTGGGCGACCTGCACGTGGAAAACTTCGGCACCTGGCGCGATGTGGAAGGCCGCTTGATCTGGGGAATCAACGACTTCGACGAAGCCAGCCACCTGCCCTACACCATTGACCTGGTTCGCCTCGCCACCAGCGCCCTGCTGGCCGCCGAAGCCGACCATCTCGGCTTGCGACCCAAGCAGATTGCCGAGGCGATCCGTGAAGGTTATAGCGATTCCATCGCTGCGGGAGGCCGCGCCTTCGTGCTTTCCGAACGCACCCGCTGGTTGCGCCGGATTGCTCTCAAGAACATCCTCGAAGGCCCGGCGTATTGGGAGAAGTTGAGGAATTTGCCTGCGGTGGACCCGAAAAAAGTGCCTGCTGGGGCTCGCGCAGCCATCGAGAGGTGCATGCCGGAGAAGGGCCTCGCATACGGCTACGCCCGCCGCGGTGCCGGCCTGGGAAGCCGCGGACACCAGCGTTATGTGTCGCTGGCCGACTGGCGCGGCGGCATGCTGGCCAGAGAGGCCAAAGCGCTGGTGCCCTCCGCCACCGTCTGGCTGCGCAGTCCGCACGGAACCTGCTCCCTCCTCTACGCCGATATTCTGCGCCGGGCAGTCCGCGTACCCGATCCGCACTTCAAAGTGGAAGGGGACTGGATCGTGCGGCGCCTCTCACCGAGCTGCCGGAAGATCAACCTGGTTGATCTGCCCAGCAAACGCAACGAAGAGCGCATGCTCTATGCAATGGGCTGGGAAACCGCCAACGTCCACCTGGGCACCCCGGCGGCCATCGCCGCGGTGAAGCGCGATTTGAAGGGTCGCCCCACGCGCTGGCTGCTGGAGGCCGCCCTGGCGATGGCCAAGACCGTGCGCAAGGATTGGAAGCAATGGCAAATGGGCTAGCACGATTTCTCCCCGTGCGGCGCAGCTCCCGCGTGGCCGCGAGAAAAACCGCATGACGGCCAAACCACGAATCCGCCTGGGCACTTCGGCCTTCACCGCCGCGGGTTGGGAGGGGAGCTTTTACCCGGAGGGCCTGAAGCCCGCGGACTACCTGAGCCATTACGCGCAAGAGTTCGACACCGTGGAAGTGGACAGCACGTATTACCGTACGCCCAGCGCGGCTACGGTCAGCGGCTGGAAATCAAGAACGCCCTCAGGATTCCTGATCAGCGCCAAAGTGCCGCAGGTCGTCACCCACGAAAAAGTTCTGCTGGACTGCGCGTCAGAGTTCAAGGAATTCGTCGATCGCATGCGCCTGCTGGAAGACAAGCTGGGTATCCTGCTATTGCAATTTCCCTATTTCAACAAGAAGGCCTTCGCCAGCGGTGATCAATTCCTGGAGCGCCTCGCGCCATTCCTCGAGCGGCTGCCGGAAGATGTTCGCTTCGCCCTCGAGGTGCGCAACAAATACTGGCTGGGGCCGAAACTGATCGGGCTGCTCAAGAAGCACGGCGTAGCTCTGGCGCTGATTGACCACCCCTGGATGCCACGGCCCGCGGAGATTTTCGAGCGCAGCGACCCCATCACCGCGGACTTCACCTACATCCGGCTGCTCGGCGACCGCAAAGGAATCGAAGAGCAGACCAAGACCTGGGACAGGGTGATCGTAGACCGGAGCGGCGAGCTGAAGGAATGGGCCAACATTTGTTTCAAGATTAATGCGCGCGGTGTGGCCATCTTTGCCTACGCCAACAACCACTACGCCGGCCACGCGCCGGAGACCATTCGCCAGCTCGCCAAGATTCTCGCGCGCGGCCCGGCCTGAACCTCAGCGCGAGCTTGAGCTGCTCTTCCCTTCCGGGCTTGCACTGGAAGGCTGCTGGTGATTGTGGGCCGGTGGATTTTTGTGGACTGCGGGAGATTGCTCCGGGAGGGTTTTCGCCCCGCCGCGCCGAGGGTAAGTCCCCGAAATCCACAGGCCGACTCGCATCGGAACGCCCGCAAAAGTATAATGCTTGGGTTCTGAGGCGCTCGGGGAGTAGGATGGCGCCTTCGGCCGTTCACCAGGGAAGCCATGGCAAGTCACCCGCAGCAAACTGATGTTTCGCGACGTTCCGGATTGCGTTTCTGGATGCAACGCGTCCTGAAGGAATGCCTCCGCGTACAGAAGGATTTTTCCGCTGACGCGGTGCACGACCTGCGCGTCGCCCTGCGCCGTTGCCGCTCGCTGGCGCGGGGTATGCAGGAGATTGATCAGGACCGCTCCTGGCAGGATATGAGCCGCGCGAGCAGGAAACTCTTCCGCCGCCTCGGTGCCCTTCGCGACCTCCAGGTCCTGATGGAATGGGCAACCAAGCTCCGTCCGGCGGAGGATGTCGCCGGCCAGGCATTGCTAGACACGCTGGCTGCGCGGGAGCCGGAGCTGCGCGAAGAAGCGTCCGCGGCACTCGAACGCTTTGACCGCAAGGAGTGGCAACGCTGGTCGCGGCTGCTGTCCGAGCGCGTCCGCAAAATGACGCCTGACGGCCTGGTGGCGCAGCATATCGCCGTGCAACGCCTGGAAGAGGCCCGGGCGCTACATCGCCGCGCGCTGCGCAACCGCAACCCGGCGGCTTGGCACCAGCTCCGCATCGGCATCAAGCGCTTCCGTTACACGGTCGAGAATTTCCTTCCGGAGAGACATGGCCTGTGGGGGGCGGACCTCAAGCGCTTGCAAGACCTGCTCGGCGAAGTGCATGACCTCGATGTGCTCGGAGAAACTCTTCCCGAAGGCGGTCCGGCGATTGACGTTGAGGCCATGGCGCGCTGGAAGGAAGCCATCGAGCACGAGCGCGGTTCGCGCCTCGACGCCTACCGCGTGGAAATGGCCGGACGCAACTCGTTATGGACCGTGTGGCGCGACGCCCTCCCGCAGGGTGCGCGCCTCGAGGCTGCGGCCATGGCCAAACTTTCCGCCTGGGCGTCGTTCCTCGACCCCGACGTCCCTCATTCACGGCACGTCGGGAGGCTGGCGCTCGAGCTGTTCGACGGCATCTCCGCCCTTGGGGCGAACGGCACGTTCAGCAACCCCGGTTCGCGGCGGCTGCTCAGCGCCGCGGCGCTGCTGCACGCCACCGGACGCTCGGAAGGAAAAAAGGGGCACCACAAAGCAGCCTATCGCCTGATTTCCCATCTCGATCCTCCGCAGTGCTGGTCAAAGGAAGAGATGCGCCGGTTGGCCCTGATTGCCCGCTACAGCCGCGGCGCTGAGCCCAGCGAAAGTCACAAGGGATTTGCGAAACTCGAACCCGCCGACCGCCAGGCGGTTCGCACACTTGCCGGACTGCTGCGCTTGGCCGACGGTTTCGACGCCGATCACAAGCGCAACGTGCACGCGCTCGAAGTCAAAAATGGAAGGGGCTTCCTGCTGGTGCAGGCAAGAGGCTGGGAAGAAACTCAGGAAAACGCGGCGGTGATCGGGGGCCGGAAGCACTTGCTCGAGGTCGCGCTGGGGCGCCCGGTGATCGTCCGCGGGGAGCAGGCGGCCGCCGCGCCGTCTGCGCAACCGGCGGAAGCCGCTGCCTTGCCACCGGTCCTGGTAGAAGTGTAGGGCTCGCCCCGCGGGGCTACCACGGTCTTATGCTGGCAGTTCTTCAAATCAGGATGCTGCCCTGAAGGGCAGCTCTGTAAAATCTTTCTGGAATTTATTCCCCCAGAAACCGCAAGACCTTTGGCGGAAACACCCACAACAGCACGCCGCGTCCGCCCCCCGTCGATGCGAATTCCAAACACGCTGCGCCTGACTTTTTCAGCGCGGTAAACGCCGTCCGCGCGCCCACGGCGTGGGCAATCAACTCGTCCAGCTGCGGCGCATGGCCGGCGCACAGCACCTCTTCGGCCTTCCAGCGCGCCACCTCTCGCAGCAAATCCGCCGGATCCGCCGATGGCTCGAGCGCGGGCGTTCGCTTGATCTTGTCTTTTGCATGACCGAGAATTTCCGCAGCTATTTCCGCCGTCTGCACCGCGCGCAGCAGTGGGCTGGAAACAATTACGCCGGGCTTGACACCCAAGCGGCGCAGCCCGGCCACCGCCAGGCGCACCTTTTCCACGCCTTTGCCAGTCAGTGGCCGCAGGGCATCGGCCGGGCAGTCCGGGTCCTCGCGGTCAACCGCCACTCCGTGACGCAACAAGTAGAGCAGCATGGCGAGTGCTCCTTATCCAACAGCGGGTCTCAGGCTACCCGGCCGGAGGTGGCGGGAGAGCCTTTGCGAAAGAGCACGCGGGTATGAAACTCGCTCTCGAACAGACCGGCGCGGCGCGCAGCGGCAGCCAGCGCAGCCGCGGGGTCGCCGCGCGCATTTACTTCCAACTCCACTTGGCCGGCGCGAAACGTGGTGCTCAGTTTGCTCACCGACTGCCGGTGGTCGGGATCGAGCCCTTCGGCGAGACGAAGCAATGCAGACAGCACGCGCACCTGGCGGCGCTGTTCGCGGTCCAGCGCGGCGTAGGCTTTGTGGTCCAGGTCGGGATCGGATTTGTGGTTGTGGTAGCGAACCAGGCAAGCCACCATCTCCTGCCGCCAGCCTTTGAGTCCCGGGACTTGCCCGTAGCGCACCAGGTATTCGCCATGCCGGTGGTGCGATTTGTTGCTGATCGCTTTGCCCACGTCGTGGAGCAAAGCGGCGACCTCCAGCACCAGACGCATCTCCCCATCCATGCGGTGCAGCGGGCGAAACTGATCAAACAGTGAGAGGGCCAGCCGGGAGACCTGCTCGGCATGACGCGCGTCGTAATCAAACCGCTGGCCGAACCAGGCCGCACCGGCCCGGAGCGCGGCGGATCGTTCCTCGGGCGCCTGCGGCTCCGCGGCGACGCGCGACCGCACCAGGTCGAGCAGCACCCCTTCGCGCACGCCGACTCCGGGAACCAGCAGCGTGCGCAGGTCAAAGGCTTCGGCCAGGGCGTCGAAAAGAATTGCGGCGATGCCGATCACCTCCGCCCGGTCGCGCCGGAAGCGGAACACCTTCATCCGCTGGGCGACGTCGCGGCCGGCAATTTCCGGCAGGCGGCGGCGCAGTAATCTCAAGTCCAGCGCGTCTACACCATGTCTCCTCTCGCCCGGAGCGATCTGCGCCAGCGCCTCGGCATTGCCGCCGCACGCCGCAGCGATGGCTCCAGAGAGCCGGGTGCGTGGAAGCAGCGCGCGCTTCAGGCGGGAGAACAGGGCTTGGCGGATCGCTTCGCGTTGCTCAGTTTGAATCTTCCCGTCAATCTTCAGCGTCTCCATCAGGCGAACGGTGCCCAGCGGGAGGTTCATACTTTTCTGCACCGAGGCCTCGCGCAGCAGATTGACCTCCAGGCTGCCGCCGCCGAGGTCGACGATGATCTGTGGAGAGAATTTGCCCTCCAGTGCGAAGAGCACCGCCGTGCGCGCCAGTCGCGCTTCCTCCGCGCTGTCGATCACCTCGAGTTTCACGCCGCTCTTGCGTGCCACGCGCGCGATCAACTGGCGGCGGTTGCGGGCCTCGCGCGAGGCGCTGGTGGCCACGGCGCGGAAGGCTTCCACGCGGTAGCGGTCCATCAACTCGCGGAAATGACGGAAGGCCTTGGCGGCGCGCTCGATGGTGTCCTCATCGAATCGCCGGCGAGTGAAGGCATTGTGGCCCAGGCGCACGGGAGCGCGCTCGGTGGCCAATTCGTGGATTTCGAAGGGAGATTCAGCGCGGGCAATGACCAGGCGGATGGCGTTGGAGCCCGCGTCAATCGCCGCGATGTGAACGGGAAAAGGCAAAGCTGCCGTCAGCGCCAGGCCGCCGCCAGCGCGCCCGAAGGACGGTAGCGCGTGCTGCGGATGCCCAGGTGCGAGGCGATGCGCTGCCGCACCTGCTGGTTGACCTCAGGCACCGAGCGCTCGCCATCCACCGGGATAAACGTGTGGCGCCGGCCAAGAGTTTCGAACTCCTTCTTGACCATGCTTTGATAGCGGATAAACGACCGGAAAAGGTCGCTGGAAAGCGACATGTCGCGGCCGGACTCCCAATAACTGATGGCGTGCGATTTGCGGAACTCGCGCTCAAAAGCGATCTCCGGCTTGACGTTTAGCCAGAACTTCAAGTGCGGCCGCAGGGCCATCTGGTAAAGGCCGTGCATGTATTCGCGGTCAATTCCGCGCACCACGCCGCGGGCGATCAGCGTGTAGATGTAGCGGTCGGCAAGCACCACCATCCCGGAGCGCAGCGCCGGCAGAATGCGGTGCTCGAGCTGGTCGTAGAAGTCGGTGGCGTACATCAGCGCCAGGGTCATGCGCGTGACGGCGTTGTTGGCCAGCAGGTCGTCAATGTCCTCGGCCACCAGGTAGCTGCGCCGCAGGCCCATGGTCTGCACGGCAAAGCCTTGCGATTCGAGCCATTCGGTGAGCAGGGTGATCTGCGTCGAGCGCCCCGAGCCGTCGGTGCCCTCGAGGACGATCAGCGAACCGCCCACTTCCTCATCTTTGTAACCGGGGATGGGCAGGCCGTAGAAACGCGAGGTCGTCTCGCCGCGGCCATTCTTGCGGCCGGTGGCCGCTGATTTAGATTTGTTTTTTTTGCTCATGAACGGCTGGCGCGCTCCGCTCGGCCTTTTTCTTTCGGCCGGAAGCGTTTCAGGTCCACCCGCTCGCCGGCGATCTCGCGCATTTTCTTTTGCAGCTTGTTCACTTGCAGCGTGCCATCCATCACCACGAAGTTGTCGCCCTCGGCCATGCGGTCGTATACGGACATGATCATGCCCTGGAAGACGCGAAAGCTCTCGGCGCGGTCGAAGGAGAGCCCCAGGTCCATGCCCGCTTCATAATACTTGAGCTTGGGGCGCCCGCTGAGGATGCGGTTGACGGCCACTTCCAGCGGCGCGCGGAAGTAGAACGTAAGGTCGGGCAGCGGAGCGAAGCGATAGAGGTTGCGCAACCATTCCGGCGAGCAGCCGCGCGCCGTGTCGCGCGCAAAGGCAGTGTAAATGTAGCGGTCGGCCAGCACCAGGTAACCGCCCTGCAAAAGCGGGAGGATTTGCCGCTCGCAGCGGTCGGCGAAATCCGCTGCGTGCAGTAGGGAGAAAGTGACCGGAGTGAGCAGGCGCCTCTGCTTGCCGCGTTTGGTGGCGGACTTGACCAGTTCGGATGAATTCCACTCGGTAAAATGGAGACGGTAGCCGCCGATTTCCAGCCAGCGCTTGAGCAGATAGAGCTGGGTGCTTTTGCCCGAGCCGTCGATCCCCTCAACGACGATGAGAGCACCGGGATAGGGACGCGTACCATCGGCCTTGAGCAGCTGGGGCGCAGGAAGCGATGGCACCTCTTCCTCGGCTAGCATGGTCGGCAGTGGATTCACTAACTCTTCCCAGACGTTCATTCTGGCGGCCCCATTTCAATCCCAGGTAAACAGAAGATTACAAATCCTTGAGCGTTGCCCAGCGGCAAAAAGCCGCCGAAGAAATGGAGAGTATACCTCACTTCGGTGCCTCTATCGGAAAGGTAGAGGGGCCTTCGGGCTGCCTTCACCAGCCAGCGCGCTAGAAAATAGTGAGCTTGATGTGCAAGAATTTCTTCGGGTTTTGACGGAAGTCGCCGATCAAAAGGCGCAGATCGCCCGAGAGCCCGCTCAGGTTGTCGTAGAGCTGCGGGTCATTGAACATCTTCGCCGTGCTCCCCTGGCCCTTGGTGAGCTTGTCGGTGGCTTCCTTTAGGCTGGCGGCACTGTCGCGCAGGTTGACGTAGAGCTGGTCGTCGTTGGCCAGCTTGCCCAGACTTCCCTTCCCCGCGCGGATGTCGGCCAGAAAAGCGTTGGCCTTCTCGACGAAATGGCGCGCGTTCTCATAGACCTCGGGGTCGTGGATAAACTTACCCAGTGAGCCCTTCTGCCCTTGAATCTCTGCCAGCAGGGCATCCACACGGCCTGCGGCAGAATTGATGCGCTGGTACAGCTCATCATTGGCGATGAATTTTCCAAGCGAATTGCGGCCTTGCTGCGTTTCGATCAGCATCTGGTCAATGCGACCCGCGCTGGCGTTCAGATGGTTGTAGAGTGAGTCGTCAACCAGCATCTTGCCCAGCGAGCCCCGCCCGCGCTTGACACCTTCTATGATTTCCTGCACCTCTTTGGAAAGCGCGCCCAGGTTTTGTACCAAGTCGGCGCCGCGCTCGACAATCTGCTTCATGGCCGCTTCTTCTTCACCCTTCACTTCTCCCTGCGGAGGAATGATCTCCGCGGCGACGCCCCGGGTGAGGCGCACGTAGCGATTGCCGAGCAAGCCTTCGGTGACCAGGCTGGCGCGCGAGTCGGTTCGGATTTCTTTCTGGAACCGGCGGTCAATACGCATCTGCACTTCCACGTTGCGCAGACGGTCGAGCTTTTCCCCCTCTTTGCGGGGCGCAATGCGGATGGCATCCACATTGCCCACCTCGACGCCCTCCAGCCGCACCGGCGCGCCCAGGGTGAGTCCTTCGACCTCGGGTAGAAAGGCATGGAGTTGGTACTTGGGAGCGAGGATACCGGTCCCAGTGACGTAAAACACTGCAACCATCACCAGGAACAGCCCCGCCAGCGCCAGCAACCCTACGCGAAGCTGCGCCCAGGTCACCTGTTTGCGTTGCGCCATTGTCATCCCTCCTCGAAAACCACGCCCTGCTACACCAGGAATTTTCGCAAATATGGATCGCTCGTTTCCAGCACGGCGCGCTGATCGCCTTCGAAGTACACCTCGCCTTCCCTCAGAAACAAGAAGCGCGTGGACGGCGGCGAGCCATCCGCAGAAGCTCCGCCGCCCGCCTGCGGTCCTCGCCCGTTCGCTGAGATGCGCTCCACACCGCCGGTGGCGGGAACAAATCGGAAATTGGCCAGCGCAAAGGCGTCCTGCAGGCGATGGGTGGCCAGCATGGCGGTGACGCCGTAAACATCGCGCAGGCGCAGGATCAGGGTGATGATGGTCTGCGCGGTGACCGGGTCAAGACCCGCGGTCGGGGAATCGTAGAGCACGATGGGCGGATGGGTAATCAGCGCGCGGGCGATGGAGACCCGCCGGCGCATCCCGCCGGAAAGATCTCCGGGAAGCTTCTCGAGGGCAGATTCCATCTCCACAAAGCGCAGCGCTTCCTGGACGCGCTCGCGGGTTTCGGCCTCCTCCAGATCTTCCTCGAGCAAACGGTAAGCCACGTTGTCGGCCACAGAAAGAGAATCGAAGAGCGCGCCCTCCTGGAAGACGAATCCAATCTGGCGGCGGAAGTCGAGCAGCTCGCTCTCGCTCATCGCGCCGAGGTCGCGGTCCAGGACCACAACTCGCCCGGCATCGGGCCGAAGCAGCCCGGCCACCAACTTGAGCAGCAGCGTCTTACCGCTGCCGGTTTCGCCCAGCAAAACCAGGGTCTGGCGCGAAGTGACGCGGAGAGAAACGCCGCGGAGGACGTCGCCGGCATCGAAGCCGAGGCGAACCCCCTCGAGGGCAATCACGGGGGCTTGCGGTGAAGGGGTTCCGTTCATCCTCTCCGGGAAGCAGTGGAGCGTTGGCCCGCCATCCTGACAGGCGGGGCCGGCATGCGCCCCTTCCAGTCCCGGGCATGATTATAGAGTGAAACGCGCGCGGAATGTGTCTCCGTGAAGGACTCTCGGGAGTACAGGCGAGCGCGGACCGGATTCGGAGAAGTTACGAGAAAATGAACAGCATGACGCGGGTGATGAAAAAGTTTGTTATCAGGATGACTATCGAAGCGGCCACCACCGCCTGCGTGGTGGCGCGGCCCACGCCCTGCGTGCCGCCGCGCACGGAGAGGCCAAAGTAACACCCCATGCTGGAGAGGATAAAGCCGAAGAACAGCGGCTTGACCAACCCCTGCACCAGGTCGCCGAACTGCAAAGCGTGAATCGAGCGCGTCCAGTACTGCACCGGGTCCAGCCGCAACTGGAAATGGGAAATGATGAAGCCGCCCAGCAATCCGATGAAGTCGGTGATGGCGGTCAGCAGCGGGAGCATCAGCGTCCCGGCCAGTACGCGCGGGGTGACCAGTTTCTTGATCGGGTCGGTGCCCATGGCGCGCATGGCGTCCACTTGCTCGGTGACCAGCATGGAGCCCAGCTCGGAGGCGATCCCCGAGGAGTTGCGGCCGGCAACCATGAGCGCGGTGAATATGGGCCCCAGTTCGCGCACCAGGGAGATAGCCACAATGTCGCCCACCAGCGCGGTCTGG
>JBGPJC010000022.1:0-38221 GCA_041485165.1 Terriglobia bacterium | reverse complement strand
AGGGGAGAAAGCCGCGCTGCGTTACACCGGACTGGAGCGCCAGATCATCAAGCGGTACACGGAAAGCATCCACGGGAAAGGCCTGCTGGAGAGCGGTCTGACGGTGACGGCGACGTGCACGAGTTGCCACACGGCTCACCGGATCTTGCCCCAGAGCGATCCCAATTCGACGGTCCATCGCGCCAATCTCCCCGGCACCTGCGGCACCTGCCACCAGGGGATTCGCAGGCAATTTGAGCGCAGCGTGCACTCTGCCTTGGTGACGAAAACGAACAAGCCCCTGCCCGTGTGCAGCGACTGCCACACCGCCCATTCGATTCAGCGCGTGGGTGAGGCCGGCTTCCGGATGGCCATTATGCAGACGTGCGGCCGCTGCCATGCACAGCTCGCCGAGGCCTATTTCGACACCTTCCACGGGAAGGTCTCGCGGCTGGGGTACACCAAAACGGCGAAATGCTACGATTGCCACGGGGCGCATGACATCCTCCCGATGAGCGATTCGCGCTCGCGCCTGAGCCCCGCGAACGTGGCGCGGACCTGCCAGAAGTGCCACGCCGGCGCCACGCGACGCTTCGCCGGCTACCTGACCCACGCAACGCACCACGATCCCCGGAAGTACCCCTTGCTGTTCTGGGCCTTCTGGGGGATGACCAGTTTGCTCGTGGTCACCTTCCTGATCAGCGCAGTCCACACGCTGCTCTGGGTGCCGCGGGCGCTGGAGATGCGCCGCGAGTTGCTGGCGGCGGAATCGCCGCCCGCGGCGCCGGCCAGGGAGAAAGCAGGGTCCGAATCCGCAGCCGTTCCCGGAAGCAAGGAGGACGGGCGTGCCTGAAGGCAAACCCGAGGAACGCAAGTACGTGCGTTTTACGCGTCTGCAACGCGCCTTGCACGCTTGCATGATTGTCAGCTTCATGGGTCTGGCTCTGACCGGCCTCACCCTGAAGTTTTCCTACACGCCATGGTCCGCCGTCCTTTCCCGGCTGCTGGGAGGCTTCGAGACGGCCGGGTACATCCACCGCACGGCGGCCGTTCTGATGTTCACCGTGTTCGTCGTTCATCTGGTGGATGTCTACCGCCGCAAGAAGCGGGGACCGGACACCTGGCGCGAATTCCTGTCCGGTCCGGGGACCATGCTGTTTACGCGGCGGGACCTGGCAGAGTTTTTCGCTACCGTGAAGTGGTTTTTGGGGGCCGGGCGGCGGCCGCAGTATGGCCGCTGGACCTACTGGGAAAAGTTCGATTACTTCGCCGTTTTCTGGGGAATCGCGGTGATCGGCTTCACCGGATTGGCGTTGTGGTTTCCGGTGTTCTTCACGCGCTTTCTGCCCGGATGGTTCATCAACGTCGCCACGATCATCCACAGCGACGAGGCGCTGCTTGCCACAGGTTTTATTTTCACGGTGCATTTTTTCAATACCCACCTGCGGCCGGAGAAGTTTCCCATGGACGTAACCATCTTCACCGGCTACATGTCTGTGGCGGAACTGAAGCGGGACAAACGCAACGAGTACGAGGCCCTGGTCGCGGCGGGGAAGCTCGAGGAGAACCTCGTCGAGCCCTACCAGCCGATTGTCTTGAGCACGGTGCGCGCCTTCGCGTGGACGGCCCTGGCGCTGGGGCTGAGCATCGTCGTCTGGATCATCTATGCGATGGCGTTTGCGTACCGCTAGGGAGAGGCTGGAATGGAGAGCGGCAAAAGGTCCGGGGCGACCGCGGCGCTCATAGCCGTGCTCTTCCTGGCCCTCGCGCCCGCCGCTGCCCGGGCGGCCACGGACTGTCTGGCGTGCCACGGAGAACCGGAATTCAAGGACGCGTCCGGGCACCGCCTCTACGTGGATGCGGGCAGGCAGAAGGCCAGCGTCCATGGCAGCCTGGCCTGCAACGATTGCCACAGCGACATCACGGACTATCCCCATCCCAAGCGCCCGCGACGCGCAGAGTGCGCCGCCTGCCATAGCGAGGAAGCCACAGCCGTTCCCAAGAGCGTCCACTCGGTGCTGGGCGCAACGGCCTGCACGAATTGCCACGGCGAGCCCCATGCCGTGCAGCAGGGGGCTCAGGCCATGCCCCAGCAATGCGGCGCATGTCACGCCGGCGAAGTGCGCGATTACGTACAGAGCATTCATGCATTCGCGCGGAAAGAAGGCGACAAGCAGGGAGCCATCTGTTCGTCTTGCCACGGTCCCGTGCACAAGATCCTGCCGGGGGGCGATCCCGGTTCCCCCACCGTGAAAAAAAACCTGCCCGCCACTTGCGGCTCCTGCCATGCCAACCCGGAATTCCTCGCCAGCCACGACATTCCCTTTGCCCGCCCGGTGGAAGCCTACCGGTTCAGCGTGCACGGGCGGGCGGTGGCCAACGGGGTGGCCGGGGCGCCGTCCTGCTCCGACTGCCATTCGAACCACGCCATCCTGCCCCCGCGCGATACCCGCTCGAAGATCAACCATTGGGCGGTTCCGCAGACCTGCGGCGCTTGCCACACGCAAATTGCCAAGGCCTTTGCGGACAGCGTGCACGGCAGTGCCGTTCAGCGCGGCGTCACCGGGGCCCCGGTTTGCACCGATTGCCATGGCGAGCACTCCATCCTCGCGCCCAGCGAGCCGCAATCGCTGGTCAGCCCGGCGCGTGTTTCCCAGGTGACCTGCGGCCGCTGCCACGGCGACGAACGGCTGACCCAGCGCTATAACCTGCCACTCGACAAGGTGCCGACCTTCCAGGACAGCTACCATGGCCTGGCCTTGCGCGCCGGATCGCTGACCGTCGCCAACTGCGCTTCCTGTCACGGGGTGCACAATATCTTTCCAGCCAGCGACCCGCGCTCCACGGTGCATCCGTCCAACCTGGCCCACACCTGCGGCCGCTGCCACGCCGGGGCGGGAAAGAGCTTCCTCATCGGCCCGGTCCATGTGAAGACGGCCACCGCCAGCGAGCACCCGGTGGTGAAATGGATCCGCATCGCTTATTGGGTGCTGATCCCTCTGACACTCGCTTTCATGCTCCTGCACAACGGCCTGGACCTTTTCGCCAAGCTGCTGCGCGGGGTGTCTCGCCAGGCTGCCGGAGAGCAGGTCGCGCGCATGAACCTGCACTTCCGGTTCGCGCATTGGCTGGTGATGGTCAGTTTTCCGATGCTGATCTTCACTGGCTTCGCGCTGAAGTTTCCCGAGACTTGGTGGGCGCAGCCCCTGCTGCACTGGGAAAGCCGGCTGGCGCTCCGCGGCACGCTCCACCGCATCTCCGCGGTCCTGCTGTGCGCATCGGTCCTCTACCATATCGTCCATCTGGCCTTCTCGCGCAGGGACCGCGCAATCCTGAAGCTGCTCTTACCGGGCAAGAAGGATTTGCTGGACCTGGTGGGGCTGGTGCGCTTCAATCTGCGCAAGGCCGGCCAGCGGCCGCAGTTCGGCAAGTTCAGTTACGCTGAGAAAATCGAGTATTGGGCCTTCATCTGGGGCTTTGTGGTTATGGCGGTTTCCGGGTTCCTACTCTGGTTCAACAATTTTACCCTGCACTACTTCCCCAAGTGGGCGGCGGACGCCGCGACCGCGCTTCATTATTACGAAGCCATCCTGGCCACCCTGGCTATCGTGATCTGGCATCTCTATCTGGTGATTTTCGATCCGGAAGTCTATCCCATGGACCGCGCCTGGCTGACCGGAAAAGTTCCTGCAAGCCACCTGAAAGAAACTCGCCCGGCTTACTACCGGACACTAACCGGCAAGCAGCCTCGAGAAGACCAACCCGCTGAAGATCCTGTGAGCATAGACGCTGTGACCCCAGATACGCCGCCGGAAGCAAAGCCCCGCTGATCCAACGGCGTCTTCTGCGGCCAGGCAGCGGCCACAGCCGTCAGTTGGATGGGGGTTTGCGGTCATCGTGGCGCAAGATACCCGCAGAGCAGCTATCGCTTCTCCTGCTTCTTGTAAAAATCGATCTGCTGCTGGATCTGCTCCGGGGTAAGGCCGGCCGTCCACTTGTGATAGTCGGTTTTCAGCAGGTCAGCGGTGATGCCCGGCATCAATCGTTCGGCCTCCGGCAGGAACTCGTTGTAAAAGCTTTTGGCCACTTCGTAGAAGCCGTGCCACTGGGTGTAGTCCGGGCCCATCATGGCCGTGCCCATGCGCGCGCGGCGTCCCTGGTGGTGCCACAGTTCGTAGTAGATCCACTCAATTTTTTCGTCGAAGGGCGTCCGGGTCAGTTTGCCCGCGGCATAGAGCTTTTCCATGATGGCCTTGGCCGGCTTGGCGAATTTTTCGTTATATAGCAGGATGGTGCCCTCGTACTGCTTGTAGAAGTTTTCCACCCAGCCGGTAGCGTGGCAATTCGAGCAGACATCCTGCATCGCGGCG
Organism: Terriglobia bacterium; assembly: GCA_041485165.1. Taxonomy (GTDB): domain Bacteria; phylum Acidobacteriota; class Terriglobia; order Acidiferrales; family UBA7541; genus JAAFGT01. Next base: position 33,872 of record JBGPJC010000022.1, on the reverse strand, counting down.
CGGCGTTTCTCCCAATTCTCGAGTTTGACGCTGACCACCGGACGCAGCGTGAAGCTGATGCGGTCGCCCACGTCGTGGGTGACCGCCTGATTGCTGGTGGCGCTCATGTGGCAGGTCGCGCAGGTGGGGGCCGACCAGTAGTCTTTGCCCACCACCCAGGTCTTCGATTCCAGGTTCATCTTGGCGATGTTGGCGCGAAACTGGATGCCGTGTTTCGACTCGTTATAGATCTCGGCCTGCGGATGGTCGGGGCCCATGTGGCACTTGCCGCAGTTCTCCGGCTGGCGGGCCTGGGCCGAGCTGAACGCGTGCCGCCCGTGGCAGGCGGCGCAGGTGCCCTTGCTGCCATCCGGGTTCACGCGGCCGATGCCGCTGTTGGGCCAGGTGTCGGAATCGAACTTGCCTTCGCCGAGGTACTTCACCTCGCTGCCGTGGCATTGCCGGCAGCCGTTCACTGCCGCCGGGCCGCCTTCGATGATTTCCCCGAGGATGTTGTCGAGCGAGCCGATGAACTTCGCCGCCCCGGCGTGATGGCTCTTCTCGAACTGCGCGACTTCCGTGGCATGGCACCGGCCGCAGTAGGTCGGCGTCACGAGTACGGCGATGCGCTGGCCGTAGTGGTCAAACGTCGCCGGGTCTTTGGCGTCGGCCTTATGGCACGAATAGCAATCCACGCCCTGGCGCGCGTGGGCGCTCGAGCGCCACTGCTCGACCAGGCCGGGCGTGCTCGAGCTATGACAATCCAGGCACTTTTGCCCCTCCTCAGAAATCTTGAGCGTCTGCGCGGGCGCAGCGGCTAAAGCAGTCAGGGCGGCGAAGACGGCAAGCAGGGCGATGCGCGGCATCAAACACCTCCAGCGAGGACAGGGAGCAAAAGTGTGCTCTGTCCAGCAAAATTGCGCGGAAGTATACACGAGCCGCGCTCGGCCTTCCAGCCTGCCGGAGCGTTGCTTAGCTGGCTTTGTCTGCACTCTCGGGCGCACGCCGGCCGCGCCTCGGCGGACCGTTTCCACAGAGCAGGCCAGCTTCCCCTCTCTAAGCCCTTCCAGAAGGGCTGTGACGCTGGCCACATGGTAATGTGACATCCGTCACAGAGGAATATCCTGCCTAAAATCAATAATCAGCACGTTGTTGCGATTCCCAGGCCATGCAAATGGCCCCGGAACGCGAATTTGGAGCGTCTGCTGGACAGGCGCTGCCGGAGGTGGTTATGAACGCTGGTCGAAATGTGCTGGTCGGATCCTTGTCTACGGCCGTGGGTATCGGATCACTGCTCTTTCTGATGACCTTGGCTTCCCCGCCCGCCAAGGCAATCCCTGCATTTTCGCGCAAGTACCAGACTTCCTGCAGCACCTGCCACAGCAACTTTCCTGAACTGAACGACTTCGGGGAGGCCTTCAAGAAGAACGGCTTCAAGTTCCCCAAGGACGACGACATGTTTGTGAAGGAGCCTCCCGTCCTGCTCGGCGCGAAGGCCCAGAAGGAAGCCTTCCCGAAGGCCATCTATCCCGGGGAGATTCCCGCCAATATCCCCATCGGCTTCCGCTACTCCGGGTTCGCCAACTTCAACAGCAAGCAGCCTTTCAGCGTCGGCTACCTGCCGCGCACCGACCTGTTCGCGCCAAACACCTTCGTCCTCATCGCCGCCGGCAGTTTCGGTCCCAATATCTCCTTCTGGATTGACGATGACCTCTCGACGGGCGGGTCTGGCGCCGATGGCGGCCTCGGTGACGGCTACCTGAAGGTGAATGACCTGGGGCGCTATATCGGCCTGCCAAAGAACGCGTTGAATCTGCGCGTGGGCCAGTTCGAGCTGGACCTACCGTTCAGCCAGGCTCGCACCATCAACCTCACGGACTACGATGTTTACGATCAGGCCAGCATCGCCCCCATCATCGGGGGCAGTCCCGTAACCACGAACAACCCCTTCGTCTTTGGAACCCCCCAGCGTGGCATCGAGCTCGGCGGCTATCCGAACAACGGGAATTTCTCCTGGTCCTTTGCCGTCGTCAACGGTGCAAACGACACCGCGGCGATGCGCAACACGAAAGACATTTACATGCGCGTTTCCCAGAAATTCAACCTGGAGCGCGACGCCAATGCCCGCAAGGAAGTGCAGGCGGCAGGGCCCACCGGCCCGCGCGACCACACCTCCATCCGCGTCGGGGCTTTCTACTACTATGGGCGCAATGCGTTGAACATCAACCAGTCGATTTTCCCCGGGCTCCCGACGATCCACGAACCCTTCTACCGCGTGGGTGGCGATTTCCGCTTCAAGTATCGGAACTTCCAACTGTACGGAGTGGGGATCTATGGCCACGATACCAACCAGATTTCCGATAACGGCGATCCCCCGGCATTGATTCGTGGCACTCCGGTGACGTTCACGGGCGGTTTTGCCGAAGCGGAGTACTGGGTGTATCCTTGGCTCATTGGTCTGATGCGCTACGACTTCGTCAATTCGCCCACAGACTTCATCAACGGGGTGGCGGTGAGAACCACCCGGAACCGCTTCAGCCCCGGTGTGCAGTTGCTGGTTCGAGCCAATATCAAGGTGGCCTTTGAGTACCAGCGGCGCTGGCAGCAGGCGGAGCCCTCGCCCTCGACTCGCTTCTTCCGCAGCAACGGCTTCGTGACCGGCGTCGACTTTGCCTTCTAACACTTGCGCCGCGGTCCGGTCTGCAAAGGGCCGGACCCGCGGCCAAAAGGGAGAGAAAAAAAGATGAAGACCTTTATCAGGGCAGCGGTCGTGGTGGTCACGCTTGGCCTGGGTTTCGCTCTGCCCGCGCCGAGCTGGGCCGGCGAGATCAAAGGGAAGGTGGCGGTGCACGGCATCAAGTCCGCCGAGCACATCGCCGTGTACGTGGACGCCGTCCCTGGGAAGAATTTCGATCCACCGGCGGCGCACGTTGTGATTGACCAGAAGAAGATGGCCTTTGTCCCCCACGTCGCTGTGGTCCTGAAAGGCACCACGGTGGATTTTCTGAACAGCGATTCCGTGGGCCATAACGTCTATTGGCCGTCCATCAGCGGAAACAAGAAGCTGGCGCACAACCTGGGCACCTGGCCGCAGGGGCAGAAAAAGTCGTTCCAGTTTAACGACCTGGGTTCGGCCTCGCTGCTCTGCAATGTGCATCCGGAGATGTCCGGCTACGTGGTCGTAGCTCCAACGCCGTACTTTGCGGTGACCGATAAGGACGGAAATTTCGTCATCAAGGATGTCCCCGCCGGGCATTACACGCTGAAGACCTGGAGCGAGGAAGGCAAGTCCGCCACGCAGGCCGTGGACGTTCCGAGCGGCACGGCCAAGGTTGATCTCACCGTGAGCAAATAACCGGGCAGGGCGCAGCGTGGAACCCCGCACCAAACTGGTCGACCTCGAGTGGCTGGAGTCGAATTTTCCCTGCATGCAAGCCTGCCCGGTGCACACGCAGGCCGGGCGATACGTCACGCTGATCGCCCAGGGACGCTACGAAGAGGCCTACCGCTACGCGCGCGCCCCTAATCCCTTCGCCTCCGTTTGCGGGCGGGTCTGCGGCCATCCCTGCGAGACCAGTTGCCGGCGGGGTAACCTCGACGCGCCCATCTCCATCCGCGCCCTCAAACGCTTTCTCACCGAGCGTTACGGCCCGGAGTCGCGCAACCCCATCGAAGTTTTCCCGGAGAAACCGCGGGTCACGCACCCGGACGATAAAATCGCCGTCATCGGTTCCGGACCGGCGGGACTTTCTGCGGCGCACGATCTGGCCGTGCTGGGATACCCGGTGACGGTGTTCGAAGCCGCGCCCGTTCCCGGTGGAATGATGCACCTGGGAATCCCGGAGTATCGCCTGCCGCGTGACGTGCTCCAGGCGCAGGTGCGGGAAATTCTCGACCTGGGGCCGGAGCTGCGCCTAAACTCCCGACTGGGGCGGGACTTCTCGCTCTCCGATCTCCGCCAGCAGGGTTACAAAGCTTTTGTGCTCGCCTTCGGCCTGCATCGCAGCCGCGATCTCAACATTCCCGGCCACGAGCTGGACGGCGTGATCAAAGGAATCGATTTCCTGCTGAACGTGAACCTGGGTTACCGGTTTTCGATCGGCAAGCAGGTGGTGGTCATCGGCGGCGGAAACGTGGCCATTGACGTGGCCCGCTCCGCGCTGCGCGCGCAGCAAAGCCAGACGCTGGAGACACTGAGCGCCGTCCTCCTTCCCGATAAACTCTCCGAGAGCGAACTGAGTGTGGCTATGAAGGAGCTGATGGATGTCTCGCGCGCCGCACTGCGCATGGGCGCGCGGGAAGTGCATCTGGTCTGCCTCGAATCGCGCCAGGAGATGCCGGCATTCGAAGAGGAGATCGAAGAAGGCACGAGCGAAGGCCTGAGAATCCATGCCTCGCTGGGGCCGAAGAGATTTGTGGAAAAAAATGGCGGGAAGGGGCTGGCGGGACTGGAGACCATCCGCTGCACGGCCGTCTTCGACGCCCAGCACCGCTTCAATCCCACTTTCGCAGCCGGCACGGAAAGCGTCATCCCCTGTGACACGGCCATCCTGGCCATCGGACAGGCCTCCGATCTTTCCTGCTTCAAACCGGAAGATGGAATCGAAATCACGCGCCAGGGCACGGTCAAGATCGACCCGGCAACGCTGATGACCACGGCGCCGGGAATATTTGCCGCGGGCGACATCGCCTTCGGGCCGCGCCTGATCATCAGCGCCGTGGCCGACGGCAAAAAGGCGGCGGAGAACATTGACCGCTACCTCCGCGGGGCGGAATGGCAGCCCAAGCCCCGCTACGTCCAGATCACTTTGCTGGACCATCATCAGATGACCGAGCACTACGACGAGTATTCGCGCCTGGCGGTGCCGGTGATTCCGCTGGAGCGGCGCACCGGCATCGCTGAAGTGGAGGCCGGCTTCACGGAAGAGCAGGCGCGCCGCGAGGCCTCGCGCTGCCTGCAATGCTGGATCAACACCATTTTCGAAGGCAATGAATCCGAGGGCACGGAGTGCATTCTCTGCGGCGGGTGCGTGGACGTCTGTCCGGAGAATTGCCTCAGCCTGGTGCCGCTGAGCCAGTTCGATTTCTCCGAAGAAACCAGGATCCGCCTCGCGGCGGAGCCTGAATCCTTTTCAGACACGCTGCAACACCTGACCGTGGAGGAATTGCCCTTACTCGCGGGTTCGGTAATGGTCAAGGACGAAACCATCTGCATCCGCTGCGGCCTCTGCGCCGAGCGCTGCCCCGCGCACACCATCACCATGGAAGCCTTTGAAGTGTTTGATAAGAATCCGACCTTGATCCCCGTGGAAAGGATAACGTGGCGAACATGAGCGAACCCATAAATCCTAAAACAGAAGCCGGCGCCGCCAAAGCGGCGGACGCCCCTGGAATTGACCGCCGCGATTTTCTCAATGAAGTCACCTTCGGCGCCCTGGCGGTGGCCGGACTGGGAGCCTCTGCCGTTACCTTGCAGTATTTTTCGCCCAACGTACTGTTCGAGCCCTCGGCGAAGTTTCGCGCCGGCACCCCGGAGCTGTATCCGGAAATCGTGGACGGAAAACCTTCGGTAACGTTTCTGCAGGACCAGCAGGTGTACATCGTGCGCACCAAGGACGGGTTTTACGCCGTCTCAGCGGTCTGCACGCACTTGGGGTGCATCACGCAGTGGAAGCAGGAAGCCGAGCAGATTGCCTGCCCCTGCCACGGCAGCAAGTTCAAACCCGACGGAACCAAGATCGAGGGGCCCGCGCCTCGTGCGCTGCCTCACTTTGCCATCAGTCTGACCGCCGACGGCGAGCTTCTGGTGGATAAGCTGGAAACTGTGGTGAACCCCAAACAGGCTTTGAAGGTGTGAGGACCGCCATGCCCACAGGTGCCGCTGATCGCGCGCTGGAATCGTTGCGGGCCACGCGCGTCTGGAAATCGGTTTTCCGTCGCGGCCCGGCGCTCACCAACCGCACGCGCAGTCTGGCGGTCTTCGGTAATCTGTTCCTGCATTTCTTGCCGGTCAAGGTGCGGGAAAAGTCGCTGCGGGTGCGCGCCACGTACTACCTCGGCTCGATCACCTTCCTGCTGTTCGTGGTGCTCTCGGTGACCGGCGTGCTCCTCATGTTTTATTATCACCCCGCGGTTCCACAGGCTTATCGCGACCTCAAAGACCTCCGCTTCGTAGTGTCCAATGGCGTCTTCCTGCGCAACCTGCACCGCCTGGCCGCGCACTTGATGGTCGTGACCGTGTTTTGGCACATGTTCCATGTGTTCTATCGCGGAGGCTACAAGCCTCCCCATGAATTCAACTGGGTGGTGGGAGTAGTCCTGCTTCTGCTTACTCTTTTCCTGAGCTACACCGGTTACCTGCTCCCGTGGGACCAACTCGCCTTCTGGGCCATCACCGTGGGGACCAACATCATCTCGGCGATGCCGGTCATCGGCGGGCGTGTCCGCTATCTGGCGCTGGGGGGAAACCAGGTGGGAGAGAACGCGCTGTTGCGTTTCTATGTCTTGCACTGTGTCGTGCTGCCGCTGGTCGCGGTGCTGCTGATCGCCGTACATTTCTGGCGCGTGCAGAAGGACGGCGGCCTGACGGTGAAAGAAGAAGATGGCGGAAAATAAGAAAATTGAGACCGGGTTCAGCTCCGACGTGCTGAAAGACCCCAAGCGGATCGTTTTTGTCACCAAAAAAACTTCCGCCAAGGTCACCGGCGACGCTGGCCGGCAGGTGATGACCTTTCCCCACCTGGTTTTGCGCGAGGCCATCGCCTTCCAGATCCTGGTCATCGCCATCGTGCTGGTTTCGCTGTTGTGGGATGCTCCCCTCGAACAGCTTGCCAATCCCCTGCTGACTCCCAATCCGGCGAAAGCGCCGTGGTACTTCCTCGGCCTGCAGGAATTACTGCATTACTTCCCGCCCTTCGTCGCCGGCATCCTGATCCCCACGCTGGTGGTCATCGCGCTGGTGGGCATTCCGTACTTCAACATCAACATTCACGGCGGGCCGCTGTGGGCCAAACGGCGCACCTCTCAGCTCCGCATGGTTCTAATTGTTCTTTCGCTGCTGATGATTTTCCTGGCCATCTTCCTCGCCTGGACTGTGTTCGTGCCCAGCGCGGCAATCGCCTTTCTCCTGCTCTATTCCTACTCCGTGCCGGCGTCGCAGACCGGCTGGAGAGGATTCTTGCGCTCGCGCACGGTTTCCTGGTGGGTGATGACCTGGTTCATCGCCGTGGCCATCACTCTGACGCTGGTGGGCACCTTCTTCCGTGGGCCCGGCTGGGAGTGGGAGTGGCCCTGGGTGTCGCATGGCGGCTGAGGAGATGGGAAAAATCTCGCGGCGCCTGCGCCTGGCCTTTGCGGTCTCGAGCGTAATCTTCGTCGCCGTCCTGGCCATTTCGCCGGTGAAGGATCTGCGCCGCGAATGGAAGTACTACAAGAACGGCTACGAGCGATTCGCGCGCAACCGGCCGGACAAACGCCTGCTCTCGGATTTCCATCCCGGACTGGACCAGATCTGGATCCCGGAAATGAACGTGGTGGATCGCTGCACCACGTGTCACCAGGGGATTACCCAGCCAAGTTTGGCGGATTCTTCCGTGCCGCAGCCTTTTCGCGCGCATCCTCCCATCCACCATTCGGCGACTGACTGGGGATGCGTGGTGTGTCATCGCGGCCAGGGTCCGGCCACCGAAGTGGCGGAAGCGCATGAGACCACGTTGGCTTGGGAACAGCCCCTGCTGCCCAACCGTTTAATCCAGGGCTCCTGCGGCACTTGCCACCGGGCGGATTTGGCGGAGACACCGAAGCTGACCCGCGGGCGGCAACTCCTGGCCAAACTCAACTGCGTGGGCTGTCACCGGCTCCAGGATGTGGATCGCCCTGCGATGCTGGCGCCGGACCTGACCAACATCGGCACCAAAGTGAGCCGCGCGTGGATCTACAAGTGGCTCAAGGAGCCGCGCACCGTCACCGACAGCAACGGCACGGTGACCGTCAACGGCTACGAGACCGGAGACGAGCCGCGCATGCCGCAAATCCACCTCAAGGAAGAAGAATTGCGCGCGCTCTCCGGTTACCTCAGCTCGCTGCGCAGTCATCCCGTCGCTCCCTACCGTTTCGACCCGCGCGCAATCGCACTGGAGAAAGCGCCGGACCTGACCGCGCAAGGGGAGGTGCGTTTCCGGCAAATGTTCTGCTCCACGTGCCATTCCCTGGCGGTCACGCGGGCCGGCGAAACAAAACTCATCGGCGGAGATATCGGCCCGGAACTCACCAAGGTGGGAAGCAAGGTCAATCGTGACTGGCTGGTCTCCTGGTTGCGCAACCCGCAGGAATATCTCCCCCACAGCACCATGCCGCGCTATGAGTGGTCCGACCAGGATCTGTTCAAGGTCGCCGCCTATATCACCACCAAGCTGGTTGATTCCGACCTGCTCAACGGTGTTCCCAATCTGGGGGAAGCCACTCCGGACGAAATCACCAGCGGCCGGAATCTCTTCCTGGCCAAAGGGTGCGCGAGCTGCCACATCGTCGGGGGCGCGGCGCCGCAGAAAGACTTCGGCCCCGATCTCACCGCGCTGGGCGGCAAGAATGTTTCCCAATTGGAATTTGGCCAGTCGAAGATCCCGCGCACTCTGATTGCCTACATCCAGACCAAGCTCACCGACCCGGTTTCGGTGAACCCCGCCGCGCGCATGCCGCAATACCACTGGAGCCCGGACGACCTGGAAGCTGTGACCATCGCATTGATCAGCATGGCCGGGACGCCCTCGGCGAGCGGCATGGAACGCCTGAAGATTCCGCGCGCGTCTCCCGAATTCCATCCCGCCGGGGCCTTTGGCGAAGTCTACGAGCGTTACCAATGCAGTGCCTGCCATAAATTCAACGGCTATGGCGGCGATCTGGCGCCAGATCTCTCCTACGAGGGCAGCCGCGCGCAGCGCGCCTGGCTGGTGGATTTCCTCAAGAATCCGCAGACCTTGCGGCCCATGCTGGTGCTGCGCATGCCGCAGTTCAATGTCACCGATAAAGAAGCCGCCATCCTGGCGGATTACATGACCATGACTTTGCAGAGCCCCTTGGCCAATACCGCGGGCGAGGGACACATGCGTTTCACGCCACAGCTGGCGGCGATGGGAAAACAGCTCTACGAGGTGAAATACCAGTGCCAGGCCTGCCACACGATCGGTGGCGCCGGGGGCTATGTAGGCCCCAACTTGAGCAATGCCGGCAACTGGCTGACCGCCACCTGGGTGCAAGCCTGGCTGAAAAACCCGCAGGCGCTGGTCCCCGGAACCATCGAGCCGCGGCGATCATTCACCGCGGACGAAATTCAGGCGCTGACGGCTTACCTGATGACGCTTCGCCCGTCCGGCAAGAAAGCCTCGGCCGGAGCAAGCCAGGGAGGAACGCGGTGAGCAGGCGCTTGCTGCTGGCAGTCTTTCTAGTGTGCCTCGTCGCCGCGGCCCCCGCCTGCCGCAAGCAGCCCGCGCCTGCGCCGGATGCGCTGGTCAGTGCCTACGACGTCGAGCCGGATTGGAATGATCCGCAGAAAGTGGTGGCACTGAATTATCGCCAGGCGCAGGGCAAGCGGCTCTTCTACACAAATTGCGTGTGGTGTCACGCCGATGCCACTCCGGCCGGACCTTCCAACCGTTCCAATGTCACTCCCACCCCGCCCCTGATTAACGACGGGAATGTGCTGAACGGCGAGAGCGAGGAATATCTGCGCAACGTCATCTCGCTGGGTGGTAGCGCTGTGGGCAAGTCCGCTATGATGCCTCCATACGGCCGGACGTTGCGGCCAGAGGAGATCCAATCGCTGATCGCCTATATGCGCGCGATTGCCCAGCCGCTGTACCAGCAGTCAGCGCGGCCCGGGAAGCCCTACACGGGGAGGTAAAGGTGAGGCCATCCCTTGCGGCGAGACACTGCAACCGTGCGCATCTTCTCCACCGTTGTGTAATTGCCGCGGTGTCCTGCGTCGCGCTTCTTCTGGGAGCTGCGGAATCGCGCGCGCAAGTGAGTCCCGCGGAGGTGCTCAACCCCCAGCTCCGCGAGCTCGAAAAGACCTATCTTCCCCAGCTCAAGGCGCTGAACGCCGCTGTTGCTTCCACCAAATTCCCTTTTCGCTTCCTGCTCACCCGGTACGCCGGCGTTGACCCCAGCCAGCAGGTTGTGGCCGATACGCGCGGGGTGGAGTTTGTACATTTCCAGAGCCGCGTGGTTCTGAAGATTACCGGCAACTACATCGCCGCCTACAACGCCGCGCAGCTCACGCAGAATGAGCGCGCCTCGCGCGTGTTCAACGAGATCGTGCTCTCCACGCTGGCCAGCGTGGAAAAGGAAATCCCTGCCGACGTGGCTTGCGACGCGATTGGGTTCGAGATTGCCTATCACGTGCGGCGCGCGGAGAAGAACTACGAGTACGAAGGAAAAGAAATCCTCGTGGTCGTCTTCGACCGTGCGGATGCGTTCGGTTTTCCCGGGCCGGCGGATAAGAAGGCGCGGCAGGAGATTCTCAACCGCTCACAGGTCTTTGTGAATGGGCAGGAATTTGGCCTCGCGCTGGGCGAGCACGATCCCCTCAATCCGGAAGAATTGCAACGCTCCACTACGGGACAGCCGCCTGCTCCTACGGGATCCAGCCGAACGGGCGCCGGTGTAAATTCCCGGCTCATGACCACCAATCCGCGCCTGCTCCCAAACAATTCCACTCCGGGGACGCCGGCGCCGGGCACGCCTGGGACATCCGGCCAATCGTCGGGATCCAACTCGCCGGTAAAGACCGAGGCGGAGGAAACTCCCCCGCCACCGACTGCGACTCCGCTTCAGGCCGAGCAGTTGCAGGCCAAGTACCAGAAGCAATTGGATGCCCTGGCGGAAGTAGGCAAAACAAAATTCCACTTCGTCGATTATGCCCCGCCGTCCTTTGTCATCTTCCAGAACCGCGTGGTCCTGCAACTGACTCTCCGCAACACCCTGCGCTTTGATCCTGCAACATCCTCGATCTACAAGCGCTCCGCGCAGACTTTCGATCTCTTCCTTGCACCGCAGCTCAAAGACATCGTTGACCGCATTTCTTCCGAGATTGATTTCGACGGCCTGGATTTCTCCGTATTAAACGCCGTCAAGTCCGCGCCGTCATCTTCCTCCGAGGCCATCGAATTCATCTGCTCGCTCAAGGCCCTGCGCAAGTTCACCGCCGCGGAAATCACCAACCAGGATCTGATCAACCAGAGCGTGGTGATGGTCAACGGTGTGCGCATCGCATTGAACCTGCAATTGGTGGAATAGAGGAAAGCGGCCGCCGCTGCGCGCTGCAATTGCCCTCCGCTGGTACAATCCATCTAAAGGACAATCAGGAAGCACAAAATGTAGGGGAGGTACGCCATGGAACGCATCGGCGCCGCCGACGTCGGCAAGCTGGGATTCTTCAGCGGGATTCTGGTTCGCGTCATTTATTGCGCGACTAAGCGAAAAGTGGGAAAGGTAGTGATGCCCGTGCGCGTGGCGGCGCATTCCCCGCGCATCCTCTGGGGCTACGGCCAGATGGAGCAGTCGCAGATGGGTGCCCGCCAGGTCGAGGCCGCGCTCAAAGAGTTGGCGCAGATCCGCGTGGCCACGCTGATCGGCTGTCCGTTTTCAATCGACATCGGGTCTGCCGTCGGCAGACAACACGGCATCTCCGGGGAAAAACTTCTGGCGCTTCCCGACTACCAAACCAGCCCGGTTTTCACGGCAACAGAACGGCTGGTGCTGGAATACGCCGATGGCATGAGCCGCACGCCGGTGGAAGTCTCGGATAGCCTCTTCTGCAAGCTCCAGGAAGAGTTCACCGAGGCGCAATTGGTCGAGCTGACCTCGGCCATCGCCTGGGAGAATTATCGCGCACGCTTCGACCACGCTCTGGGAATGGAGAGCGAAGGTTTCAGCGAGCCAGGCTACTGCGCGCTGCCGGCGCGTAGCGCGGAAGCGGCGAGCCGTCAGGCTGCGGGTTGAGCCACCGCCGGGTGGTCCAGGCAGGCGCCTCTTGACTTTTGCTTTTTCTTCGCCTATACTCTCTGGGCTTTTGACCGCGCGACGGTTATGACCGCGGCCTAAATTCTTTCGCATGGAGGAAGCAATGGCACTGAGCGAAGCACTCTTACCTGAGTTTGACCACGAAATGGCCGGCACGCGGAAAAGCCTGGAGAGGATTCCCGACGACAAGTTCGCTTGGAAACCCCACGAGAAGTCGGGAACTTTCGGCTGGCTGGCCTCGCACCTGGCCAACATTCCTGCTTGGGCCAGCCTCACGATTGACCATGAATCCTTCGACATGGCGCCCGGAGGCAAGCAGGCCGCGACGCCAATCGGGCATTCGCGCAAGGAAGTGCTGGAGATGTTCGACCAGAATGTTGCTTCCGCGCGGCGCGCCATCGCCGGCGTGAGCGATGCCAACCTGATGAAAACCTGGTCGCTTCTCCAAAACGGAAAAAGCATTCTGGCCATGCCCAAGATTGCCGTCCTGCGGAGTTTTATCCTGAACCACAACGTCCACCATCGTGCCCAGCTCGGCGTCTATCTGCGGCTCAACAACATCGCCGTGCCTTCGATTTATGGTCCCTCCGCAGACGAAGGATGAACTGCGCGGGGAGAGGACCGCAGCAGGAATGCAGCTTAGCGCTTCGGGGAGGATGCCGTCCAACGGGCATCTGACGGTCTGAGCGCTCCTCAAGCGGATCTCCTCTCATTCCATCCAACCCGAAAATTGTCGCCCATTGAGTTGCTCTCAGATACAGCTTCGGTATCATGAGGCCAGCCACTTGAGAATTGCCTGGGGAAGAAATCGAGATGAAGACAACATTGCAGCCGGGAGCAGTCAACGACGCAACCGCGGAGTTGCGCAAGGCGAATGCTGATTTTCGCCAGTCCTATCCGGGGAATGCGGCCGGCCGCCAGCCGGTGCACACTTTTTATGGGGGCGCGCATCTTTTCCGGGCGACCACCTGCGAACGGCTTGGTGAGCTTGCGCGGAAATCGCTGGCCGATTACGCGCCGATCGAGGGCACTTTCGCGGCTGCTCTCGGACTCTCGCCCGGCGCGGTATCGGAGCAAGTCTCCGCGCGGACGGTTGAAAAGCTGTCCCGCGAGCCGGTCGAGGACTTCCGCATTGATTTCGAGGATGGGTACGGCAACCGGCCGGACGCTGAAGAGGACAAGCACGCCCTGCAAGCGGCTCTGGAGACCGCCAAAGGCCTCGCCGCCGGGTCGTTGCCGCCTTTCATCGGCATTCGAATCAAGCCGCTGACGGAAGAGCTCTACCAGCGCAGCCTGCGCACCCTGGATCTGTTCCTGAGCACCCTGCTGGAACAGAGCCGCGGGGTTTTGCCGGACAATTTTGTCGTCACGCTGCCCAAGGTGAGCTTGCCGGAGCAGCCGGCAGCTTTAGTGAAGGTCTTCGATCGCTTCGAAACCGCCGCGGGCCTGCCGGCCGGCAAGTTGCGGTTCGAGATCATGATCGAAACCACGCAGGCCATCCTGAACCGCCAGGGTCAGTCCAACCTGCCTCTGCTGCTCGAGGCCTGCGCGGGCCGCTGCAACGCCGCGCATTTCGGCACGTACGATTACACCGCAAGCTGCGGGATCACCGCGGCGCATCAGCATATGCTGCACCCCGCCTGCGACTTCGCGCGATCCATGATGCAGGTGGCATGGGGCGGGACGGGAGTCTGGCTTTCCGATGGCAGCACGAATGTCTTGCCGGTTCCTATCCACAGCGGAGACACCCTCACGCCTTTGCAACGCGATGAGAACCGCGCGGCCATCCACCGCGCCTGGAAGCTCCATTTCGATCATGTGCAGCATTCGCTTGAAAACGGTTTCTATCAAGGATGGGACCTGCACCCCGCGCAACTGCCGACCCGCTATGCCGCTGTTTATGCCTTCTATCTGTCCAGCCTGGAGAGCGCGGCGACCCGTCTGCGCAACTTCGTGCAGATGGCTGCCCAAGCAACAACGGCCGGCAACATTCTCGACGATGCCGCCACGGGACAGGGCCTGCTCACCTTTTTCCTGCGCGCATTGGATTGCCGGGCCATCGAGCAGCGCGAGGCCGAACAACGCACCGGCTTGACCGCGGACGAACTTCGCGGCGGCTCATTCCTTCGCATCCTGGAAGCGCGGCGGAAATAATTCCCGTGGAACGGCATGGTGCGAATCTCCTGTAAACTACGCCCATGGCCGAGTCGCTGATCGGCGTGGGTGTACCGCGCAAGGAAGGCCGCAACAAAGTCACCGGAAAAGCGCAGTACATCGACGACCTTCATTTTGAGGGAATGCTCTACGGGGTGACCGTCCGCAGTCCGGCGCCACGCGGACGGATCAAAGCCATTCGTTTCGGAAAAGAAATCCCCTGGGATGAGTTCACCGTCGTCACCGCCGCGGATATCCCCGGTAAGAACTGCATCGCTTTGATCGTTGACGACCAGCCGTGCCTCGCGCAATCGGTGGTCAACCACGCCGAAGAGCCGGTCTTGCTCCTGGCGCATGCCGACAAATACCTGCTCGAAGAGGCGCGCCGCGCGGTGGAAATCGAGATCGAGCCCCTCCCTGCCATTTTCAATATCGAGGACTCTCTCCGCGGTGACCTCATCATCTGGGGAGAGAACAACGTCTTCAAGCAGTTCCGCGTTTCAAAAGGAAACGTGGATGCAGCGTGGAGCGAGGCGGCATTGATTGTTGAAGGAGAATATTCCACGGGCGCGCAGGAACAGCTCTACATCGAAAACAACGGCATGATCGCAATTGCCGGGCCGGAGCAGGGCGTAACCGTTTGGGGATCGATGCAATGCCCCTACTACATCCATAAAGCCCTGAAGACGGTGTTTGGCCTGCCCGAAGAAAAAATAAGAGTCATCCAGGCGGAGACCGGCGGCGGATTCGGCGGCAAGGAAGAATATCCCTCGATGATCGCGGCCCACGCGGCTCTGCTGGCGTGGAAGGCAGGCAAGCCGGTCAAGCTCATCTATGACCGTGCCGAGGACATGGCCGCGACCACCAAGCGCCACCCCTCGCGCACGCGTCACCGCACCGCGGTGAGCCGTGACGGCAAGCTGCTGGCCATGGAAGTTGATTTTGTGGTTGATGGCGGCGCCTACGCCACGCTTTCTTCGGTGGTCCTCTCCCGCGGAACGATCCACGCCGCGGGGCCTTACGCTTGCCCCAATGTCCGCATCCTCAGCCGCGCCGTGGCCACCAACGCGCCGCCCCACGGCGCATTTCGCGGCTTCGGCGCTCCGCAGAGCATCTTCGCCCTCGAGCGCCACATGGATCGCGCCGCCGCCGCGGTGGGACTTGCCCCGGAGGAGTTTCGCCGCCGGAATTTCCTGCGGAAAGGAGATACGACGGCCACCGGCCAGGTGATCCATGAGGATGTGGACATGCCCGGGATGCTGGACCAGGCGCTTCGCGAGTCGGACTACCACGCGAAAAAGGAGCGGTTCGCCCGCGATAATCGGGGCAACGCCATCAAGCGGGGGATTGGCTTCGCATCATTTTTTCACGGGGCTGGATTCACGGGTTCCGGAGAGCGCTACCTGGCTTCGATCGCTGGTGTCGAGGCGACTTCCGAGGGGATAGTCCGCGTCCTCGCTTCCAGCACCGAGATCGGCCAGGGAACCAACACGATACTCACCCAGATTGCCGCCGGAACGCTCGGAGTTCCATATGAGTCTGTCGAAATCGTCCAGCCCGATACCGGCAACGTGCCGAATAGCGGTCCGACGGTGGCCTCACGCACTTGCATGGTGGTCGGCCAATTGGTCGAATCTGCGGCACTCGGTCTCAAAGAAACTCTCGCCGGCGCGGGCCTGCTGAAACCGAGCTACACGCCCGAGGAATTCACTCGCGCTTGCGCCGCTTACATCGCGCAGCACGGGCCATTGCGTTCCTATAGCCAATATCAAGCTCCGCCGGGAATTTTCTGGGACGACGAAAAATATCAGGGGGACGCCTACGGCGCTTTCGCCTGGGCGGTGTACGTCGCCGAGGTGAACGTGGACACGCTGACCTGCGAAGCCCGCGTTACAAACTTTGTCGCCGTTCAGGAAGTGGGCCGCGTGGTCAACCCGGTCCTGGCTGCGGGTCAGATCGAAGGCGGCGTGGCTCAGGGCATCGGCCTGGCGCTTTATGAAAATGTTGTGTGGCAAAACGGCCGCATGGTCAACGGGCAGATGACCAACTACATCATCCCTACCGCGGTGGACATTCCTCCGATCAAGGTTGTCTTCGAAGAGCGGCCGTACGCTTACGGCCCCATGGGTGCCAAGGGGATCGGCGAACTGCCCATGGATGGTCCGGCACCGGCCATCGCCAGTGCGGTTGAGAACGCCACCGGCATTCGCCTGAATTCCGTTCCGGCCACACCGGAAACTCTGATGGCCGCGCTGGATAATGCTTATGCCTAAGGCCGCCATAAACATCACCGTGAACGGTGCGGCGCGCAGCGTCTCGGTGTGGCCCATGGCCCGCCTTCTCGATGTGATTCGCGAAGAGTTGGGTTTGACCGGAACCAAAGAGGGCTGCGGCGAAGGGGAGTGCGGCGCCTGCGCGATCCTGCTGGACGGCCGGCTGACCAACAGTTGCCTGGTGCCGGCACTGCAAGCCGATGGCGCCGCGATCACCACCATCGAGGGAATCGCGCGCGGCGAGAAACTTGCTCCCATCCAGCAGGCTTTCCTGGAATGCGGCGGGGCGCAATGCGGCATCTGCACGCCCGGAATGATCATGGCCGCGGTCAGCCTTCTCGCGGAAAACGCGAAACCCTCCGAGGCGGAAATCCGCAACGCGCTGGCCGGCAATCTCTGCCGCTGCACCGGCTACATGCGGATTTTTGAGGCCGTCTCGCGCGCTTCCCGGCCGGAAGGGCCGCAGCGGTGAGGGCCCACATCCCCAGCTATGAGATGGTTGCGCCGAAGACGCTGGAGGAAGCGCTCACGCGCCTCGCCGAGGGCCGCGGCGAGTGGCGCATTTTTGCCGGCGGCACCGACCTGATGGTGTTGCTCGAAGCCGGCAAGCTGACTCACCGCCGCTTCCTGAGCGTTTGGCGAGTGCAGGAGTTGCGCGGAATTACCTTTGCTCCGCAATTCGTGACCCTGGGCAGCCTCACGACTTACACCGACGTGCTGCGCCATGAAATGCTGCGCCGGGAATTTCCTCTCCTGGCGGCGGCTGCGGCTGAAACCGGAGGCGTGGCCACGCAGAACCGCGGCACGTTGGGCGGAAACATCGTCAACGCTTCGCCTGCTGCGGACTCGCCGCCCGCGCTGCTGGTCTATGATGCGGAAGTCGAGCTGACCTCCGCGCGCGGCTCACGCTGGCTGCCACTGCGTGAATTTCACACCGGCTACAAGACCACGCAGCTCCGCGCCGACGAGTTGCTGGCGCGCATTCGCCTGCCGCGAGAAACCGCAGGCTTCAAGCCCTACTACCGCAAGGTGGGCACGCGCAAGGCGCAGGCCATCTCCAAAGTGTGCTTCGCCGGCCTGAGAAACAGAGCAACCGGCGAAGCTCGCATCGCCCTGGGCAGCGTCGCTCCGGTCCCACTGCGATGCTTGAAAACCGAAGCCGTCGTCCGCCAGGGCGGCGACGCAGCCGCGGCCCTGGCCAGGGAAATCGCTCCGATTGATGACATGCGCTCCACCGCTGCCTACCGCTTGCGCGTGGCGCAGAACCTGCTGAAAGAGTTCCTCGATGCCTGATGCCGGCCGCGTGATTCGCAGCCGGCGTGTGCTCTTGCCCGATGGCGTTCGCCCGGCGTCCATTCAAATCCGCGACGGAATCATCGCCGGCGTCGGCTCGTACGGTGTATCGTTCGCGGAAGATTTTGCCGGCCTGGTGATCATGCCCGGAATTGTGGACACTCATGTACACATCAATGAACCCGGGCGCGCCGATTGGGAAGGCTTTGCCACCGCGACCCAAGCCGCCGCGGCTGGCGGTGTCACCACTCTCATCGAGATGCCGCTCAACAGCATTCCCTCTACCGTTTCCGTTGCAGCTTTTGAAGCCAAAGTAGCCGCCGCTCAGGGCAAGTGCTGGGTGGACACTGGTTTCTGGGGCGGAGTGATTCCTGGCAACGCCGAGCAGCTCGGGCCGATGTGGCAAGCCGGCTGCTTCGGATTCAAATGTTTTCTGACGCCCTCCGGCGTGGACGAGTTTCCGCATGTAGCTGAGGCCGATCTGCGGCTGGCCATGCCTGAAATCGCAAAGAGCGGCGGCGTTCTGCTGGCGCACGCCGAAGATCCCGCCCACCTTCGCACACCTGTCGGGGATGCGCGCCGCTATTCGGCATATCTCCGATCGCGTCCACGGCGGGCGGAGGACGCCGCGATCGAGTTGCTCATCCGCCTGTGCGGCGAAACCGGCTGCCGCGTTCACGTGGTCCATCTCTCTTCGTCCGACTCGCTGCCGCAGTTGCAGGCGGCGCGCGAGCGCGGCCTGCCGGTTACCGTCGAGACCTGCCCGCACTACCTGGTGTTCGATGCCGGGCAGATTCCCGACGGCGCGACGCAATTCAAATGCGCTCCGCCCATTCGCGAAGAAGCGAATGGCGACGCTCTATGGCGCGCGCTCCGCAGCGGCGGAATCGATTTTGTGGTTTCCGACCACTCGCCATGTCCTCCGGCCATGAAGCGCCTGGATACCGGCGATTTCTTTTCGGCTTGGGGCGGCATTGCGTCGCTCGAACTCGGGCTGCCCGCGGTCTGGACGGCGGCGCGCCGGCGCTCTGCCGGAATCGAAGACGTGGCGCGCTGGATGTCGGCAGGCCCTGCGCGGCTGGCCGGCCTCGAGCGGCGCAAGGGCGCGATCGCTGCGGGATGCGACGCCGACTTCGTCATCTGGGACCCCGAGGCTGAATTCACAGTCGAACCGAGCCGCCTCCGCCAGCGGCACAAAGTGACGCCCTACGCGGGCCGGCAGCTCTTCGGCGTGATACATCAGACGTGGCTGCGCGGCCAGGCGGTGCATGCGGATGTTCCGCCTGCCGGGCGAATTCTGAAGCGGGTGTAGCGCTCGCCCCGCCCCGCGGGGCGAGCACAGGGTTGCGTGCAGGTGCGCAGTGCTGTGCTGCGCTGAAGCGCAGCGCTACAATAGGAGCAGATGATTCCCTTCACCGATATGCTTGATCTTGCCGGCGAGCGTGCCGGAGGCGGCGTGCTCGCCGCCAGCGACGACTTCTTCGCCGAAAAAGAGAACCTCATCAAGACGGCCGACCCCGTCTTTGTCGCCGGCAAATACACCGATCGCGGTAAATGGATGGACGGCTGGGAATCCCGGCGGAAGCGCACTCCCGGACACGATTGGGCGGTCATCCGCCTGGGCATTCCCGGAGTCATCCACGGAGTGGTTCTGGATACGCGCTACTTCACCGGGAATTATCCAGAACAGGCTTCGCTCGAAGCATGCACAGCGAGCGCCGGCGCCCGCCTCGAGGATCTCACCGACTGGATCGAGCTGGTTCCCAAATCACCTCTGCGCGGGGATACGCAGAACCACGTCCAGGTTGCGCACTCGCAGCGGTTCACCCACGTGCGCCTGAACATTTTCCCTGATGGCGGAGTGGCCCGGCTGCGCATGCACGGCGAGCCCGGTCCGGACTGGCGGTCTCTCGGGGCTGAAGTTGACCTGGCCGCCGCGGCTTGCGGCGCCAGCATTGTGGATTCCAGCGACCGGCACTACGGCCATCCGCGCAACATGCTCATGCCTGGTCCCGGACGCGACATGGGCGATGGCTGGGAAACGCGGCGGCGGCGCGGCCCCGGTCACGATTGGGTGATTCTGCGCCTGGCGGCCGAAGGCACCCTCGCGCGTGTCGAGGTGGACACTTCGCACTTCAAAGGAAATTTTCCCGACCAGTGCTCGCTGGACATCAGCGCAACCGGCCAGCTGGATTCCTGGTCAGAAGTGCTGGGCAAGAGCAAGCTCCAGGCGCATACTCGGCATGTTTTCGAGCGGGAGTTGGCCTCAGTTGCGGCGGCACGCTTCGCTCGTTTCCATATTTATCCCGATGGCGGGGTGAGCAGACTGCGCTTGATCGGTCGCATGAGCGAGCAAGGACGGATCGAAGCCAACCTGGCCGCTTTGAACTCTGCTCCGCTGAAACAGGCCGTGGCTGAATTTCTGCGCTGCTGCGGTTCGACGGCGTGGGCCAATACCATGGTTGCCGGGCGTCCGTATGCGGATTGGAACACCCTGGAAACACTCGCCCGCAGTAACTGGAAACGCAGCAAACGGGAGGATTGGCTCGAAGCATTCGCCGCGCATCCCCGCATCGGACAAGAAAGCCGGAGCAAGTGGACTCGCGAGGAGCAGTCCGGAGTGGTCGGCGGCAAAGCCGAAACGCTTAGCGAGTTGGAGAAGCTAAACTTTCAATATCTGGGAAAGTTCGGCTACATTTTCATCGTCTGCGCCGCGGGCAAAGGGCCGGAAGAGGTCCTCGACAACCTGCGGCGCCGCTTCAAGAATCATCCCGAGGAAGAAGTGCTCAATGCCGCGGAAGAGCAGCGCCAGATCACCCGGCTGCGGCTGAAAAAGCTGCTGAGCGAATGAGCGCCATCACCACACACGTCCTCGATGCCGTCACCGGCAAACCGGCTTCCGGTGTTGCGGTGACGCTGGAGTACCACGTTGCGCCGGACATGTGGGAGCTGCTGGCCGAAGGGCGCACCGATGCGGATGGACGTATCAGGGATCTCCTTCAGAAGAATCATGTGCTGAAGCCCGGCCTGTACGGTCTGCGCTTTGACACCTCCGCCCGGTCGGCATTTTTCCCCGAGGTAGTGCTCCGTTTTCGCGTGGACGACCCGAACCAGCACTATCACGTGCCCCTGCTGCTCAGTAAATTCAGTTACACCACCTATCGAGGTAGCTGATCGCATGCCTGCCATCCTGGCCGAGAACCAGTACGGAAAATCTCGCGTGCGCTTGGTCAAGGTCGAGCGCCACGGCTCGCGTCACGAAATGGTGGACGTGAGCGTGGACATCCATCTTTCCGGCGACTTCGCTCCGGCTTACCTCGATGGCGACAATCGCAAGGTTTTGCCCACCGACACGATGAAGAACACGGTGTACGCCCTGGCGCGCCGCCAGCCGCTGGGCGAAATCGAGGAGTTTGGCCAGCGCCTCGCGGAGCATTTTGTAACCCACCACGCGCAAGTCTCCAGTGCGCGGATCGCAATTTCTCAAAATAGTTGGAGCCGCATCCCGGTTGGCGGTCGGGAACATGACCACTCCTTTGTCCGCGGCGGAGAAGAGCGACGCACCGCCGTGGTGCAGCAGGATCGCGAGGGCGTCTCCATCAAATCGGGCATTGCTGACCTGGTGGTGCTGAAGACCGCCCGCTCGGCGTTCAAAGATTTTGTCCACGACAACTACACGACGTTGAAAGACGCTCCGGAACGCCTGTTCGGGACTGCCGTCAAAGCGGAATGGACCACCACGCCGGGAGCGCACAACTACCGAGCGATGTGGCGGACAGCGCGGGAAACCATCCTGGAAGTGTTCGCGGGCCACGACAGTCTCGGCGTGCAGCAAACTTTGTACGCCATCGGGGAAGCTGTTCTGGAGCGAATCCCGGAAGTGATGCGGATCGAGCTTTCACTCCCCAACCGGCACTGCCTACTGGTTGATCTGGCGCCGTTCGGCCTGGACAATCCCAATGAGGTCTTCGTGCCGACGGATGAACCCTACGGCCTGATTGAAGCGGTGTTGACGCGATGATCGGCACTCCTGCCGCTTGCGGGGGCTAGCGCCCCCGGACCCCCGTCAAAAGACGTCAAGGGAAGAGAAAAAAGAATCAAGGGCTTGCCACTTCCCGCAAGCACCGGAACCCGATGTCGAGGATCCGGTTGCCCGGTTCGATCCTGCCGCGGACGGAGACGCGAACGTTCCCGGCATTGGAGAAAAACCAGGACCTGCCACGAAGAACTCTCTGCTGACCACTCGAAGGCCCGGCAGGGTCTGTCGCTGGACTTTTCTGGTAGTAGCTCGGGTCGTACCAGTCATTCACCCACTCCCAGACGTTTCCTAGCGTGTCAAAGAGCCCGAAGCCGTTGGCCCGCTTTTGCGCGACGTCGTGCGTTTGCCCCCCGCTGTTCTTGTCATACCAGGCGATGTCGTCCAGAGCCGCGTAGCGCCCCTCCGTGCTTCCCCCTCGCGCCGCATACTCCCATTCTGCCTCCGTGGGCAGGCGCCCTCCCACCCACCCGCAGTAGGCTTGGGCGTCGTCCCAACTGACCAGGACGATGGGCATGGCCTCATTTCTCCAGCCGCTGTTGAAGCTCGGGGCCGTGGGCATTTGTCCCCCCGAAGACGAAACGAAGCGCCGGTACGCGCCTACGGTCGTTTCCGTTTGCGCTATCCAGAAGCCTCTGCTTAAGGTCACCGGGTGGATCGGCTTTTCATGGGAGTCGCATTCGTTGTCTCCTAGCGAGCAGCCCATCTGGAACCTCCCCGGCGGTATCCATACGTACTTGAGCCCGTCCTTGAAGTTTTCCCTGGCTTCCCCGGGCTTTGGACCCGGCTTCGCCTGCCCAACTTGGTTGGCATTAGTTCCAGACTCAGGCTGCACATGCTCTCGTCCAGAAGGCCACCAGACGTAAAAAGCCACACCCGCGACCATGACCACTACAATCGCCACGCCCGCCCAGAGTATCCAGCGTGTTTGTGCTTTCGGCGCACGCTTCTGCTCTTTGGCCAGAGATCTAACTGGCGGGATGGTGATGTGCGGTTCGACTGGTTCCACCAACGTGATCGGCGGTTCCGTCAGTGGGAAGCTCTCAGGCTGACGCGGCGGAGTTTTCACAGCTACATCGCGCGGCGGCGTAGGAGTTCTTGGTGGCGTTGGTCGCGAAACCTCGCGAGGCGATGGTGGCGGCGTTTTTGGCCCCTCCGCGCGGCTCGGGACCTTGGGCAGCACGGTGGGCGCGGCATAGGCCATTCCGGCCTCTACGCGCTTCAACTCTTCGATGAAGGCCTCTGCACTCGGTGTGCGCTCGTCGCGATTTTTCGCCAGCAATCGCAGCACGAGTTCATCCACGGACGGCGGCAGCGCAGGATTAAAGCCGCTGGGCGGAGGAGGCTGTAGGTCCAGGTGCGCACGCATCCAGCCAAGGCGGTTGTACGATTCGAACGGCAGCCTTCCCGTCAACATTTCGAATAGCGTCATGCCCAGCGAGTACAAATCCGCGCGGCCGTCAATTGCGTCGCTCTTCATGCCCATCCACTGCTCGGGCGAGGCATAGGCATCGGTCTGAATCACCGCCGAGCTCAACTGCGCCGAGCTTTCACGCATGGCCACGATGCCGAAGTCGAGGATTTTGGCGACGTCCCGGCCCTGCGCGTCGCGGGCGACCAGCACGTTTTCCGGCTTGATGTCGCGATGCACCAGGCCTGCGGCGTGCGCTGCGCCAAGTGCCTCGGCCATGCCGCGCGCAATGGCCAGGGCGCGGGCCAGCGGAAGAGGTCCGTGCGCGTCGGTGAGCAACTGGCGCAGGCTCACCCCGTCAACGAACTCCATGGCCATGAACAGGCTGCCGTCCTCTGCCTGGTCGAGATCGTTCACTTGCACGATGTTGGGATGCTTTAGCCTGCTCGCGGATTGCGCCTCCTGGCGAAAACGGCGGAGGAAGCTGGCGTCACGCGCCAGTTCAGGACTCATCACTTTGAGCGCGCGCGGCTCGCCCATCAGAATGTGCTGGGCTTTATAGACAATGCCCATTCCGCCCTGACCGAGTTTGCCAAGGATGCGGTACTTGCCACGAATAAGGGACTGCGCGGCCCACTCGTAGGACACCACGAGCTGCATCCCGTCGTGCGGGCAGGTGGTGTGCTCGTCCGAAAATTGTTGTTCACACAGCGGACAGTGCTTCATTTCGGCTTGGCCACCTGAGTGGGAATCACCGTATTGCCGCGAATATACCAGAATTTGCCCGTTCACAAACATTTTGTGGCCAAGTCGCGCATGAGATGCGGAACTGTCAGGACTATGCCCCCTACTCGGCGCTTCGTTGATTAGCCGCGCAAACTCGGCCCCGGTGTGAGTTTCCCCGTGCTATTTTCAAGTGGCGAGCGGCGGGGGAATCCTGGGTGGAGGATCTGATGGGTCAACGTAGATTGGGGCGCACGGATTTCATGGTGAGCGAAATCGGCCACGGACTTTGGGGAATGGGAGGTTGGAGCGGTTCCAACGATGAGGAGTCGCTGCAAGCTCTGCAAACCTCGGCAGACCTGGGTTGTAATTTCTTCGACACCGCATGGGCTTATGGGAATGGGAAAAGCGACCGTCTACTCGGCCAGCTCCTCAAGAACAATCCCGGCAAACAATTGTATGCGGCATCAAAAATTCCTCCGAAAAACCTGAAGTGGCCAGCCTCTCCCACTGACGCCCTGGCGGATGTTTTCCCCGGCGATCACGTCCGCAAATATACGGAGATGATCCTCCAGGCGTTGGACGTTAATTGCATTGACCTGCTGCAATTCCACGTCTGGGATGACAGTTGGACTGAAGATGAATCCTGGAAAGAGTCGGCGCGCAAACTAAAAGAGGAAGGCTTGATCAAAGCGTTCGGGATCAGCCTGAACCGCTGGCAGGCCCACAACGGCATCCGCGCGCTGCGCACCGGATGCGTGGACACGGTTCAGGTCGTCTATAACATCTTTGACCAGTCGGCCGATGACGATCTCTTCCCCGTTTGCAAGGAGTTGGACATCGGAGTGATTGCACGCGTGCCCCTGGACGAAGGCGGCCTGGGCGGCAAACTGACCGCTGATACGAAATTTCCGGCGGGCGATTGGCGAGCGAACTATTTTGGCCCGCAAAACCTCGCTGCCACTCTGCAGCGGGTGGAGGCGCTCAAGCGGATCACACCCTCTGCGATGACCCTACCGGAGATGGCCCTGCGATTTGTTCTCTCCAACTCCCGTGTCGCCACCACAATCACCGGCATGCGCAAGTTGGATCACGTGCGAGAGAACCTGCGAATCGCCGACGGACAACAGCTCACACCGGACTTGCTTGCTACGCTGAAGAAGCATCGCTGGGACAGAAAACTCGCACCGTGACCGTGCTGGTTGCCAAAAGCTGAATCACTCCAGGTGAAGTTCGTGGGGCGGCAGAATCATCGAGCCCGCGCAGCGGTACCGGGAATCTCACAGATCCGCCGCAGGCAGAGAACCCGGGTTACCACATTGAGAATCTGGCGTCCTATATCCACTGATTAGAGTCATTAGACTGAGGGTGACCGTGGGGCATCCGCCGTCTGCTCGGATTCATCAAGGCTTGTCAAAACGGTCCCCAGATTCCGTCGCCAAGTTATCGATTCTGCGAACAGCGCACGGGTATTCGAAGCGGTGTCAAAAACAGATGATTTTGGCCCTGGCGCGCCGGAGCGGGCTCAATTCTCAAGCGCGGTGGTCCCGAACATCGGACGGCCGCCAAGAGAGGTGTAGAAAGCGTAGAAGGCCATTGCGGCCATCACCAGAATGCCGGCCAACCCGATCCCCGCATACCACGCGGAGACCTGGGTCGTGAGCGGAAAATTCCCGAGGAACTCGCCAAAAAGGGTTGATGCGATGACGGCCACAACGCCGAAGCGCACGAGGAGAAAAACAGTCAGACCATTGATGATTACTCCGGTGACTGCGAACACGGCGGGAGCATCACTCGGCAGCGCTAAAAAGAGCGTAAAGAAGAGAACGAATGCACCTGCCGCGGCCCATTGTCTGCGCAGCAATACCCGGAGAAGGAACAAGACAAAAAGCGACGCAAGCCCGATGAGAACGGCGATGACCAGGTTCAGCGACACCGCGGAAACAATCGCGCGCGCCCCGAGGAACTCGCGCTCCGGACCGCGATACGGTTGAACCGGGAGAGAGCCGAGCCAGGAGGAGACAAACCAGCCGAATCTGGCAAGAACGACCTGGGCGACCGACAGCAGACAGCCCGCGAGCACATCGCGTCCCACCAGCGGATCCCGAAAGCCTCCCGCCAGCAACCGGCTCCAAGAGACAAGCGTTGCGGGCCATCGGCGACGCACATACGGCTCCAGGGCGATGTAGAGAATCCAGAGGAAACCGGAAATCAAAAGCCCTCCGCTCAAAAACATAAGGAACAGCGCCAGTTCCCAAAAGCCCGGGACGTGATTCGCCCCAAAGGCCCAGGCCACAGCCCCGGCCCCAAAAACAAGATAGGCCAGGCGAGAAGCGCCCCGGCGATCGCCACGGCCCAACCGCAGGTTCCGCCGGGCGAGCATCACGCTGCCCACCACGAGCGCGAGGAACAAAACCAGCCCAAAAAACTGGGCTGCTCGCTCGCCGATGGTCGGCTTATAGGGCTGCATCCGTTCGGGCCTGGTCCAGGGGCCGATCAGCTCGAAATAGACGGGCTTGTCGCGGTACGCCGCGGCCTCAATCCGCATAGAGACGTTGGGACGATCGGACAGCGCTCCCGTCCACGCGGCACGCCTGCCGCTGTAAACCGGCGGCGTCCAAGTGGGCTGGGCGGGCACCCACTTGGATGAGTCGAGCCCGGCAGCGGAGAACAATGGGGCCCAGTCAGGCGGTGGCGCGGCTTCCGTGGCGTCCTCCACCTGGGGTGGGACAACAACCAACTGGGTTAACCGCCCGCGTGGATTGAGCCGCAACAAGGTCATCCCGGAAAGGTCCAGCGGCGGGTCATCCGTCCACACGGATCCCAACATGGGCGCTTCCGAGAAAAAGAAACGCGCCCCGAGCGGCTGCGGGCTGCTGCGATACCAGAAGACGAACGCTCCGGTTTCCAGGTTGTCCCAGCGCGTTTTCGATTTATCGTGCTCTCGGATATAGCGAAGGTATTCGTCGTTCTGATAAAGCCCAAGAGCTGTATCCACCGGCGGCTCGGAGTAGCCGACGCTTTGCAGGATTTGCCGGGCTCGCTCGGCAAGGGCTTCCGGCGGTTTTTCGAGCGGCACACGGCGGTAGAGCTTCGCCTGCGCGCCCAACAAAACCGCCGCTAAAACTCCCACCACCACCCCTGCCACGCACGCCCACGCCACCGCAGGCCGCAAACCCTCCACTTCCCCGGATGCCGCGACCATTTCCGGCGAGGGAGTTTCGCCCGCGGCCAGTGCCGCAGCCAGTGGATCGCCGCCGGGCAGCGCGGCGGCAACCTGCAACACGGAAGCCGGGCGTTTGCGCAGATCTTTCTCGAGGCAGCGTAGGATCACGCGCTCCACGACCGGGTCCAGATCCTTGATGAGAGCGGATGGGCTGGTGGGCGTGCTCTGTTCCTGCAGGTACTTCATCTCTATGATCGTCGGGGCTTCGAAAGGCCGCTTCCCGGTGAACAGCTCGTAGAGCACCAGGCCCAGAGCGTAGATGTCGCTCCGGACCGTCACTTCTTTTCCCTGGAGTTGTTCAGGAGCCATGTAAGCCGGCGTGCCGGCGCCCAGCTCGTCGGCCCGGAACTCGTCGGCCAAGCCGGCCAAACCGAAGTCAGT
Source organism: Terriglobia bacterium (assembly GCA_041485165.1). Lineage (GTDB taxonomy): Bacteria > Acidobacteriota > Terriglobia > Acidiferrales > UBA7541 > JAAFGT01. Next base: position 6,378 of record JBGPJC010000022.1, on the reverse strand, counting down.
GATGCGCGCCTTTCCGCGCCCGTCGATCATCACATTGGACGGCTTGAGGTCGCGGTGCAACACACCGTACTCATGTGCCGCAGCCAGGCCCGCGCACAACTGCCGGGCGATCTCGAGCGCTTTGTCTGGGGGCAGCCGACCGATCCGCCGCAAAAGCGAAGCTAGATCCTCGCCGTCCACATACTCCATGCTGAGAAACACAAGACCATCGGTTTCGCCGATATCGAAGACCCGGCAGACGTTCGGATGCGAAACTTGGCGCGCCACGCGCACCTCGCGGTGAAACCGCGCCCTCGCGGCTGCGTCCGAAACCAGCGGTTCGGGAAGAAACTTCAGCGCGACAGTCTGGCCCAGCTTCAAGTCTTCGGCCCGGTAAACCTTGCCCATGCCGCCTTTGCCAACCAGCGCGACGATGCGGTACCGGCCGGCGAGCGAAGCGCCTGGCACAAAGCGAACGTCGTCCACCGGGCCAGAGGGCGATGGTTGACCTTCACCGAGGGGACTTTTTTGACGCCCAACTTCGCGCCCAGGAGAAAAAACGGCCGGCGCGTCGGATCGGGAACGCGTAGGAGTTCCACTCAGGCTGAACGGCGCGCCGCAGGAAGGGCAGAAGCGGCTCTCCTCGGCAACTTCTATTGCGCAGGCGGGGCAGACCATTGTTGGCGTTAGTGTACCACGTCGCGGTTGAGAGAGAATGAAGGGCGTCACAATAGCCCTATGCCGATTCACCCGCTCTGAGCCAAAACCCACGATGAGGTGGCCAGCCTGTGTGCCGAATTAATTTGTTTTCAGCACGCGTGGAGATCACGAGGCGCAAGCTCTGCTGCCTGACGCATTCCGCCCCAGCAGAAACCATCCCTAACCCGCTCTGGCGCCCATGCTATACGTTTTGCAGCCGCAAGACCTGGCTTCCGGACTGTCCACTTTCTGTGAATTTCGGGGGGGGGCAAGGAGGACTCTTGGGAACCAGCGAGAATCAAGAGCCAAACGGCGTAGTCTCGCAGAACCCGCGTAGACATTCAAAAGAATCAATAAGTGATGGATTTGGTAGCGGTACCGGGAATCGAACCCGGGTTACCAGATTGAGAATCTGGCGTCCTAACCCCTAGACGATACCGCCACAGGTTGCAGAAAGCTTGGGCCCACGAGGAACGACCTATTATTTATAACGGCAGGCGCGGCGCGCGTCAAGGCGGGAGCGGCAAGTCGCCTGCGGGCGAGAGCCAGGGCGGGAGCAGCGCCCGCTAAACCGTTTTCTTGCCGACCTTGCGCGCTTCCTTCTGCGATTCCTGCGATTCCGCTTCATCGGCCACAGGTGCCTCCGGCAAATCAGGCCGGAAGGGACGCAGCGAAAAAAACTTAGTGCGGCACGGGTCGCAGCGATAAGCGGGAAATTTCAGCCAGCGCTCCAGGTCGGTGATTACACCGCCTTCCACGCGATTCCGCGCCACGCGTTCGACGTTGATATTGCCGCACCGCGGACAATGCGCCAGGAGCCGGTTTTGGGGCGGAATCCGCCAAACCCGGAAGCGAACATCGCACTTGCGGCAGCGCCAGGGCAGATTCCCTATGGCTGAGAGCGCTGAATCCAGTGGACCCTGGCGTCGCGACCTCCGGCAGTCCCCGCTCTTGCACTGCGGACAAAAAACTTGTGTGGACACGCAATCCCCTCGGTCAGAAGTTCCAGTAACGCCGCCGGCTGCGCGGCCCCGATCCGGGGCCGACAAGCTGCCTGCGCTGCGGCCGTGCTGCCCTCTCCCCCTACGGGGGCGCTCGTGTAGAATACCTCTGAGGAGATTGGATGCCCAGAAAAAGCACGCGAGTGTCTTCGGGCTACACCGACCAGCACGCCAGCGCGGGAATCGCCGCCAAGCTGCCGGAGCTTGAAACTTGGCCAAATCAGTTCCCTGCCTACGAGATCACCATCCGCTTTCCGGAGTACACCTCGGTGTGCCCCAAGACCGGGTTGCCCGACTACGGCGCCATCACCCTTGCCTACGTCCCCGGCAAAGTGTGCCTGGAGCTGAAATCGCTGAAGATGTACCTGCTGGCCTATCGCAATTTGGGCATCTTCTACGAAAACGCCGTCAACCGTATGCTGCGCGACATTGTGAAGGCCACGCGGCCGGTGCGCTGCGTGGTGCGCGGTGATTTCACGCCGCGCGGCGGGCTGACCACCACCGTGGAAGCCTGTTGGCCGCGCGCCTCCTCCGGCAAGCGGGGTTGACCGGGCGGCCCGCACATCTTTCGTAGACAACCCTTGCTCCGCCGTGATACTCGAATAATGAGGCAGGCGCCCGCCCCGGTCCCAGCAGGGTGCTGGAAAATCAGAAAATTGATTGCCCGGGGATCAGAGTGCCCGGCTGAAGCCGGGCGCTACTTGCGCTATCAGATCGAAATCAGGAGGAGGTATTGATGAGCAGTTCGCCCAATGTTCCGGACTCCGGTGAGACCTATCGCGTACAGGCGTCGGTAACGCCGCGGTGGGTCATCATCGTTTTTGTTTTGTTGTTTGCGGTCCTTGGCTACGGGATTTACGCCGGGCAGGCTTCGCGCAAGTCGCTGGAAGCCGACATCAGCCGCGCCAACCAGCGTTCTGAAATGCTGGCCGCGAAGCTCGAGCAGACCAATTCGCGCCTGGCGGAAATCAAAGGGCAGCTAGACGTAACCTCGGAAAAGCTCGGTCTGACGCAGGATGAGCTGTCACGCGCCCGCGACATCGCCCAGAGCGTCAAGAAACAGCAGGCCGCCTCGGAAAAAGAGCTGGCAGCGAAAATCGGCCAAGTCCAGCAGGAGAGCGAAACGAAGATCGGCCAGGTCTCCACCGACGTCAGCGGAACCAAGAGCGACCTGGAGGCCACCAAGAAAGATGTTGCGGCCACCAAGTCCAAGCTGGACCACGCCATGGGCGACATGAACGTGATGAGCGGCCTGATTGCCCACAACAAAGAGGAGGTGGAAGAGCTCAAGCGCCGCGGCGAACGTAACATCTTCGACTTCGACGTGAAGAAGTCCAACGCACCGTCGCGCGTCGGCCCCATATCGGTGCGCCTCAAGAAGGTGGACACCAAGCGCAACAAGTACACCATGGACGTGATCGCCGACGACAAGACCATCGAGAAGAAGGACAAGACCGCCTCCGAGCCGGTGCAGTTCTACACCCGCGCATCTAAGTCGGTTTACGAACTCGTGGTGTTCGATCTCACCAAGGACCGCGCCGTCGGCTACCTGAGTACTCCCAAACAGTAGTCCGGCCTGCCGAGCAAGTCCCAGGCCCCGCTCCGGCGTTCCGGCGCGGGGCCTTTCATTCTTCTCGCGCGCTTTGGCTCTTTAGCAACATCCCCCTCCGCCGCCACCCGGCACTTTGTTTCGGCATCGTACAATCGGTCTTCGAGGTGACCCGCATGGACTCCGCCCGCGCGCGCATCACGTTGCTCGCTCGACTCATCTCCCTGCTGATTTGCGCGCTGACACTGCTCGATGCCGCACCCGCCCGCGCGCAGACCTCGCCGGTGGAATCGCGCCTGCCGGCGGACACGGTCCTCTACTTTTCCTGGCGCGGCACCAAGGCCCTCGACGCCACGAAGTCGAACAACTCCCTTCTGCGAATGTGGAACGACCCTGATTTCACGAACGTCCGCGCGGCCGCGATGGCCCAGGCGTTTTCCGCCAACTCGGTCAAGACGTCGGAATTAACCGGAGAAGATGCCAAGAGCCTGCTCGAGAACTCTCTCGTGCTGGCCTTCGTCAAACTGTCTCCGGCGAGCCTGGCGGCAGCTCGAAAAAAAGATCCGAAGGCTGATTCCGTCGCGGGAATTTTCATCTACGACCGCACCGGCAAACAGGAGCTCATCGACCGGCTCATGTTGCACGCCCTCGGCGAAAGACCGGCGCCGACGGTCACCAAGAAAACTACGCACGGCGTGGAGATCGAGACGCTGGCGTGGCCCAAGGAAACTTTCTACCGCGCGCTGGCAGGCACCTATCTGCTGGGTTCCACCGACGCCGAGTTGCTGGAGAGTTTCCTGCCCCGGCTGTCGGCGCCGGATGCTCCGGCAGACTCCTTGCTGAAGACTCCTGAAAACCGCGCAGCGCGCGCGCAGATGGATCCGGAGGCTGCGTTTTCTTTATTCGTCAACCTGCCTGTGATGATCCAGGAGACCTCGGGGAAGTCGCCTAATCCTAAGAATGAGAAAGTCTTGAAAGCTTTGCACTTCGACCGTTTGCGGAGCCTTAGTGTTTCCGTCAACATGAACGCTCCGGCGACACGCTTGCGCATGACCTTGCTCGGCGACCTTTCCCCCGGCACATTACTGGATATGTTCGGGCGGAGCGGGGGAGAGTTCTCTATGCTGGCCGCCGCGCCGGCCACGTCCGCGTCGTTTACCGCGATGCGTTTGGACATGTCGGCAATGTACAGGGCCATCCGCGCAGCGATCACCAGCACGCTCCCGCCCGAGCAGGCACAAAACATCAACTCCGTCGAATCCGCAGCGGCCGCGCAGCTCGGCATGAGCGTGCCGGAAGTGATGAGCCTTCTGAGCGGGGAATTTGCGATCGTGGACCCCGATCCCTCCAGCCCGCTCAACGAGAAGATCTACCTGATGGGCATCGACAAGCCAGACGACTTCCTGCACATGGTTCGCGCCATGCTCACCACCACCATTACCAACGAAGAGGAAGTCGGACCGGTCACCTATCTGGCATTGAAGACGACTGAAAAGTCCAAGACCGGCACCGGAGTGCGTTCGCACTTCTATTACCTTGCCGTCGGCCCGCATCTCGCCGTGGTCGCACCGCGGAAGGCGTTGGCGCGGGAGACCATGGCGCGCTTTGCGGCCCCCGGCCACGCTGGGAGCCTGGCCACGGATGCAAAATTCCTCGCCGCCCGCGCCCGGCTGCCCAAAGAGCTTTCCTCCATCGGCTATTCCGACTTCACGCGGGTGGACTGGACGAAGGCGTTCAACTTTATGGAATCCGCGGGTGAACTGAACCCGCAGGCAAAGCAGTTGGCCACGCTGCTGAAGGCCGTGGCCCCGGGGCTGTTCTCGCGTTACTTGCACGGGACCGTTGGCGGGTGGTGGCGTGACCAGCAGGGCTTGTATTGCGATGGCTACTTGGAGTAACGGAAGAGCGCGCACTGCTTCCCTGCTCTGCTCGTCCGCGCTGCTGGCTTTTTCCGCCGGCGGTCTTTCCGCTCCAGAGATTTCCCCTGCACAAGACCCCTTCCGCATCACCGCTCGCTCCGAGCTGGTCAACGTGGACGTGAGCGTCACCGACGCCAAAGGCAACTTCCTTTCCGGCCTGCGCAAAGAACAGTTCCACGTGCTGGATAACGGAGTCGAGCAGACGATCACGAATTTCGCACCAGTGGAATCGCCGGCGGAGATATTGCTGCTGGTTGAAACCAGCCCGGCCGTCTACCTGATCCATCGCCAGCACCTCGCCGCAGCCTACCTGCTGTTGCAGGGTTTGGCCCCGGAAGACTCCGTGGCGCTGGCCTCCTATGACGACGAGCTGCACCCCTTGCTGCGCTTCACCGCCGATAAAGTCTTCGTCGCCGCGACGCTGGGCCGCCTGCACTACAACCTGGGCACCGCGCACCTCAACCTCTACGACAGCCTGGCCGCGGCGCTCGCCGCGCTGCCCGCCAGCGTGTCTGAGGCGCCGAACAAACGCGCCATCGTGCTGCTCAGCACGGGACTCGACGAATCAAATGGCGCGCGGTGGGAACCGCTTGCCGAGCGGCTGCGCTCGAGCCCCGTGGTGGTCTATCCGGTGGCGCTGGGAGGCGAACTCCGCGACGCCGGGCGCCGCACGCAATCTGCGCCCAGTGGGGACACCACCACGCTGGGGTTTGAGCGCGCCGATCGTGACCTCAACGAGATTGCCAGGCTCACCGGAGGGCACGCCTATTTCCCGCGCAAGCCCGAAGAGTTTGCCGGCATCTACCGCAATCTCTCCGCCGCCCTGCGACACGAGTACAGCCTGGCCTTCGCCCCGCAAGCGCGCGACGGAAGCTACCACCGGCTGGAGGTTCAGGTGCTCGACGCAAACGGGCGGCCGCTACCGGCCATCAAGGGGCATTCTGGTTTCGCCGTGCGGAGCCGGCCAGGGTACACTGCGCCGGTCCCCTGAGGGAAGAATCGCAGTTTCGATTTTCGTATTTCGAGTTTCGAATTTCGATTTTCGTGTTTCGTCTTCCCTGCTTTACTCAAATTCCTTCAGCAATTTTGCCATCTCCAGCAAACGCTGGTCCACGCGACCGAACATTGTGCCCTCCGCAAATCGGCCGGCCGCGTCGCGTTCACCCGCCGGCACGCCGGTGAGGATCTCGATGCCTTCCTCGATACGGCGGATGGGGAGGATGCGGAACTT
>JBGPJC010000021.1:0-38433 GCA_041485165.1 Terriglobia bacterium | reverse complement strand
TCGTGGTGGTCATGTTCAGTTTCAGCTTCGATCCCACTTCGGAAGAGTCCCGGCGCATCGCGCCGGGACTGTTGTGGATCGCTTTCCTGTTTGCCGGGTCGCTGATGCTCCAGCCGTCCTTTTTGCGCGAACAACCCAATGAGACGCTCTCCGCTCTGCGTATGGCTCCACTCGACCCCTTCGCCATTCTCCTCGGCAAGATGCTGGCCAACTTTGCTTTCCTGGTCGTGGCCGAGGTCGTATTGCTGCCCGTCTTTGCCGTGCTCTACAATGTTCGCGTGGCGCCCGTCCTGGCGGAACTGCTCTTGGTGATGGGCCTGGGCACGCTGGGGATCGTCGTCACCGGCACAATGTTTTCCGCTATCGCCGCGCAGGCGCGGATGCGGGAGCTGCTATTGCCTCTGCTCCTGCTGCCGCTGTTGACCCCGGTATTGATCGCCAGCACCGAGGCCACCGCCGCCATACTGGCCGATCCACCCGAGCTGTTCGGCCTGTGGGTGAAGCTGCTGGCCGGGTTTGACATCATCTTTCTGACCGCGTCATATTTTCTATTCGAGTTTCTAATTGAGGAGTGAGATGCCGGAGGAGACGACTTCAGGGAAAGCAAGCGGCCGCCTTCTGGTAGTTGTCGCGGCGCTCTTGCTCGCCGCCGCGGGCTACGCCATTTTTTTCATCGCGCCGGAAGAACGCACCATGCGCGCCATCCAGCGAATCTTCTACGTCCACGTGACCAGCGCCTGGACTGCGGCTGTCGCCTACCTCATCGTTTTTGTCGCCAGCATCCGCTACCTGGTGGGCCGCCGGCAGCAGTCCGACGCGCTCGCCCTGTCTGCCGCCGAGGTCGGCTTGGTCTTCAACACCGTCGTTCTGGTGACCGGACCCATCTGGGCCAAACCCGTTTGGGGCATCTGGTGGACCTGGGACGCGCGGCTCACTTCCACCTTCGTGCTCTGGGTGATGTATGTTTCCTATCTGTTGCTGCGTTCGCTGGTCGAGGATCCCTCGCGGCGCGCCGTCCTGAGCGCGGTCTATGGCATTTTCGCCTTCCTCGACGTGCCCCTGGTCTACATGTCCATCCGTTGGTGGCGCACGCAGCATCCCCAGCCGGTGATTGGCGGGGGCCAGGGCTCGGGGCTTGATCCCACCATGCGCGCGGTGTTGTTTTTCACCTGGTTGGCCCTGCTGGCGCTGATGACCGTGCTGATCCGCCAGCGTTTTCGTTTGGAAATGTTGCGCCGCGAATGCGCGGAAATCCGCCTGCGGCTCGATGCGCGCAGGGAAGAGCGGAAAACATCTGATGGCGTTCCCGCCGGGGAGATGGTGCGATGAAGAATTTTGAGAGCCTTTTTGCCGCGTACATGGTCTTCTGGGCCGTCGTCTTCGGCTATCAGTTCAGCATCGAACGCCAGCTCTCGCGGGCCATGGAAGAATTGCGGAAGCTTAAGGCCCAGCTTGGCGGCGAGCGCTAGTTGAATGAATTGCCACGTCGTGGCTTTCCTGGAGTGCGGCGGCTTGCCGCCGCGTTTTTGGCATTCGTTATCCCAAGGCCGGCGAAACACCGGCGCTACCTCCTATGACCGAGCACAAAAAGGTTGGCGTGGTTCTGTTTCAACTTGGTGGCCCGGATTCGCTCGAGGCCGTCGAGCCCTTCTTATACAACTTATTTTGCGATCCTGACATTATTCCCATCCCCGTGGTCGGCGGAATTTTGCGCAAACCGCTAGCGCGCTACATCTCGCGCAAACGATCGAAGTACGTCGCTGAACACTACCGGGAGATCGGCGGACGCTCGCCTCTGGGATTGCTTACCGGTCGCCAGGCGCGCGCACTGGAGGCCGCTTTGCGGCCACAACTCGATCCCAGCGTCTTTATCGCCATGCGCTACTGGCATCCCTTGACCGAGGAGACCGTCGCCCTGGTGCGCGCGGAAAAGCTCGAGGAGTTGGTTTTGCTCCCGCTCTATCCCCACTTTTCCTATGCCACCACGCTGAGCAGCCTGAAGGAATGGAACCGTTGGTACACCAAGGACGGCGTTCCCGTGCGCAGCATCGGCGATTTCCACGTGCACCCGCTCTATATCGAAGCGCTGGTGCAGCGTATCGAGACAACTTTCAGGCATTTCAGTAGCCGCGCTGACGTGCACATTGTGTTCAGCGCCCACGGCCTGCCGATAAGCCTGATCGAGAAGGGCGACCCTTACCAGTGCCAGATCGAGGCCACGGTCAAGGCGGTGCTGCAGCGCGGAGGCTGGCCCAATCCTCATACGCTCTGCTACCAGAGCAGGGTGGGTCCGCAGAAATGGCTCGAGCCGTCTCTGACCGCCACCATCCTGAAACTCGCCGCCGCGAAGGTGAAGAGGCTCCTGATCGTGCCCATTTCCTTCGTCACCGAGCACATCGAAACGCTGTTCGAGATCAACATCGAGGCTCGGGAAGTGGCCGAACATGCCGGCATCGAACAGTTCCGCATGATGCCGGCGGTCGGCGATTCGCCTAAGTTTATTGCCTGTCTTGCCGACCTGGTTCGGGGAGGGGCGGCATCCGCAAAATGAACCGGCGGGGCAGGGAAGTCCCCGCCCCGCCGGCGATGGTAACTGAGGTTACGGTTTCTTTTCGGCTTTCTTTTCGGCTTTCTTCTCGGGTTGCTTCTCAGCTTGCTTCTCTGTCACCGCGGCCTTAGCTTTCGGCTTGGGCGCCCAGAAGTCCGGAGCAGAATCAACCGTCTCCTTGGACACGTAGCTCATCTTTGGGCTGAAGGCGAAGATATTCGATTCCGAGCTCTCCTGTCCGTGGGTGGTGAATTCATCTAGCTTTTTCTGACCTTCCTCACCGAGCGCGTCCTGATAGGCCTTGCCATGCACGGTAGGGAAATTATCCAGCTCTGACAGGGACTTCATTGGAAGGATGATCAGATAGAGCCCGCCCGGCGCGCCGGAGGTCACATGGTATACAGCGTAGTGGTCGCCGAGGTTGGCCTTCTCGTGCGCCGCGCGCGCTATTTTGCGCACTTCCTCGAAGTGTTTGTCGTGGCCTGGCTTGACATGGACGGCGAAAATAACGAAATAGCGCATCTCACCCAGTTTGACATCGGCGTGATAGCTCAACTCCGGCTGGTACAGGGCCACGGCGTTGCGTGATTCGGTGAGGAATTCGCCCTCCCTTGCCCCCAGCATTTCTTCGCTGGCATACAACGCCTCATTCTGTTCCTGGGCCTTAATGTCCTTCTCCCAATCGGCCAACGAGTCGTAGCCGGCCAGGAAAAGAGCGCGCGATTCGCCGGTCATCGAGGTCATGGCGAGGAAGTGGACAGGCCATTTTGCTTTGGTGAACGCGGCAGGCCAGCCCGTTTCCCATTTTTCGTGAGCCGTCCCTTTTCCGGGCTTCACCACTTCGCGGGTGATGACCAGCACTTTGGGCGGGCCCGACTTTTCCTGCGCCAGCGCCACGCCCGCTGTCGCCAGACACGCGCCGGCCGCGAGACACACAAATATTCGCTTTCTCATTGTTACTGTCCTCCTCAGTTGCATTGATTTCGGGATCTTCGATTCCCCGGTTCCCGGGACTGGCTTATACACCCCGCTCCTCCCGGTTGCAATCGATTTCGCTGGCGGCCAGAAATGCATTCCAGAGACATCGTAGGGGCGGCTTTATGCCGTCCGCCGCCAAGGCATTCTTTTCTGCTGGGGCCTGCCGCGGCGCGCGATAGTACGTGGATTCAGGCTCATGTGGCTAAAACAGACCAGCCCGATTCGCTTGACACCGGCGAACCCCCGTCGTATATAAATATGTTCGCTTTACTGGGCCGTTTGGTCAGCTTGTTCGCCCGGCAAAGCTCGGTCCCATCCAGCTGAGCGAGGTCTATGGCCGATCCGAACCAGGGCAAACCCGCGGAAAGCGCCGCACCGGCGGCTCCGGCGCCAGCCGCAGCCGCCAAACCCGCCGCCAAGCCGAAAGTTGATAAGAAGGATGCCGATAAGCCCGTAGACATGCGCCGCCGCCTCATCTGGGCGTGCATCTGGGGCTACCTGGGCGTAAATTTTCTGATGTTCCTGCGGTTTTTCTTCCCGCGCGCGCTTTTTGAGCCTAAAACCATTTTCTCCATCGGCATGCCTTCGGATTTCGGTCTTGGCGTGGAAACGAAATTCCAGCGCGAATTCCGCATCTGGGTGGTGCGCAATCCCGAGCGCCTCTTCGTCATCTTTGCCCGCTGCACGCACCTGGGCTGCACTCCGGACTGGAAGCAGACCGAGCAGAAATTCAAGTGTCCGTGCCACGGCAGCGGCTACGACAGCGAAGGTGTTAACTTCGAAGGTCCCGCGCCGCGGCCCATGGACCGCGCGCACCTCGAGCTGGACGCCACCGGACAGATCATTGTGGATACCAACCGGCTCTTCGTGCGCGATTTGAAGGTGGGGCGGGATGAGTTCAATAATGACGGGGCGTTTTTGAACGCGTAGCTCCACTCTTTGTGGGGAGTATTTTTCGCAGCGGGTCAACTGGAAGGGGAGAAGGGATGCCGGAAGAAAAAGAGGGTAACGGTGGCAAAACCACCAGTCTTCTGGATAAAGTCCAGGGCGAAGCCAAGGCGCTGAAAGAGGTCTTCACCGAGAAGGCCAAGGCCGACCTGGAAAGCTTGAAGGACCCGGAAAAGACACAGCTTTTTCGCTCCGTCTTCCGCGTCAAGCACGACGAAACGCCGCGCAACCGCGCGCTCAGCGTTCTCTCCAACGTCTTTTTCCATCTGCACCCGGCCAAGGTCAACCGCGACGCGGTGCGCTACAGCTACACCTGGGGGATGGGCGGGATCACCTTTTACCTGTTTATCGTGCTCACGTTTACCGGCGTGATGCTGATGTTTTACTACCATCCTTCCAAGGTACAAGCCTACCGGGACATCCTTTACCTCCACCACGACGTGCCCTTCGGCCAGCTCCTGCGCAACATGCACCGCTGGGCTGCCCACATGATGATCATGACCGTGTGGCTGCACACTTTCCGGGTGTTCCTCACCGGCTCGTACAAGAAACCGCGAGAGTTCAACTGGTGCGTGGGCGTAATCCTGATGGTGCTGACCCTGCTGCTCTCTTTCACCGGTTACCTGTTGCCCGATGACCAGCTCGGTTTTTGGGCGGTCACCGTGGGGACCAACATGGCCCGCGCCACTCCGGGTCTGGGCCACGAAGGCCCGCTGGGGCCGCAACTAGGCATGACGCCGTTCAACGACGTACGCTTTGCCCTGCTGGGCGGCTCGATTGTGGACGCCAACGCGCTCTTGCGCGCATACATCTGGCACTGCATCGCCATCCCGTTGATCGCTTCGATCTTCATGGCCCTGCACTTCTGGCGGGTGCGCAAGGATGGCGGAATCTCCGGGCCCGCGCCGGTGATGCTGGAGTCGGAAATCAAGGAAGAGAAGGGGCCCCGCCCGGTGATCTTGAAACCGAGCGGGATGCGGTAGGGAGCGCGGTATGTTGGGCGATTGGGCGCAACTCTGGGAAATTGTATCCACGCCGGACAACGTGCCGATTGTGGCCATGCTGTTTCTGGTGCCGTTTTACACCTGGTATTGGTGGAGGCAGGCTAAGGCCACGGACCAGTTGATCGGGCAGCTCGAAGCCGATCCGCAGATGGCCAAGACCCACCACCGCAAGGTGTTTCCGTTCAAGACCGGGTGGGACCGCGAAGTGCACACCTGGCCGTACCTGATGCGCATTGAATTTCTCGCCGCCATCATCGTCACCGTCATTCTCATGGTCTGGGCCATCACCCTCAACGCGCCGCTGGAAGAGCCCGCCAACCCCAACCTGACCATGAACCCGGCCAAAGCGCCGTGGTATTTCCTGGGCTTGCAGGAAATGCTGGTGTACTTCGACCCGTGGATTGCCGGCGTGGTGATGCCCACTCTGATCATCGTGGGGATGATGGTCATCCCCTACTTTGACGAAAACCCGCTGGGCAACGGCTACTACACATTCAAGCAGCGCAAGTTCGCCATCTGGACCTACCTGCTGGGCTTCAACGGCCTGTGGATGCTGATGATTGTGATCGGCACCATCATCCGCGGCCCCGGCTGGCAGTGGTTCTGGCCGACGCAGACCTGGGACCACAACCGGCTGATCTTCGAGGTCAACCGCGACCTGCACACGCTGTTTGGCATTCACGACCGCTTGCTCGCCGGCATTTTCGGCGCGGTGGTGGTGGGCATCTACTTCGTGGTGGCGGGCTATGCCGCCCACCGGCTGTGCATGGCCACCCCGTTTACGCGCAAGATCTACCAGCGCATGTCGTTGACGCAGACTTTGCTGCTGCAGAGCATGCTCATTCTGATGTTCAGCTTGCCGGTGAAGATCGCGCTGCGGCTGCTGTTCCGCATCAAGTACGTGTTGGTCACGCCGTGGTTCAACATTTGAGCGCGCGCAGGCAAAAGGGCTAAGGAGGCCTGGGGTGCCAGAGGTCCAATCCGACGATCCGATTCTGAAGCAGTCTTACGCGAACGCCATTCTCGTGTCGTCGTTCCTGCTGGTGCTCACCCTGGCCTGGGCGCTTTACCAGGAGATGTTCGGCCTGCGTCCCTGGCGCTTCTACCAGACCCGTTTTGTCGCCGCCTATTCGAAATACCTCGAGGGGCAGAAGCCCAAGCAGAAGGCCGCCGAAGAGGCCATCGTCAAATCCCCCGAGTACAAAAGCCTGATGGAGCGCATCGAGGCCGCACAAAAGGCTGCGGAGTCTCGCGCCCAGGAAATCCGCAGCGAGCTGGCCTACGTTGACCGGCGCAATTCCGCTCTGGCCGACACGTTTATGACCGAACGCGCGCGAATCGCCGCTCTGGTCTACCAGACGGAGATTTCGAGCTCGGAGAGTTCGCGCAAGAGCCGCAAGGCGGACGTCGATGAAGCCCGCAATACGCCCCTGGTCCTCGACCTGCCGACACGGGACGGGAAAACTGAGCGCAAGACTCTTACTTTCCCCCAGCTCGAAGCTGAATTCACCGGTCTGAAGGATCGTAAGGCCACGCTAACTGGCGAGCAGGCGCGGCTTTCCAACGGCATCCGCGATCTCCAGCAACAAGCTAAAGCTTACTTTGAAGACCGCATGGTGGGGCTCACCGTAAGCCAGCTTGGCAGCCTGCAAACTGCGGCCAAGAAGCTCGATCCTGTTATCCGTCAGATCAACGTGGGCAGCGCGGGTCTGGTGGATCGCTGCCAGTCCTGCCACGTGGCCATGGACCCCAAGGTTGTGCCCGCAAACCTGGTGCTGACCAAAGCCGATTTGGGAATGGCTAAGAGCGGCGATGCGCCCTTCTCCAGCCATCCCAATCCCGAACTGCTCAAGATTCACGACCCTGACAAATTCGGCTGCTCGGGCTGCCACGGCGGGAACGGGCGGGCCACCAACAGCGTCGAGAACGCCCACGGCCGCTACGAGCACTGGCTGTGGCCGCTGTATTACAAAGAAAACGTGGAGGCGGGTTGCCAATCGTGTCACGCCGCAGACATGGTCATCGAGCAGGCCACGGTCCTCAACCGCGGCAAGGAGCTGTACCGCATCAAGGGTTGCATCGGCTGCCACCGCTATGAAGGTTTCGACAACGAGGGTGAGCAGTTGCTCTCCGCGCGCCAGACCATCCGCACCCTGGAGCAACAGAAGAAAGATCTCGAACTGAACGTTCCGCGCGTAATCGCCGAAGCTGACCACGCCGCCGACAATACGACCGCGCAGAGCCTCTACCAGAAGGCCAACGACATGCGCGTGACCACCAGCAACATTGACGCGCGCATCGAGCAACTCGACCACCGCAATGCCAGCCTGATGCGCGAAGAAAAGAAAATCGGGCCGTCACTCAAAGAAGCGCGCATGAAGCTGCGCAAGGAATGGATCCCTTACTGGATCGAGCACACTCACGAATTCCGCCCCACCACCAAGATGCCGCAATTCCGGCTGACCAAGGACGAAGTGCAAGCCCTGGCGGCGTTCGTCTGGCAGAACGCCCTGACCGGGCCGGTGCCCGCTAAGCAGTCTCCGGGAAACGCTGAGAAGGGCAAACAATTTGTCGAGACTCGCGGATGCCTGGCCTGCCACGCCATGGGCGAAGGCGCAAACGCCGTCGGCGGAACATTTGCCGCCAATCTCAGCCGCGTGGGCGAAAAAGACAATTTTGATTATCTGGTCCGCTGGGTGCGCAACCCGCGCGAACGCACGCGGCCCTATGACCCCATCGCCCGTGTAGACCTGGGCCCCGAGGACTACAGCAAATTCAATAAGCCGTTCGTTTTCGACCTGGACCACGACCGCTCGCCCGACGGCAAGCACCTGCTCCAGGTGCAGTTGCCCACGGTGATGCCCAACCTGCGGCTGACCATCGAAGAGTCGCGTGACATCGCCAGCTACCTGATCACTCTTCGCCATGCCGGCGCTTCTTATCCTCCGGCCGAGTTTATGGACGATGCAAAGCTTAAGGACAAAGGCCGCGCCCTGGTGAAGAACTACGGCTGCGCAAGCTGCCACGAACTTTCCGGACTGGAAGAGGAAGGACGCATCGGCACCGAGCTGACTACCGAGGGCAGCAAACCCATTGAGCGTCTCGATTTCGCCCTGCTGACCGAAGAAGCCAAGCGCGGCGAAGATCCCGATGGCAAGAAATCTCCGCGCGGTAGCTGGTATGACCAGAAGGGCTTCTTCGAAGCCAAGCTGAAGCAGACCAACGTCTTCGACAAAGGCCGGCTCACCGCGCAACTCAAGATGCCGCAACCCGGCATGGAGCTTCCTGACCGCACCGCTCTGGTCACTTTCCTGCTCGGCAGCGTCGACCAGCAGTTGCCCCAGGAATACATCTACAAGCCCGGTGACGCCCGCCACGACATCCAGGAAGGCTGGTGGGTGGTGACCAAGTACAACTGCATGGGCTGCCACAACGTCCGCATCGGCCAGCAGAGTGTGCTCTCCGGCCTGCCGCAGTACCAGGGCGACACCAAGGACAAGCTGCCTCCACAGCTAATTGGCGAAGGCGCGCGCGTTGATCCCGCCTGGCTGGCCAAGTTCCTGGAGAATCCGTCGCTCAGCACCACCGACACCAACCGCAACGGCGTGCGCAGCTACCTGGCGGTGCGCATGCCGACCTTCAGCTTCTCCGACGGCGAGGTGCAGAAGATCGTGCGCTTTTTTGCCGCGCTGGGCTCGCAGTCCATGCCCTACATGCCGCCCAAGCTTGAACCGCTCACCGATGCCGAGCGCACCATGGCGCGCGACCTGTTCACCCATCCGGCGGCGCCTTGCCTCAAGTGCCACGCCACCGGCGTGCCGGCGCACGATGCTTCGGCGTCCGCCCCGAACTTCCTGCTGACGCGCGAGCGCCTGAAGCCGGCGTGGTCTTACCGCTGGATCCTCGATCCCTCGCGCATCGCTCCGGGCACCGCCATGCCTTCGGGACTCTTTCGCAAGGAAGGGGATGTCTGGGTCTTCAACGGACAATTGCCCGCGTCGTTCAAGGGATACACCAAAGATCAGGCCGACCTGCTGATCCGCTATCTGTTCCAATTGACGCCCGAAGAGCAGCGTATGCTGGTCGGACGCAGCCCCGCGCCCGGCGGAAAACCCGCGGGCCAATGATAGACGCTGCTGGCCTTCGTCTGTTAGTCTAGACCACGGTCGCTGTGAAGAGTTCGATTCCCAGCTTATCCAAGAGGAGAAATCTCGAATGAAACTTCGTTTGCCCTATGCCGCTGCGGCCCTGGCCTGCGTGTTCGCCCTGGCCGGTTGCGGGAAGAAAGAAGAGGAAGCCACCAAGGCTCCGGTTTCCCAGCCCGCCGCGACGCCGATCAACCCAGCTACTGCCGGAATCGTCAGCGGGTCCGTCAAGCTCGATGGCGCCGCCCCCAAGGCCGCCAGGTTCAAGACCGATGCCGACGCATATTGCCAGAAGTTGCACGCCTCCGCGCCGCTGGTTTCCGAAGAGGTGGTTACCGGTGAGGATGGCTCGCTGGCCAACGTGATCGTCTACGTCAAGACGGGCCTCGAGAATCGCACCTTCGAAACGCCGAAGGACGCCGTGGTCCTGGACCAAAACGGTTGCCAGTACAAGCCGCACGTGGTGGCGTTGATGGCCAACCAGTCCATCGATATCACCAACAGCGACGACACTACGCACAATATCCATCCCACGCCCAAGAATAACCGCGACTGGAACAAGTCGCAGGGGCCCAAGGCGGCCAAGATCACCGACGCATTCGCGCGCGAAGAAGTGGCCATCCCGGTGAAGTGCAATGTGCATAGCTGGATGAAGAGCTACGTCGCCGTCTTCAAGCACCCCTACTTCCAGGTCACCACCACCAACGGCAGCTTCCAGCTCAAAAACCTGCCGCCGGGCGATTACACCATCGAGGCCTGGCACGAAAAGTACGGCGTGACCGAACAGAAGGTCACCGTAGGTCCCAAAGAGACGAAGAAGATCGATTTCGTCTTCAAGGCCAGCTAAGGGGAGTTTTCGACTGTGATCTTTGCAGTTGGAAGGGGTTCGTCCGGAGCGCCGGGCGGATCCCTTCCGGCTGCTAGTCATCCAATACGGGTGAACGTCAGAAGCGAATGATACCGGCCCCCAATTCGTCCTTGCACCGCTACGCGGTCTTCACTTCTTGCTGCACTTTTTTCCTGTTGATCGCCGGCGCGCTGGTCACCAGCAATGACGCCGGCCTCGCTGTTCCGGACTGGCCCACTTCTTACGGCTCTTTTTTTCCACCCATGGTGGGTGGGATCTTCTATGAGCACGGCCATCGCATGGTGGCTACGTTTGTGGGCATGCTGACTATCGGCCTGGCGGTCTGGTTGTGGCGCGCGGAATCCCGGCCCTGGATGCGCTGGCTGGGCTGGATTGCGCTTGGCGCCGTGATCGCCCAGGGA
Source organism: Terriglobia bacterium (assembly GCA_041485165.1). Lineage (GTDB taxonomy): Bacteria > Acidobacteriota > Terriglobia > Acidiferrales > UBA7541 > JAAFGT01. The sequence continues at coordinate 27,541 of JBGPJC010000021.1, read as the reverse complement.
TTGCTTGGCGCGGCGACGGTGAAGTTCCTGCTCCCCCCGGCCGTTTCCGTGGCTCACGCCGGTCTGGCACAATCTTTCTTCTGTCTTACGGTTGCTCTGGCGTTGTTCACCAGCCGCTGGTGGCAGTCGGACATTACCCCGCTGCGCGACAGCGGCTCCACGCGTCTCAAGACGCTGACCGTGGCCACTGTGGCGGTTACATTCCTGCAACTGTTGCTTGGCGCTGCTTTCCGCCATAATGCTTTCGGCATCGTGCCCCACCTGGTCGGCGCTGCTGTTGTACTGGCGATGGTCATTGTCGCCGCGCGAGTTGCGAAAAAGCGATTTCCGGAATCGCGGCCTCTGCGCCGAATCGGTGCGGCGCTGCACGCTGTGGTGGGGACCCAAATCCTGCTGGGAGGCGCAGCCTGGTGGTCGCGTATTGCGACCCTGGAGGCTCCCCAGCCGCAACCCGAGATGATCTTGCTTACTGTGCTCCATACCGTGCTAGGAGCGCTGGTCCTTGCCGCTACGGTGCTTCTCGCGCTGATTGCCTGGCGCGTTCTCGAGCCCGCTGTGGCTCGCGAGTACGCAGCCAAGCCAGAACAGGCGGCGGTGTGAGCCGATGAGCACGGTACGCGCAGCGCTTCAGCCGGCCCTCTCCCGCCCGATGGCTTATCTGACCCTCGGGAAGCCAGATGTCACGTTTCTGGTGGTCATCACAACGGCTCTTGGGTATTGCCTCGGCGTGCGTGGCCCAGTGGACACCGCCGCGCTCGTTCACGTGGTCCTCGGCACTATCTTGGTCAGCGCGGGCACTTCTGCCTTAAACCAGGTGATTGAACGCGATATGGACGCGGTGATGCGGCGCACTGCCGGCCGTCCGCTGCCCCTGGGCATCATTCCCCCGGCGGAGGCGCTGTGGTTTGGCGTATCCCTGGTCGCCGGCGGCGCCATGTATCTGCTGGCGTTGGCGAATCCTCTGGCCTGCCTGCTGGCGCTGGCGACCAGTGGTGTCTATCTCGCGGCATATACACCGCTCAAGACACGCACGCCGTGGGCGACCTTTGTGGGCGCCTTTCCCGGCGCCATGCCACCGCTCATCGGCTGGGCCGCAGCCCGCGGCACAGTGGATGGAACGGCTTGGCTGCTGTTTGCCATTTTGTTTTTCTGGCAATTCCCCCACTTCCTGGCCATCGCCTGGATCTATCGCGAGGATTACGCGCGCGCCGGCATCCGCATGCTCCCGGTGGTGGAAACCTCAGGCGATTCGACCTTCCGGCAGATTGTCGCCTTCGCCGCCGGGCTGGTGCCGGTGAGCCTGCTAGTGGCGGTGGTGGGTCTGGCTGGAGTGCGCTACTTTTTCGGCGCTATTGTGCTGGGTCTGATGCTGTTGCAAATGTGCCTGTGGGCTGCGCGCGAGCGCACCAACCGCTCCGCCAAGTGGCTGATGCATGCCACGGTGATTCACCTGCCCCTGCTGCTTGCGCTGATGCTTTACGACAAGCTGCCGCAATAGCCGATGGCGGGCGAGAAACTGGGAGAGCAACTTAGATGGCTACGGAGATGGAAGCGAACGCGATGACCGAGAAATCCAATAACCTGATGCTGGCTGTCTTCTGCCTGGTAGTCATTGCATTTTCCGGCGCGGGGCTGGCGTGGCTGGCCCTCAGCGGCATGGTCACCGGCATCGACGCCTTGCTGCTGGCCTTCACCTGCCTGCTCATGGGCGGACTGTTCTTCCTGATGCTGGTATTGCTCGCCCGCCAGAACGGCTGGATCCCCGGGGGCAAGAAATCAAAGCCGCCCGCCGAGGAAGGGAAGTAACGCCTCTCCCCCACTCGCCGTTCGAGGAAGCCTGGCATTGCTCTCTCATCCTGCCCTGAACGCCACTCTGAACGCCTTCAGCGCAATTTTTCTCTGCCTGGGCTATGCGTGTATCCGCAGGAAGCGGATCGCTGCTCACAAGGCCTGCATGCTGACGGCATTTGCGTCCTCGACAATTTTCCTAATCTCCTACGTGGTGTACCATCTGCGGGTTGGTTCGGTGCGCTTCCAGGGAACGGGCTGGACCCGGCCAGTCTACTTCGCGCTGTTGCTCTCGCACATCCTGCTGGCGGTGGCGATTGTGCCCCTGGTCCTGACCACGCTCTCTCGCGCCCTGGGCGGCCGCTTTGATGCACATCGCCGCATAGCTCGCCGCACCCTGCCGCTCTGGCTTTACGTTTCCTTAACCGGCGTGATCGTCTATTTCATGCTGTACCATTGGTTCGCCGCGACGTAGGGGCGGGTTTATCCCGCCCCGCATAGAAAAAAGCGGGCGGCGTAAAGCCGCCCCGACTGAAGAGAATGCAATCATCAGACCAACCGGCTGTGCCAGAACGTGTTCCGCCCGCCGTCCCGCAGCCGCGCATGGGCATGAGCCCTCGCGCCTCGCTTGTCCTCGTGGGAATCGCGCTTCTGTTTGTCCTGCTGCCGTTTCTCTTCTGGCAATCAGTCTGGTTTGGCCGCCCGATGACCGACGCGGACATTTCCCGCACGCTCTCGCTGGACGCCGAACCGCGCAAGGCCCAGCACGCCCTGGTGCAGGTCTCCGAGCGCATCAACCGGCGCGAGCTTTCCGTCAAGCAGTGGTATCCGCGGGTGGTCGCGCTGGCGGCGCACCAAGATGTACAGCTTCGAATCGCGGCGGCATGGGTGATGGGCCAGGACAACAGCGCGCCGGAATTTCATGAAGCGCTGATCAAAATGCTTGCGGACACCGATCCCATGGTGCGCTCCAACGCCGCGCTTGCCCTGGTGCGCTTCGCCGACCCCGCCGGACGCGGCCAGCTCCTGGCCATGCTCGCGCCCTACACCATGCAATCGCCAAGCTCCGGAAGATTGAATACGCGCCTGAAGCCCCAGGACGTGGTGCGTCCGGGGACGCTGGTCGGCCGGATTGAAAATGCGGAAGGGAAGATGGAAGTGCGCGCGCCTGTTTCCGGGAAGCTCGACCGTTGGCTGGCCGCCGACGGCGCGCCCATCGTTGCCGGGCAGGCACTCTGCGTCCTCGCACCGGGAGATGACATGGCCTGGGAAGCCCTGCGCGGGCTCTACCTGATCGGCCAGGCCGAAGACATCCCGGCAGTCGAGGCTTTCGCAAAAAGATCCGGTGACGCACTACCTGCGTTGCAGAAGCAAGCCAGTATTACCCTGCAGGCCATCCGCACGCGCGCCGGTTCCTGAGGCCACGCGCGCCGCGTTCTCCTCTGTGCTTCTGTGGGTGTTCTCTGTGTCACTGTGGTGAAATCCGAGGTTTTCAGGTCACTCCGACTAATACGCCATAGTGCCAAACTTTGCTTCCCATTCCGCCAGCGGCACCATGTCGATGGCATCCCACGGGCAACCTTCGAGAAAGGCTCCGTCCGGCCCTTTGCTGACGCACAGCTTGCACCCGATGCACAGGTAGGGATCCACTTCAATGCGTCCGAATGGAGGATGGTCCGTGTCCGGCACCCAATACATACATTCCGCCACCGGGCAGTAATCGACGCACGCCGGCGAGCCGGCACAGCCGGTGCAGGACTCGATGATAACCGCCAGGATATGCGGCTTGCGCTTGCGCTTTTCCGACCTCTTGCCTTCAGAAATGGGGTGGTGCTTCACCACCTCGCCGGGGTCGTAAACAAACGCTGTTTCTGTCGCGTCGGACACAGTTCCCTCGCGGAGCCGCAATTGCTTACAAATCTATCTTTGCCGAGCAGTGAAAAATTGTCAATGAAGGGTTGTCGTAGGGGCGGGGTTTACCCGGCCCGCAACGAAGAGACTGGGCGGCATAAAGCCGCCCCTACGGTGCCTCGAAACGAGAACGGTGCAAGGAGTTTGCTAGCACATCACGTCCAGGACCGCCTGGGTGAAGTCTGCGGTCGAAGCTGTGCCGCCGACATCGGGCGTCAGGTGCCGCCCCTCGCGGTAGACTTTGTACACCGCAGCATCAATCCTTGCGGCGGCAGCTTCCTCGCCCATATGGCGCAGCATCATCACCGAACTCAGGATCAGCGCGGTGGGGTTGGCGACTCCCTTGCCGGCGATATCCGGCGCCGTGCCGTGTACCGCCTCGAACAGCGCGGCCTCGTCGCCAATGTTCCCGCTGGGGACCACTCCCAGGCCCCCGACCAGCCCCGCCGCCAGGTCGCTGACCACGTCCCCATAGAGATTGGGCTGCACCATTACGTCGAATTGTCCCGGGTTGAGCACTAGCTGCATGCAGGCGTTGTCCACGATCACTTCGCGGTATTCGATCTCCGGGAACCCTGCCGCCACTTTGCGCACCGAGGTCAAAAACAGGCCGTCGCTGAGCTTCATGATGTTGGCTTTGTGGATGGCCGCCAGGCGCTTGCGCCCGTGCTTGCGCGCGTATTCGAAACCGAAGCGCGCGATCCGCGTCGAGGCGCGCTCGGTGATGATCTTCAGGCTCTCCACCACGCCGGGCACGATCTGGTGCTCCAGGCCGGCGTAGACGTCTTCGGTGTTCTCGCGGACAATCACCAGGTCCACGTTCTCGAAGCGTGTCTTGACGCCGGGCAGGTTTTTCACCGGACGCAGGTTGGCGTAGAGGTCGAGGGCCTTGCGCAGGCCCACGTTGATCGAGGGCGGCCCTTCGGCCACGGGCGTGGCTATCGGTCCCTTGAGGGCAATGCGGTTGCGGCGTACCGAGACGACCGCCTCGTCGCGCATCACCCCGCCACCGCGGCGTTCCACCTCGCTGCGCGCGCAGACTTCTTCCCAGATGATGGCCACGCCGCTGGCATCCACGATGCGCTGCGCCGCGCGGGCAATCTCCGGACCGATGCCTTCTCCGGGAAGGAGGGTTACAGTGCGGGCCATGAAGTCCCGTAGTGTAAAGGAAAAGCCTGCATTGCGCTATCTGCCACCGGGGCCTTGATACGGGAATCGTAGGTGCATTGAAATGGGATTCGTAGGGGCGGGTTTATCCCGCCCGGCAACAAACAAACTGGGCGGCGTAAAGCCGCCCCTACGGGGGCCGTTGCTTTTATCGGCCATCGGCATCTAATCCCTGGAGGCGATCAAAACTCCGCAGGTTTACTGGTTCGAATTCGACTGCTGCGCATCCCCAGCAATCGCTTGCAATGTTTGGTATAATAGCTGTGTAGGACAACGCTTCTGGCTTGTAGCAGCGTGGAGGAGTCCCAATGGTCAACTTGACTTCGACAGCGGTCACCAAGGTGAAAGAGATCATGGCCGGGCAGAGCCCCAGCCCCAGCGCGCTGCGTGTGGCCGTGGTTGGCGGAGGCTGCTCCGGCTTTCAGTACCACATGGCCTTCGAGAACACCTCGAACGGCACCGATCGCGTCTACGACATTGAAGGCTTGACGGTCTTCGTGGACCAGATGAGCCTGATGTACCTGGGCGGCGTCGAAATCGACTACGTCGAGACGCTGGAGGGCGCCGGCTTCAAGTTCAACAATCCCAACGTGAAGAGCACTTGCGGCTGCGGAAGTTCCTTCAGCGTCTAAGCCAGGCTTTCTGCACCGCAGCGGTTCCGGCGGGCTTTCGGCGAACGCCGAAGGCCCGCTTTTTTGTTTACCTCGAGCCCACGGCGACACGGGCATGCCGGGCCAATGAGCACACCAGCTGAAACTTGGAACTCACGCTACACCGGGGAGGGATTCCAGTCACCGGCGGCGCCATCGTCATTCCTGCGCGAAATCCTGCCATTTCTGCCTGCGCCCTCCGCGCGGACCTGCGCCCTCGACCTGGCGGCAGGGGTTGGCCACAATTCTGTCGAGCTGGCGTTCCGCGGGTGGAGAACCGTGGCAGTGGACGTTTCAACCGTCGCCCTGGACCGCATTGCGGCGTTGGCAGAGTCGCGCCACGTGGCCTGCACAAGGGCTCGGGGCCTTACTCCCAGTGCGTTCGAAGGGCTTCGGCTCGTCGAGGCTGACCTCGAGCGTCTGGCTCTCCCCGCCGCATCCTTCGATTTGATTCTTTGCTTTCGTTATCTACAGCGGTCGCTGTTTCCCGGTATCGCGGCCTCGTTGCGCCCTAGAGGCCTGCTGGTTTTCGAGACCTTTACCACCGACCAGCTCGCTTTCGCTAAAGGCCCACGCAGCCCTGAGCACCTGCTGCATCCCGGCGAGCTGCGCGCCGCATTTCCCGACCTGGATTGCCTCTTCTACCGTGAGTGGACTGCGGGGGAAGGAATGGCAAGTCTCCTTGCCCGCAAGCCTCTGTAGCGCAGGCCCGCTGTCAAGCTGGACGGGCAAGCAGTTGCTAGTCAACGCAGCAGGGCACTCACCGCATCGAACAAGGCAGCGTTCGTCGAGATCCCCTCACCGCCACGAGCCGAACGCTTTCCCTTCCAATCCGTAAACCGCCCGCCGGCTTCCTCGAGGATGGGCACCAGCGGCGCGGCGTCCCATTCACTCAGCACCGGATCGAGCATGATCTCCGCGCGCCCCGTGGCCACCAGGATGTGGCCGTAGCAATCTCCCCACCCGCGCTCGACACGAACGCTGCGCCGCAGCCGCCGGTAGCCTTCTTCTTTCCCCGTCGAGGCGTAACTCAGCGGGTCAGTCGCAAGCAACGTAGCTTCCTCCAGGCGGGACACACTGGACACCGTTGCCCGCGCGCCGTTCCACCATGTGCCTCCGCCCTTCCAGCCCACGGCCGTCTCCTGCAGAGCAGGGAAGTGGACCACGCCGAGCAAAGGCTCATCGTCGAGCAGGAAGCCCAGCATCACACCATAGAGCGGCACACCACGGATGAACGATTGTGTGCCGTCAATCGGGTCAATCACCCAGCGCGCCCGCGCTGCTGCGCGTTCGGCGCCGAACTCTTCACCCAGAATTCCGTGGTCTGGGAATCGTTCCGCGATTCGCCCACGGAGCAGCGTCTCGCTCTCGCGGTCGGCGATGGTCACCGGCGAGCGGTCCGGCTTGAAGGCAACATGGGTCAGTTTCTGGAAATGGCGCAACGTCACTTCGCCCGCCGCGCGCGCCGCCTTGACGGCGAAATCCGCAAACTCTTCCAAAGGGATTTGCTCCGCGCCGCCGGAACTGGGGGAGGGAAGGACCAACCGCGCTCCTAGTTCATCATCCTGCACAGGCGGCCCACGGCCTGCCGGGCTCCGATGTGGCGCGGATCTTCTTGCAGTGCGGCGCGATATTCCACCAGGGCGCGGGTGAACAACTTCTTGCGCTCGTAGACCCGGCCCAGGTTGAAATGCGGGAAGCAGTAACTCTCGTAGCGTGGCGCCTGCAATGCGCGCTCGAACCACACGATGGCTGCGTCCAGCCGGTCTTGTTCCACCAGGTAGGCACCAATGTCGTTGTAGGGATTGCCGAAGGTGGGGTCTACCTCAATCGCTTTCAGGCATTCGGCGATGGCGTCTTCAATGCGGCCCTGAAAACTGTAGGTCCAACCGCGAAAGGTGTATCCCTCGGCGGTGGGGAAGGCCTCGATGGACCGGGAATAAAGTTCAATGGCCTCGTCCAGTTCGCCGCGCATCTGCTGCTGGTAGGCTTGCTGGAAGAGCCGCATCGCTTCCCGCAGTTTGTCAGGGTTGCCGCTCGATTCCATCGGAGTTCTCGCCCGCATTATATACCCACCGAATTGATGTGGGCTTTTTCGGCGCGCGAGAAGAGGGCGGCCTTGCCGTTCGCCCTTCAGGAACCTTCTCGCCGGTTGGTAGTTTGCAAGGCGCCCACAGAGTCCGTATTCTATGGGTACATGAAGATCGCCCTGGCTCAGATCAACCCTACTATCGGCGACTTTGATGGCAATCGCCGCCGCATACTCCAGGCTGCTGCCCAAGGCAGCGAGCGCGGAGCGCAATTGGCTATCTTCTCCGAGCTGTGCTTGTGCGGATATCCGCCTTTCGATCTGGTCGAGCGGCCGGCATTCGTGGAACGCAATCTCGCCGAGCTCGACCGGCTGGCCCGCGAGATTGTTATCCCCGCATTGGTCGGCTACGTGGGGCCGGCGCAGGACGACACCGGCAAGCCGGTAGCCAACTGTGCCGCCCTGGTCGGACACGGGAATGTCCTGTTCGTGCAGCGCAAGATGCTCCTGCCCACTTACGACGTCTTCGACGAATCGCGCTACTTCCAGCCGGCACGCTCACAACACGTTTTCCCGTTCTGCGGCGAGCAGCTCGGCGTCACCATCTGCGAAGACATTTGGAATGACAAACAATTCTGGGCCCACCCGCTCTATGACCGCGACCCGGTATCCGAGCTGGTGGGCACGGGCGCCAATCTACTGATCAACATCTCCTCCTCGCCCTTCCAGATACACAAACGCGAGATACGTCTGGAGATGCTGCGGCGTCTCGCCCAGCGTCATGGCCTGCCGGTGATCTACGTCAACCAGGTGGGTGGCAACGACAGCCTGGTGTTTGACGGCTCAAGCGTCGTCATGACCGGAGATGGCCGCATCGCCGCTCAGGCGCAGTCCTTCGCCGAAGATCTGGTGTTGTTTGACACCGAGACCGGCAAGGGAGATATTCGCCCGCAGGTCGAAGACGACTTGGAAGCTGTGCTCCGCGCCCTGGTCTCCGGCACCCGCGATTATGTCCGCAAGTGCGGATTCGACAAGGTGCTGATCGGCCTTTCCGGCGGCATTGACTCCGCGGTTGTCGCCGCCATCGCCGTCGAAGCCGTCGGTTCGCAAAATGTCCTCGGCGTGGGGATGCCCGGGCCATATTCTTCCGAGGGCAGCATCCGCGACGCCCGCCGACTGGCGGAAAACCTGGGCATTCACTTTCTCCTGCTGCCCATCCAGCCGGTCTTCGACGCCTACCGCGCCGCGCTGGTTCCCGCTTTCCAGGGCCGCCCCGAAGATGTCACCGAAGAGAACATCCAGGCGCGCATCCGCGGAAATCTGGTGATGGCTCTGTCCAATAAATACGGCGCGCTGGTGCTAACCACCGGCAATAAGTCCGAGCTTTCCGTGGGCTACTGCACGCTCTACGGCGACATGGCCGGAGGCCTGGCGGTGATCTCCGACGTGCCCAAGACCATGGTCTGCGAGCTGGCCCGGCTGATCAACGCCGGAAGGGAAGTGATCCCTCCGGAGACGCTGTCCAAGCCGCCCTCCGCCGAGCTGCGGCCGAATCAGACCGACCAGGATTCCCTGCCGCCGTATGCCGTGCTGGACCGTATCTTGAAGGGATACATCGAGGACTTGCAGAGCCCGGAAGAGATTGCCGCGCGCCAGAGTATTCCTCTGGAACTGGTGCGCGAAATGACGCGCAAGGTAGACCGCAACGAATACAAACGCCAGCAGGCTGCGGTGGGGTTGAAGGTCACCTCCAAAGCCTTTGGTATCGGCCGCAAATTGCCGATTGCGCAGTCCTACGTGGAGTCGTCGCAGCGTCGCGCAGCGGAGGCCGCCGTGGCGGGCAGCACTCACGGGCAGAAAGAATGATCCCGGCGAGATGAGTTGAGGAAGAGTGTGCGGAGGAGAATCCGGTTGAAGCCCTTGCGATTTGCCGCTGTACTTCTTCTATTTACACTTAGCGCCAGCGCGCAGGGGAGCAAGACCACGTCCTCTCCGCCGGGAAAGGCGCCCGCTCCACAGCCTGTACAACCGCGCACCGTCACCGAAACGGCCAATGCCGCAATCCCCAAGAAAGTTGAGAACTATCTGCGGCGTCTCTACGCTTGGGGCCCCCAATACAAGATCACTATCGGCGCGCCGGTGCAAACGCCGGTCGCAGGTTTGCTCCAGGTCAGCGTCGAGATCGCCTCCGGAGGGCAAACCAACTCCGGCTTGGTCTTTGTCAGCGACGACGGCCGCTTCCTCTTCCAAGGCGAGTTGGAGGACATTACCGCCGACCACTTCGGGCAGGTGCGCCGCATCATGCATCTCGAGGACGTGCCTTCTCAGGGACCGGCTTCCGCCAGAGTGGTTGTGGTCGAGTATGCTGATTTTCAATGCCCGAGCTGCCTGGCCCTGCAACAGACGCTGAAGGGAATCAAACCAAACTACCCCATGGTGCGCTTTGTCTACCGCGACTTCCCCCTTACCCGGGTGCATCCCTGGGCCATGAGCGCGGCCATTGCCGGCCGTTGCGTCTACAGTCAGAAGCCTGCGGCCTTCTGGGCCTTCCACGACGCCGTATACGAGGGACAGGACATTACCACCGTCGACAACGCCTGGGACCGCCTGGTGGAACTAGCGGGCAAGGCCGGGGCGGACCAGGGCGCATTCAAAGCCTGCATGGCTTCGCCTGAAGCCCGCAAGGCGGTCGAGGACAGCATGCAGGAAGGACTCTCCCTCAAGGTCACTAACACGCCCACCGTGTTCGTCAATGGACGCCGCCTGGTCGGGGGAGACAAGGACCTGCTGGAGCAGTTCATCCAGTTCGATCTCGCAGACACCGCTCCCAAATCACCGATTCGACCGACCACGTCCGCTAAGCCAAAGAACTAGCTAGCCCCGATTCCGAACACCCTGGGGATGGGGGGAAGGGGAGGGTGCAATCAACCCCAAAGCATTGTTTTCGCTGGGGAATCCATTATTCAGGCAGAAATTGATGTCTCGTTCGTAGTAAACATAATATATCTTATAGGCCCACCACATGTCAAGTGAATTCTGCATGCCTCCGATCAACACGCCTCTGCGGTGCCCATCCCAGGCCTCCCAGGCCCTGCCAGGAGCTATCTGGGGCTTCCCTTCTTAGTGGGCCGCCGATCGAGCGGCTAGGCCAATGATGATCCCTATCCCTACCCATTTCGCTGCCCGCTTGGTGCGCGTCCAGATACTTCCCCCGCGAGCTGCCGTGACCGCCGCGTCGCGTTCTTTGCTGAGCGCCACTTGTTTCGCGTGCTCGTCGTCCAGATCCTTGCGCAAGGATTCACGCTCGGCCTGGCAGGCCCGGCAGTCCAGGACCAAGTCATATAACGGCTTCAAGTCTTCCGCCGGTATGTGCAGCGACGGTTGCTGCGCGGTTCCCCCCGGGGACACCGGCGCTGCAACCATCTGGAGAGGCACCGGAAGAGACGGCAGCAGGTCCGGCAGCGCACGGATCACCTGCCCGGGCGTGGTCACCGCTTTCTTCTGCGCGGCGAACTGCTCGAGGGTAACGCGTAGCTGCTCCGACCGGTCCTGCTCGCGGCGATCGGCCGCGGCAATCACGGTTTTCTGGGAGTCCAGTGTGCCCTGCATCTTCAATTGATCGTCGTGCTGCTCCAGCCATACGCGGAAGCCAAACGCGACGAAGGCCAGTAGCGCCAGGCCCGCGGCGATGGCCATCCGTCATTGTCCTGTGGTCATTGATATTTCGCCACTCGGGCCAGGACTTCCGCGGGGTACTTGTGGTTCGCCCCGCCGTTCCATGCGAGCAGTGCGCGCTCGACATTTCCTTCATTAACCGCCAGCTTGTGCGCCAACACCTTGCACCCCATCTCGAGGGCGGAATCAGGCGCGCATAGCTCGCTGAGGAATTCTCCAGCGTAGCCGTGCTCGCGCGCCACCTGGCCCATCACCTGACATAGCCCCCAGGAGAAGGCCCGCGCCCGCGCCTCGCTCTCGGCAATTTCCCCGCGCAGCCAGATGGGATAGACATACTTCTCGTAAAACCGTGGCTCGTAGCGGATCGCCGCGGGCTTCCAGCTGCTCTCCTGCTCGACGATGGCGCAGACCAATTCCGGCGGCAGGCCGTGGTCAGAGGCCTTTTGCCGTGCCAGCGCGATCATGTCCGTTCGAGTCATGGCGGTGAGTGTCCGGTCCACTTACGGCTTCCACCAAGCGCGAAGATTGGCGAAAAATGCGCTCATCGCCGCGGCCACCAGCGCGGCAATTACGCTGGTCACTCCTCGCATGCGCGCGAGGTTCTGGTCGAGATCAGCGAGCCGGACTCCATGGCTGGTCACTGTTCCGTTGCTCCGGTCCAGCCGCTCGATGATGCGCTCGTGCTGAGTTTCAATTCGCGCCAGGCGGTCAATGACCTCCACGCGAAAATCGTCAAACTTCTCTTCGAAGAAAGATGCGGCCATGGGGATTGCGCGATCGGCTGATTTGGCTCAGATGCCCGGCGCGCCGGCGCCGAGCAGGTTGGACAGAGGCCCGAACAATTGTGTCCGCCGGGTGGTGAAGCCGCCCAGGGTGGTCAGGTCGGGCGCGGGGAGAGTTCCTCCTGCCGCAAGCGCTCCGCCCCCTGTTGCGGTCGGAACGAACGGGGTGGGAACAGGAGTTGGGCCGCCTTGCAGGACGCCCACCAGGACCCGCTTGCGCAATTGCTCCATGTCTATCGGATGTTGCATTCCACCTTCGTCGGGGCTGAAGGTGTTCGCACCTGTGTTCTGCTGCAGGCTGCGGAGTGGATCGAGACCGGAATACAGCCCGCTGAGCGGACCAAACAATCCCATCGCCGTCTCCTTCGCGCCGGATGGTTATCCGCCGAATGTATTCAACGCCGTCGAGCCAAGCTGGCCCAGCGCGCCGATGAGTGAGTTGCCAATGCCCCCGCCCGAAGCGGCTGCACGACTGCGCAGCAGGTCGGCCGGTATCCCCAGACCTTGCGCGAGCAGGCCGGTATCCACTCCGAAAAGCGAAGCGAGACCCTGCAAGCCTTGCAATTTGCGTTTCTGTGCTTCGTCGGCGAACTGGATCTGGTTCTGCTGCGCCACGCCGGCGGCCTGGCGCCCCTGTTCCCTGCCCAGCTCGTCCAATGTCTCCCCGAATCCCGCGGAGTTGCGCGTGCGCGCCAAGCGGTTGGCGGCGCTGTCGCGCAGCGCATCAAAGGTTGAGCCCAGCGCGCCCTCGCTCTGCCCGGTGATGGCGGCTTGCTCCTCCGGCGAATAGCCGCTGGTCAGCAGCGCCTGGTACTGCGGGAGCAGTGTCGCGCGATCGGAGGCGCGCTGGCTGAGGAGTTGCTGGTTGATCTGATTCTGCAGGGCGCTCTGCTGGTCAATCTGCGCGCGCGTGGTGGCGGCTGCTCGGCCCATTTTTCCCTCCTGTTCAAACCAAAAGTTTATCGCCGCAAGGTCCCAGGCCTAGGGCGCCGTGCGTCTCGAATAGGACGGCCAGGGATCGCACACCCAGCCCAGGCGCTCGAGACGGCGCCCAAAGGCTTTTTCAATTCGCGGCGGCACCCAGCAGGTTGCGTCGTCCAGGCCGCGAGCTTCCAGGTCGCGCCGCCCGGCCTCGTGCATCAGGAGCATTTGCAGGAACCGCTCCCGCGGCCTCGCGGCGCGGGGCTCAGCGAGAAGGTAAACCTCGCAGCTCAAACGCCCGAGCGCGGCCATCAGCGGCCGTCCGTCGTCGTCCTCGAGGACCAGCTTGGAGACGAACAGGGGATTCGCAAGATCGGGAAACGCGTAGTCGAAACCCTGCGCCGCGTGCATCTGCTTCAGCGCCGGCTCGTCTTCCGGCCGGTACATTCGGATGCGCATCAATCCTTTGTCCAGCCATGCCGGGTGAACGCCGCGCGCACCTTTTCCCCCCGCTCTTCAGCCGCTGCCAGCGCCTGCGCGATGTGCCCCGCAACGTCCGCTTCCCTTCCGTCCGGCTCGAGGACATGAATGGTATGCACGCTGCGCACTCCAAGCTCATCCTCGATCGTCACCACCAGCGCGCCGGCGTGCACATCAAACTGTTTGTCAACGATTCGCGCGGCCATGCTGTTTCCCCGCCAGTCTCAGCGGACTAAAAGGTGTTCCTCCCGCCGCTGCCGCCTCCGCCGCCACCACCGCCGGGGCTGCCTCCACTTCCGCCGGACGCCACCGTCGTAGGCTTACCGGCAAACACGAAGGAATCGCTGACCGCCGAGGTCAAACTTGTGACCGCCAGGTAAGCGCTCCCATTCCACACCACGTAATACGCGGTGCTATAGGCGAGGCCGGTGATCGTGCCCGCGGGAAAAGTCTGAGTTCCCTGCCCCGTATACCGTATCCATGACGACCCGACCCCTCCCATGCCGTAGACGCGGATTGTCGCGCTGCTTCCCGCGTCAATCGAATCCACAGTAGCGGTGTTGGTGTAGTTCAGAGGCAGGTTGGGCTGAAGGTCGGTGGTCTGCGCCAGGCCTCCGGCGACTCCCAGCGGTGTCGCGCCGCCAAAGATCACGTACGGGCTGTAATCGGACTCCGGATACTTGGCGCGAGCGCGGAAATACAAAGTGACGTTTCCCAGCGCCAGCGTGGCCTGGGTCGCTCCGCTCAGCGGGTAGACCGTCGCCGCGCTGAAGTTCGCGCTGGCCGAGGATTCCAGAAAATACCGCACTGCGCCGGTCGCTCCCACGCTGGCTCCCAGCGCGATGGTAAAACTGCCCCGCGCCGCCGTGACGGCGAGCGAGCCTGGCGCGGCTGGTGCCGGCAGGTTAAGGCCCGTCGCCACTTGCGGCGCAGGAACAGGGTCCACGCCCACGCGCGCCCCCAGCGAGTTCACCGCGGCGACAATCTTCTGCAGCGCTTCGTAGAGATAGGGGCTGATCTGGCGAGTTTGCGCGATTTGGGGGATCTGCAACATGGTTGATGTGAAGGGAATCGAGGTCCGCTGCGCTCGCTACACTCCGCCGCGGACGTAGCTGTACGGCGCCGGTTTGATCCACGGCACCAGCTTGGACAGCGCGAACCACTGGTTCAGAGCATTGGTGCCGATGCGGTAGCTGGTGCGCTCGCCGACGATGCGCGTGGTGATTTCCAGGTCATGCGCCACGGAATTAACCAGCGGCAGGGCGCGCAGCGCGACCGCGGTCCCGCCGGGGTTGGGGAACGCAGTGATGTTCAGGTTTCCCGCCCCGCTGGCGTTCAGCTGCAGGTAGCCGAAGAGTTGGCGTCCCACCGGCAACACCTGGCCCGTTTCCGAGCCACTGAAGTAGGCCGTGGTGTAGTAGCTGTTGATGGCCGCGCCGTCGTCACCGAGTTGCCCGGGCGTGAGTTGGTAGGTTTTGCCGTTGGCACCGTTGTTGCCGAAGAAGATTTTCTGCGTGCCGTCGAAGCGCTCGATCAAGCCGCAGGAGTTCGCGGCGATATTCCAGCGCGACCACCGCCGCGCCTTGGCCGCTGCGCGCAGATTGCCGGTCAAGGTGATATGCAGCGGGCTGTCGAGCCCGTCGGTGTAGTCGCAGACCAGGACGGCATTGGGCTGCGTCGCCGCGCCCAGCGGAACCCCGGCCAGGATGCGCTTGTTCTGTGTATCCACGCGTACCCAGATGCGGTTGCCTGCTTGCCAGTTGATGGTGTTCCAGGTGGCCTGGATTTCTTCCGACAGCTTTTGTGGATCGCCGCCGGTAAACAGGTAGAGGCCATCGCGTCCGGCAACAACCGCGAAATCGTCGCCGACATCGACGCCCTGCACCGAGGGAGTGCCGATCTTGCGCGAGACTTCCGTGATCGTCCACAGCGACGGCTCGTTCACCCCGTCGTCCGCGGTGCTGTATAGGCTGCGGTCCTTGACGAAGTAGAGGATGCCGCGCAGCGCAAACGCCGCGCGCACCTGCTGGCCATCCTGCTCGGCGACGTTCAGGAATCCGCTGACGCCGTCGTAGCTTTCCGGATCCTCCACGCGGCTCGAACGCACCAGCGAACCGTTGACCGGCGCCGCCGTGGCGTACACCTCGATGTTGTCCACCAAGAAGGATTGGTTGTTGGTCGGCGTGCCGTCGGCATAGACGCGCAGCACCAGGTCCGCGGGGATACTCGCCAGCGGCGGGCTGAGCTGGGCGATGAACTCGGCGTAAGAAGTCGCCGCAGCGGCCGCGCTCACACTCAATCCCGCAGTGCTGATCGACGCCGAGGCGCTGAAGAGATGGATGTGGAAGGTACCCTGCGTGAGCCCCGCGGTTTTCCGCACTCGCGCACGCACCGAATAATCCGTGTTGGCCGCGATCCGCGCAACCCCCTGCGCGTCCTGGACCGCGGACTGGGTGATCAACCCGCGCGTCACCGTCGCGCCATCGCCGGAGATCTGATAGGCATTTCCCCAACCGGCCACCGTGCTCGAGCTCCCGCCCGCTCCAAACGTGGCATCGCGCAGCCAGCCCAGCGGCCGGCCGTTTGCGCTCGCATCGAAGCCGCCGTCAAACGTCAGGTTGACCCAGTTGTTCTGCCGCGCGCGCTCACCCCACCAAAGAAGGCGCGAGGCATAACCCGTCACGCCTGCGGCCTCACCCAGCTCGATCAAGCGGAATAGCTTGTCCACGCTCGCCCCGGCCAGGAGCTGGGCATCAGAAAAGTCTACCGTCAGCGAGGTGGTGGTGTTGTCGGCGATGATCATGGTCGCCGGGAGGTAATAGAAGCTTGCGCCGCCGGCGCCCGTAAAGCACAGGATCCTGGCCACCACGTTGGCCGGACCGGTCGGGATGTTGGTCAGGCTGACCATCTTCGCGCCCGCCGCCGTCCAGCTTCCCGCCGGCGCCGGCGCGGTCAGATAGCCCTGCCGCGTTTTGAAGATCACGCTCACCTGGTGGACGCCCGGCGAGATGTTGCCCGCGGTTGCGGAGTCGGCCGCCGCGGGAGGCTCGCCCGGCCCGACTTGCGATACGCGGTCGAGTTGCAACGCGTCGTAGTATTGCCAGGGGAAGTCCGCGCCGGCGTTGCCGTCGCTGATGGCGATGTACTCGCGCCCGAACAGCGTCGTCGAGGCGAGAAAGGCGTTCACGGCGAGGCCCGGGGTGACGAGTTGCGCCACGCCGGCGGGATTCTCGCGGTAAAGGTTGCCGCCGGAATCGAGCAGCAGCAGCCGCAGCGTGCCGCTGGGCGTGATGTGCGTCCTCAGCCCGTTGATGTTCACGCCCCCGGGGAGCACACCCAACGCCGAGAGCAGGCCGTCCCGCGTTTTCACGCTGCCCAGGGAGAACTGAACGTCCTGGCAATCCGGCGAAACTCCCGGCGGGAGCGTGGTCGGATCGGTGTAGGTCACCAGCGAGCCGAACAGATCCAGCGGCGCCGGTGCCAAGCCTGAAATGCTCATCGTCGCATTCGCAGAAAAAAATCTTTCGCTGTGGTCCGCGCTTACTGCAACTTGGGATAGGTTGCGCTGAAGGCGATGATGTCGCCGGTGATCCCCGCCGGGTAGGCGCCCGCGGCCAACTCTGTGCCGCCGGCCTGGTAGATCTTCACCTTGCTGTTGTTGAGCGCGGCGCCGCGGATGAACACGTAGCTGAACACCTGCCCGTTTTGGCTGAAGATGGAGGCCTGCTTGGGGAGTTGCGCCGAGGGGATGAAGGACTGGTTGGAAAGGTCCAGCGTGTCGCCCCCGGTCGTGTAGCTGCCGCTCGCGGTGATTGTGCCCACCACGTAAACCTGCTTGCCTGTCGCGTCCGCATCGAACTGATTCACGAACAATGCCAGTGCCATCGTCTTTGCTCTCCTTCGAATGGTGCTCGCCTGTAGCGTCCGGCTTTAGCCGGACATCTTCGAGCGCTCGCGATTGAATCTCCCCTGTTCCGTTAGGGGCTAGAAGAAATACGTTTCCCGCCGGCGGCCGTACGGTTTGCGCCGGTGCATGGTGTGCTGCTGCCTGCGCACGGATCGGGAGAGGATTTTCCGCGCCGCTTCCTCTCCCGCGGCGTCGAAGTCCTTCGCCGCCGGAGACCCGCGCGACTGCGCGGCCAGCGCCGCTGCGTAGAACGCCAGCGCGTCCTGCGCCCCGCGGAGCTGGATGCTGTCCGTGCCCTGGGCCACGTCCGGCAGCACGGATTCGTAGCGGATGCGAATGTCGTTGGACTGCGTGGCGCCAAGGAAGATTATGCCGTCGGTTCGCCACTCCCAGTAGCGCAGCCGTGTCTGCTGGTTTTCGCTGGGCAGGCCGTCCTTGCGCTGCGCCGTGGGCAGGAACGGTTCGCTCGAGCCGGTCTGCCGCTCCCAGATGCGCACCGGAACCAGCAGGTCGGTGGGGATCTGCGGCGTGGGCGTCACCGTGGTCATCTGGTTCTGCGTGTCGTTCAGGACCACCTGGATGCTGGGATCCACCGCGGTCACTGCCGGCACGGTGAGCACCACGTTGTCCTTGATGAACGTCTCCACGCCGTGATTGGCCAGCTCGAATTGCAACTGGTGGTAGGCCGTGTTTACGAAGGGAATGAGCACGCTGTCGGTGAAGACGTCGCCCGCTGCTACCGCGGCATCGTCCAGGAGCGAGCGGACCAACGACAGGATCCCAGAGGCAGTTCCGTATCCCGATGATCCGACTACCGGCATTTAGTTCCCCTTCCCTGCGGCCACCGCCGCGCCGATTTTGTTGACTCCGTACAGCGCTCCGATAAAGAACACCAGCCCACCGAAATCCGGCAGCGCGTGGTTCATTCGCACCAGTGACGTCACCCAGCCCAGGGAAAACGCCACGATCAAACCCGTGGCCACGCGAGAGAAACTGGGCGTGCCGTCCGGCTCCGAAAACACTCTGCGCCAGAATGGCTTGTCCATAGCAGGAAGATCACTGACGGGATCGAAGTGTCAATTTCGGTGAAAAGAGCCCGCCATTAGTCTGGCGGGATTCAGGGGAGGCAATCCCCGAGGCATTTCCTTTCTGTCCTGCGCCCGGAGATCGCTTATTGCATCCGGTACTGCACCACCACGTTTACGTCCGCGGGGCTGGTGGTGCAACCCGCAGCGGCGGTCTGCACGCTGATGGCGATGGTCGCCCCGGCGGCGTAGTTCTGCGTGATCGCTCCGCTGTCGTTCGCCGCGGCGGCAAGGGCGAGATTGACCGGCGACGTGCCATCCGTCACCCGCACGACTGCATTGGTCGTGCATCCGGCGGGTGCGGTCTTGGCCTGCGCCTGGAAGCGCGTCACAGTGATGGCCTTGTCAATCGTGAAGGTCTCGCCGGTCCAGGTGCTGGTCAGCGCACCCGGCAAGAAAGCGTTGTAAGGCTGGCGCGGCGAGGCGCTAACCGTCTCACCGCCAATAGAAGGCGTGACCAGCGCCACGTTGGTCTGGTTGCCGCTCCACAACTGCGCGATGTTGGAGCCGGCCATAATGAAACTGATGTCGGGCGGAGTGATTAGGCGTGCTCCGGTGGGCGTTCCTGCCGTAGCGAAATAATTCCCCGCTCCGTTGTAGCCGAAGCGGAAGTGCGTACCCATGTTGACGATGTTGTTGGCCAGCGACGGCGGATTCAGCAGGTTGATTTGGTTCGCGGCGTTGAAGGCGCTCCATTGAATCAGGGGTGTCACTCCATCATTTTGATAGCACGTAAAGGCGCTGCCGTTGTTGAGTCCCCAATCGCAGAACTTGTTCGCCGCCACGCCTGGGTCAGCGCTGAACCATGACCACGTACTTCCGCCGCCCTGGTTCCACACGAAATAGCGTGCAGCGCTTGTGCCGGGGTTAGAAAACTTGACTCCGCCTGGGAAGACATTCTGAGTGATGAATCCATTGGCAAAGAAATCACCTGAGCCTATGCAGACAGGCACAGGCCCGTTCCCAGATATTGGACCGTAGTTTATGATTTTTGCGGAGTTCCCGATGGCTGTGCCACTAAGGTCACAACTGATATTATTTGTACCTTGAGTATCGCTGTAAGAAAATATGGATGGACGGCCACCCCCTGCATCAATTCCCACCGCGCCTGCCGAGCCAGTAATTAGCCCGTAGTTTACGACGTTCCCTCCACCGACAGGCCCAACAAACTTAATTGTTGCGGCGGCGTTAGCTGACCCACCCAGAGACGTGTTCGTCCCGATGAAAATTCCTTGATTCGCTGACCCCCCGTTTCCCCAAGTGTCGATCCCGTATTGCACCATCGCCGGGGTGTTTGCTGCGGTTTGCGCGTCGCAGATGACGCACGAGTTGTCGCGCATGTCCAGGTACCCGTTCAGAAAATCGTAGAAGATGCCCTTGCCTGACTCAGAGGCCATCCCACCACGCAGAACAACATCCACGCCGGGTTTGATGCCTGAGAAGCCGACACCCAAAGACTTGTTCATCGCCCCGCCGCGTGTCTTGATTGCCGCGCCGCCATTCACATTGATGCGCCCACCGTAGAAATCCAAAAGGGCGATAGTCGAGCGCACAAAATAAAGGGACGCGGGCGAGTTCGCCGCGCAGAGCGTGTTGGAATCCTTCCATTCCCAGCCGAAGGCGATGACGACGTGGTCAGCAAGGAAACACGGCGCAGAACTGCTGTTGTTCGATGACCAGAGGAACACACCTTTGAGTTTCAGGCCGTTCATGCTGTTTGAGCCGTAGCCATCAAAAAGCGGGACAGGGGCCGTCGAACCGCTACCAACCGATTTAATTGTAGCGTTTTCGATGGTCGCATAAGGCCCCATGACCATGACTACCCCTAGCTCGGGATGATTCACCCAGCCGGAGTCTAAGATGTTGGAAAAGATGTCGCCGGCCTGCTCAGTGTAATCCCGCGCTGGCCCGTAAATCTTGGTGTACGGTGCGATGAGTGGTGTGGTCTGACTGTAGTTCTGTGCGCTGAGTCGCACCGCGCCTTCGCCGGTTGTTATGGACGCTCCGGCGACGATCCGCGTTTGATTCACCGCCACCTGAAGAGCATCAATGGTTGCTGTGTTTATTACCGGTGGATTCGCTCCAGCCAAGGCGATAGTCGAAAATGTGCATCCCTCTTCCGCGAGGTTGATAACCCAACAGACGTTCGTTTGGTTGGGGATTCCGGTGTAAAAGGAAATCGTGCCCCCAGCGGTCGGCCCGAAGTTTCCACCCACATAAGCAAAGCTGATGGTCGAGTTGCCGCTGGCCGGGTCTACGACCGCCGTGATGACCTGCCCTCCGTTCACCAGGGCATTATTTCCAGCAACAGTGATGGCATCACCATCCACCAAGCCATGCCGCACGGTGCTGGTGTCACAGGTCGCCACGTTGGATGTTCCATTGCAGTTGCCGATGGTGAGGCTGCGAGAATAAGGAACCTGCACGAAATACGGGCCACCACTGACCGTCCCGCAGTACCCGCGCAATCCATAAGCGCCAGTGACGTAACCAAAGTCGTTCGGCGTCAGCCAGATGAGATTCGTTGTCCCACCCGCGACGACCACCGATTGCTGAGGGCTTTGTGTCGTCTCGCCGTTCAGGTTGACCGAGGTAGAAACGCAGTAGTAGGTTCCAGCCGCGATGCTCCCACCAGTCGCCTGCTGCCCGATTGCTGGAACCGCAGTGGGCGGCGTGACCAGCCCGCTCGCCGTCCCCGGATACCACGTCGAGCCAATCTGCACCGGCACGTTGCTGCCAGTTTGCGGCGCGCTCAGGCTGGTGCTCGACGACACGCTCCCGGTCACTCCCAGGTTGCCGCCCAGGTTCAAGCTGAACGCGGTGATCCCCTGCGATACATTCAGGGATTGGTAGCTCGGAGTTGCGGGATCGGCGGCAAGGAGAACGTCGGGGATGGTCGTGGTGGTGACTCCGGCGCCGGAGATCTGGATCTTGTAGCGCGCGGGCGCCGCGTAGAAATTATAGTTCCCCTGGCCGTCGGTGGTGAATGGGTTGGCCTTGGCCTGGGTCAGGGCGACATCCGAGAAAATCGCCGCCAGTGGCGAGCAAGGCGTCCCGGTCGCGCCGCTGGTGCACACCGTCACCGTCGCGCCCGCCACCGGTTGGCCGAAGCGGTTCAGGACGATGTCGTCCTTTCTGGTTCCCTGCCCCCACGCGGTCCCGCCAAGCGGGATCGACAGCAGGAGCAGAACTGCGATCGTCGTCAGTCGGTTCATCCGTTCTCCCGTCCCCCGCCACGCGGGGCCCCGCCCAGCGGGGCCGCAATTTCTCGTACGTCAGGATTCTACGCCGATTTTCTGCGACTTCGGCTCGCACTGCTCACTGCGCCGGCCGGTTCTTCGCTCGCTGTGGCCGCACCTGCTGCCGCTGCGCCGCCCCGCAGCACGCCGAAGCGCGAGGCTTTCTCCTCATCGAGGATGGCGCCGCAATACTTGCACAGCGCCACGCCGGCTTTGACCGCCTCGCCGCACACGGGACATTCCTGCATCGGCGACACTTTGACCAGCCAGGGCCGGTCGAGCCCCAGCGCCCGCGCGGCGCGCCGCTGCACGTCAGTCAACAGCTCGGGACGGTTGGGCGAGCGCGCGTAAGTTGCGTCGGCATGCTGCACCTGTTCCAGATCGAATGCGTTGCGGCGCGTGCGGGCCTACGCAAGCTCTTCCGGGGTGGGGCGCCCGCCGGCGCAGAGGAACACTCCAAACCGGCGCAGGTCGGCGTCGGGATTGTGCTCGGCAAGGATCGAGCGGGCGATGTCGGTGGCCTGCCAGTAGCGCTCGCCCTTGCGGTCATCGCCCACGTCGTACAGTTCCCGGCGGCCGTAGACCGACAGCAGCGTGAATGGTTGACCCGGCTGGCACGCCGGGACCCGGTATTCTCCCAGTGTGGCCAGGTTGGTGTAGAACTCCTGGTCCGAAATGCTGGCCAGGTTCCTGCAATCCTCGCGGTTCACCGGTTCCTTCGTTTCCGTGTGGTTCATCCTCTACGCCCTCCGTGTTCTCTGTGCTCTCCGCGATCTCGGTGTTAATTCTTTTCCTGGAAAAGTTCAGGACCTCTCGATTCTTTTCAAGGTTTCCCAAACCACTACGCCAGTTCTCTGGTTCCGCGGTCAGCCGTGCGGCGATCGGCAGACGACATTCTCGGCACCACGACAAACGGGCATCCGTGGAGGGCAGGCATGGCGTCGTCCAGGACGTCGTACGCCCACTTCTCGTAGTCCGTACCCTTCTTCTCTTCGCGGTCGCGCAGGGCCCGCAACCCTGCCGAGGCCGGCAACCCGCGCGAATATTCGATTGCCCGGACAACCCACTCACACACCGAGCCGTCAAGCTGCACGAACTTGCCGGTGGGTCCCTCGAGCGTCAGGCAATGCTCGTATTCGCCGCGGCTGGGGAATGGCCCCAGGGCTTCGACGAGCTGCACCCCCTCGGTCTCCTGGGTGATGCGATTCCAGTTTTCCGATGATCCGTAAATCTCCGGAGGCAGCCAGCGCTCGAGGTGCCAGCGGTCAAAGGGCAAATACTTCGGCACCCAGCGCGCTTCCACCACCTCGCGGATCATCCCGCCCGTGGCGGGATCCCGATCCACCCACTTGCCCCCGATCCATCCCAGCCGCGACCATCCCCACACCGCGCGGAAATTTGGCTCGCCGAAGCGGTTGACTCCTCCGGCTTGCGCGAGCCGGTGCTCGATTTCAGCCGGCGTCCGCTTGTCTTCTCTGATGACCTGAATCATGTCGGACGAAAACAGAGAGGGCGGTTCCCCCCAGTGGCGGGATTCCGCCCCTCTCGATTTTCGAATTTCACTTTTCGAGTTTCGTCTCGACTTAGTAGCCTTGCGGGACAGCCAGCCCGTCCACGAAGGCTCCGTAGCGAGGACCGTCCATAAAGATCTGCAAGCCGGTGGTGAAGTAGAACAGGTAAGAAGACGCCAGGCCGCCAGACGCCCCGTAGACCGGGAAGACGGTCTGCCCGCCCACTTCGTAGTAGTCGATTTCCTTCATGATGGCCCGGCCCCACCGTTTGAGAGCGATGAAGTCAATCCGAGTGGTGTCGGCGTGGATGCTGGTCTTGATGGGCACGCCGGCCATGCGCTTCTCGGCCTGCTGGTTGAAGAGCAAATCGGGCATGGGGGCTTCGGAGGGCACCTGGTTGCGGACGATTTCCGATATGGTCACTCCGAGCTGTTCCCAGGCGTGCTCTTGTTCCGGCGCCATGTAAGCGATCAGCTTCTCGCGGCTCAGGACGTCGGTGCCCAGGACTTTGCGGAGCTTGTTGACTGCCACGCGGATGTTGGCCGGGACCAGCGCGGCGTTGCCCGCGGCAAAGTGCGGCGTCTTGAGCGCTTCGGGATAGGTCGCGCGGGAAAGGCCCAGCCACGTGCCGCTGGTGGAATCCACGTGGTGGTACTTCACGCCGAAGATGGAGGTGGGCTGCGCGCCCGAAAGCCCGCTGGGCACGATGACATCGCCGTTGGCGAGGCCGCCGGGGTTGGCGTTCACGGTGATCTGCTTGTTGAGCGGATCCACGCTGGTGATGGTCGCCGAACCGCGGTTGGTGGTCAGCGTCGAGTCGTACACCTGCACGTCCTGGTTGTAGTAGAACAGCGCCGCGCCCTGCGGTTGCGCCAGGGTCCAGGTGGTGCTGGCGAAGCTGGCGATGCTGCCCAGCACGCCGTTGCCGTTGGTCTGCAACAGCGCGTCCAGGTACATGCGGAACTGCTTCATCCCGCTGGCCACTTCGCGCTTGGTGGCGTTTTCGACCGCGCGCTCGTTGCCGGTGGTGGCGTATTCCACCAGCTTGGTGATCTGCACGCCGAACGTTTCGAACACCGGCGAGAGCGTGGCCACGTCGTAGACGCTGCCGCTGCCCAGCCCCAGGTCATCGCCATCCATGGTGTGCTGGCTGGCTTTGCCTCCGGGACGGATTTGCAGTGGCACGCGCATGTTCCGCGCGCTGACATTTTCCGCGTCGGCGCGCTTCTGGATGAGGGTCAAAAGGATGTCGTCGCGCTCGAAGAGCACGGGCACCTTGGGGCGAACCTTTTCGAGTTGCAGAGCCACGCTCTGCGCATTGGCTAAAGCAGGCATTTCCTATTCCTCCCTGAATTTTGGAATTTAAGAATTCCCCGAATGTCTGAATGAACTCTCTTGGCTTCAAATCCGTGCAGCCGGCTGCGCTTCTCCGGGCTATTTTGTTCAGCCCATGCAGGCCGTCTCACTCCGAACTCAAGATCTCCTCATCACTCATGCGCGCATAATCCACCCCGCGCTGCCGCACCATCACCGTTCCCGGCGATCCCCCCATCCCAATGTCCGCGCGGCTCGCGGAAGCGGCCTGCTTCGATCGTCTGGCTTGGTTCGCGCTCAGCACGGTTGTGGTCCAGTCACCCACGATGCGCTTGGCCACACCCGGCAGCAGCGCCTTCGCCCGGGAACCAATCAACGCCGAGGCAACTTCCCCTCCTCCCTTCCCCGCCGCTCCCTGCAATGCCAGGCTCCCGCGGAGCGCACTCTTCACCTGCTGGAGCAGCCCGTGGTCTTTCTTCAAGACCGCATCGAGCTCACGGTAAATTTCTGTAGCGATCTTCTGCCGCGCACCCGCCGGCGCGTCAGGCAACAACTCAGCGACTTTGCCCTCCACTGACTGCTGCACTCCGCGTTCGACATCCGAGTTCACCCTCTCGAGCAGCCAGCCAAATGTTTGCTGCGCCGCCTGCGTCTCGCGCGCGGTGATCGCCTGTTCGCGCCGCGCCAGCTCCGCCTCCGCCGGCGAAAGCTGCGTTTGCCTGGCCCCGTTCCCCGTAGGCCCGGCCTGGCGCCAACCGTTCAATTGCGCGGCGAGCTGGCTGGCCAGAAACTTCACTGCGCCCAGGTCCTGCTTCTCAGCTGCCTGGACCAGCCAGTCGAGATGCTCTGGGAGCCGCTGGTTGGCCAGCGAAGCTGAAACCATGCCGGCGGCGATCTGGTGATAGGTCTGCTGATCGAGGGAAGCCAGTTGTTGGCCAAATGTGGCGGCCAAAGTACGGAAGGCTTGCGGGTCGCGCTGCTGCAGCCAGGAGATCAGCTCGGCATGGCTGCGCGGATCGCCCGATTCGAACAATTCATCCACGCGCCCGAGGTCCTGTCGCGCCTGGATGGCGGCGGTGGCGTCTTCGATGGTCGGGAAACGCTCGCGCAGCGCCTTGGCTTCCGCCAGTGTGGGAAAAACCTCGCGGAAGGCCTGCTCGCGAAAGAAAATGTCCTTGAGCGCCGGATGGGCGGCAAATGTTTCCTGGTACTCGCCAGGGACGGCACGCTCTTCCTGCGCAGGCTCCGCCGGCTGCTCTGCAGTGGCGTCCGGTTTCTGGACGGCGCTCGCCGTTTTTTCCGCAGACGCAGTTTCCTGCGCCGCATCGTCTTCGCTCGCGCCTTTCGCGGATGATGACGGCGCCTCAGGCGCGCCGAGAATTTCCTCATCGCTCAGTGCGTAGGTCAAGCTTGCGGGGGTACTCGCAGAGACTTCAAGGAGCTCGTCGGATACTGCTGCCGTTTGCACTTCTCGATCCTCCTGAGGACGGTTTTGTAGCGCTGCCCTTCAGGGCAGCACATCCCCTCAAATCATGGGCCCGCGCTGCTAGCGGCTACCTATCCCTCGCTCCCTCCACCCCTCCACGCGGCGGGCCCAACTCGTTCTGCGCGTCACTACGCAAACTGCTGCGCAGGATGAATCTCTCTGATGGAGCGACGATTACTGCGGAGTGACCACTGCCGCGACTGCCGCTTTCCTCGCCATCGTCCGCTGGTGGGCCAGCGCGTGCGCGCGGACATTTGCGAATCCTAGCGGGTTAGTGACTCTGGCGAGTTGTCCAGCCTCGCTGTTGATCCAGCGCTTGCAGGTTTCCAGTTCCACCGCATGATCATCGAAGTCCGCGTCCGGGGGGATGGTGGTTTCGATCACCGGGGCGCCGGTGGCCGGGTCAATGCCCATGGCCGGCGCGGACGCCAGCAACTGGTCAATCTCGCGGTACTGCTTGATGCGCGCTTCTTCCCCCGGCACGGCCAGGTCATCCAGGCCGGAAAGCTTTTTCAGCAGCGCCATGTTTTCCGGGTCGGCCATGGTCTGCTGGCCTTCCGGCGAGTCTCCGATCTGCTGCAGCAACTGTGTGAACGCCTGGCGCTGCTGCGTCCAGCTCATGGGGAAATTCTCGTCCGTCTCCGGATAGACGCGCACCTGGCCCTTCAAATCGGCGAGGTGAATCACTTCGGGGATCCAGTCGTTGCCCGAGCCCATCACCGGGACTTCCAGGTCATCGGAGCGATTCTCGCGGAACGATTCCAGCGCCAGCAGCAGCAGGTCGGAGTAAAAACGCCGCATGCGTCCCCACGGCAGTCCCAGCCGGCCCATGGCCTGGTCGCGCGCCATGGCGTAGCCGCTGGCGGTTTTCTGGTTCTCGAGCTCGCCCCCGAACAGCGCCGGGAACGCGCCGGTGATGAACTGCGCCAGCGGTCCGGCCAGGTCGCCCATGTGCTTGAGCATGTCCGGCGAGACAGTGGCCTGCGGCGTGGTGAAAAATCCCGCGCCCACCGGCTGGCCCGGCCGCGCCTGCACCGGATACATTGCTCCGGGCGAGTTGGTCTGCTCCTCGAGAGACTCGATGTCCAGGATTTCCGAGTCCACAAATGTGCTGGGGATTCCGTACTCGTAGGTCTCGATGGCGAGGTTGGCCAGGTCGTTGAGCCGCTCTTGCAGCGGGACCAGCGCCTCGCCGAGCGCGGGGCGGTCTTGTCCGTCGCCGGGCATGGCGTGGATCACCCGCCAGCGGTCGTCCATGTTCTCGTTGCGCGATTCGCAATAGGCATCGCCGGCGAAGGCCACGTAGCATCCGTCGGGGAAAAGCCCAAGCAGTTCGGCGCGAAGCTGTACATCCTGCAGATTGTAAAATGCCCACGGACGCAGCCACGCCCGCTGGAAGGTGACCAGGTTTTGCAGATTGTCGCCCGCGGCCACCGGCTGGCTCTGCATGCCCCCGCCCTGAGTGACCTGCAACCTCGCGATCCGCTCGTACTCTTCTTCCCCGCCTACCGCGCCAGCCTGGATCCTGTCTCCGGCATTCGGATACGCGGCGCGCAGCCGGGCGATGTGCGCCTCGACGCTCCAGATGAGATACGG
>JBGPJC010000020.1:0-39552 GCA_041485165.1 Terriglobia bacterium | reverse complement strand
GGAAATCCTGACGCAGAAAGATCCCGACGCGCTGTACGTCTTCCGCCACTCCGCAGCGCACCTGCTGGCCGCCGCGGTGCTGGAATTGTACCCGGACGTAAAGCTGGGCATCGGCCCGCCGATTGACTACGGCTTTTTCTATGAATTCCTGCGCCCCGAGCCTTTCTTGCAACAGGACCTGGAGCGCATCGAGAAAAAGATGCACGAGCTGGCCGCGCAGGATCTGCCCAACGAGCGCAAGCTACTGCCCAAGCCGGAAGCGCTGGAGATGTACCGCAAGTGGGACCAGGGCTTCAAATGCGAGTTGGTGGAAGAAAAGGCTGTCGAGCCGATGGTCTCCTTCTACACCACCGGTAAGTTCATTGATTTTTGCCGCGGCCCGCATATCCCCTCAACCAAACGCATTCAAGCGTTCAAGCTGATGAGCGTGGCCGGCGCTTACTGGAAGGGCCAGGAAGGCAACCCGCAGATGCAGCGCATCTACGGCGCGTGCTTCTACACGCAGCAGGAGCTGGACGACTATCTGCATCGCCTGGAAGAGGCCAAGCGCCGCGATCATCGCGTCCTCGGGCCGCAGCTCGATCTCTTCAGCATCCAGGAAGAGGCCGGCCCGGGGCTGATTTTCTGGCATGCCAAGGGCGGGCTGGTGCGCAAGTTGATGGAAGACTGGCTGCGCGAGGAACTGCTGCGCCGCGGATACGATCTGGTGTTCACGCCGCACATCATGCGGCTGGACCTGTGGAAGACCAGCGGCCACACGGATTTCTACCGCGAGAACATGTTCACGCCCATCGAGGTGGAGAAGGCCGACTACCAGCTCAAGCCGATGAACTGCCCGGGGCACATCCTGATTTACAAGACGCGCCTGCGCAGCTATCGAGAGTTGCCGGTTCGATTGGCTGAATTGGGCACGGTCTACCGCTACGAGCGCTCCGGCGTGTTGCACGGCCTGCTGCGCGTGCGCGGGTTCACCCAGGACGACGCGCATATTTTCTGCATGCCGCAGCAGATCGAGAGCGAAGTCGAAGCCTGCGTCGATTTCGCCTTCGCGGTGATGCGCACGTTCGGCTTCGCCAGCTATGCCGTGGAACTTTCCGACTGGGACGCTGCCCATCCGGAGAACTACGCCGGGAAGCCCGAGGACTGGCATCGCGCGACCGCTGCGCTCCGCAACACGCTGGGCCGGATGAACGTCCCGTTCAAGCACATGGAGGGCGAAGCGGCGTTCTATGGTCCGAAGATTGACATCAAGCTGGTGGACGCCATCGGCCGCTCGTGGCAGCTCACCACCGTGCAGTTCGACTTCAACCTGCCGGCGCGCTTCGGCCTGGAGTACGTGGGCGAAGACGGCGCGCGCCACCAGCCGTTGATGGTGCACCGCGCACTCTTGGGCTCGATCGAACGATTCTTCGGAGTGCTCATCGAACACTACGCCGGTGCGTTCCCGGCGTGGCTCGCTCCGGTGCAGGCCAAGGTGCTTCCGGTGAGCGAGAAATTCGAGGAGTACGCCAAGCAGGTGACCGAGCAGCTCGCCGGCGCCGGCTTCCGCGTGCTCCTGGACAACCGCAACGAGAAGCTGCAAGCCAAGATCCGCGATGCGCAGCTCGAGAAAGTCCCCTACATGCTGATCGTGGGCGGCAAGGAAGCGGAAGCCTCGACTGTTTCCGTGCGCCACCGCACCAAGGGCGACCTCGGACCGCGCCTGCTGGCACAATTCGCCGCCGACCTGGGCGAAGAAGTGGATTCCCACGCCTCGGCGTGAACGGCAATCCTGGTGCCCGCGCGTCCCCCTCTGCCGATAGCGACACTCGACGAGCAATCGTTCGCCGCGGGGCTCAAACTCCTGTGCGCGGGGGACGATGACTTCGCAGGAATCCTGAGAGAGTTCGGGCCGCCGCCGTTCTGGACGCGCGAACCTGGCTTTCCCACTCTGATCTACCTCATCCTTGAACAGCAGGTTTCACTGGCATCGGCGAAGGCGGCGTACCTGCGGCTTTTGTCCGCCGCGCAACCGCTGACGCCGCGCCGATTTCTGATGTTGGATGATGCGCGCCTCAAGGCCATCGGATTCAGCCGGCAGAAAACAAGTTACGGACGTCTGCTGGCGGAATCGGTCCTCACGCGCGGGCTCTCAATCCCCGCGCTCGCGCGCATGCCCGACGACAACGCGCGTGAGGCGTTGATCTGCATGAAAGGCATCGGCCAGTGGACGGCTGACGTCTACCTGCTGATGGCCCTGCGCCGGCCGGACGTCTGGCCCATCGGCGACCTGGCGCTGGCCGTTGCGGTGCAGAAGGTCAAGCGGCTGCGCAAGCGCCCTTCCCCGGAAAAACTCGAAACCATGAGCGCGCCGTGGAGACCGTGGCGGGCGGTCGCCGCCAGGCTGTTCTGGCATTACTACCTGAGCCGGAAGAATGGGTAGCCTGGCAGCACTACGGCCCTTGAAGTCACTGCCGCCGGGGCCCTGTACACAACCTCGCCTTCGGGCTTGCTGGCCGTGGTATACTTCGGCCCTTGTTTTTGGGGACATCCCGCCAGCGGCGCGCGCCTGGAGTTGGGTTTTTCATTCACTCGACGGTCGCCAGCGGGAGATTCGTCCCGATTCTCGGGGCCGGGGTGCAGTGTAGCAAAATCGTTGTAAAGCGGGAGGCAAACGTATCGGAGTAGAAAAAAATTACAGGGTGAATGAACGCATCCGGACACGCGAAATCCGGGTGATTGACGATGCCGGAAACCAGTTGGGGGTGATGCAGCCCTTCGAAGCCCTCAAGAAGGCGCGCGAGTCGGGCCTCGACCTGGTGGAAATCTCCCCGTCAGCGGTACCTCCCGTTTGCAAGATCATGGACTTCGGGAAGTTCCGCTACGAGCAGAACAAGCAGGAACACGAGCAGCGCAAGCACCACAAGAGCGGTCAGATCAAGGAAGTCAAGTTCCGGCCCACCACCGCCGAGCATGACTACCAGGTGCGCAAAAACCGCATCATCAAGTTCCTCGATGAAGGCTATAAGGTGAAGGCCATGGTCTTCCATCGCGGGCGGGAGATGGCCCACCCTGAGGTCGGCCGGGCGAAGATGGCTCGCCTGCTCAAGGAAAAAGAGATTATCGCACTGGGGCAAGTGGAAAGTACGCCGCGGATGGAAGCGAACATCCTGCTGGCTATGATCGCGCCCAAGAAAGGCGCCGTCCCGCCGCCGGCGCCCGGCGCGCGCCCAGCGACGCAGGAAACAGAGAGCGGAGGAAGCAGTGGCCAAGAAGCAAAAGCTTAAGACGCATCGCGGAGCCGCCAAGCGCTTCAAAATAACCGCGACGGGCAAGGTGATGCGCATGCACTCCGGCAAGAGGCATCTGCTGGGCACCAAATCCGCCAAGCGCATGCGGCGGCTGAAGAAATCGACGCAAGTGCATCCCGCCGACGCCAAGAACGTCAAGGCGATGCTGCCCTACGCGTAGGGGCGGGTTTACGGCGCCCCTGGGCGGGGTAAACCCCGCCCCTACGAGTTCCAGAACCACCAAGCTGTGCTAGGCAGCGCTCACCCCACCACGGCGGGCCTGCCGGCCAGCGTGTCCCTAAAGGCTCCGCTTGCGGAGACAACAGGGGCACGAATACACCAGCGGTCGCGCTGTGATTCCCGGCGCCGCCGCGGGTAAATCAAAACTCGCCGTGGAGATGCAGCAATGGGCCCGCTCGGGAGAAGTTTCGCCGTGGGCTTTTCGTGTTGCGTCTCCGCCAGGAGAAGAAACACATGCCCAGAGTCAAACGCGGTAGCAAGCGGCGCGCGCGCCGGAAGAAGTACCTGAAGCGCACCAAAGGGTTCTTCCTCACCAAGAGCAAGCTCTTCCAGTCCGCCCAGGAGGCCGCGAACCGCGCCGAACGCTACGCCTTTCGCGACCGCCGCAACCGCAAACGCAATTTCCGCACCCTGTGGATTCAGCGCATCGGCGCCGCGGCGCGCAACAACGGCATGTCTTACAGCACGTTCATGAACGGGCTGAAGAAGTGCGGCGTGACGCTGGACCGCAAGGTGCTGGCGGACCTGGCGGTCACCGATGCCGCGGCGTTTACGCAGCTCGCGGCACAAGCGAAGAAGGCGCTGCCGGCGAAAGCTTGAGCGCGGTTCACGCGTGCGAGGCGGGAAATAAAAGGCCGGGAACTACGGCGCTTCGGTTGAGGAATTTCCGATGACGACGGATAACCCTACTGCGCAGACGCTGGCGGCGCTCGGCATTTCGACAGCCGAGGCGCTTGCACCGCGCTTTGCCGAGCTGCGGCAGCGCTTCGATCGGCAGGCGGCCGGGGTTGGCGACGAGGCTGCGTGGGAATCGCTGCGGCAGGCATGGCTGGGGCGCAAGTCCGGAGTCATCACGCAAATCACCGACAACTGGCTGAAGCCTGCTGCGCCCGAGCTGAAGCGCGCGGTGGGGCAGTCGCTGAACGAGCTGCGCGCGCATGTCGAAGCCACGGTGGCCAGCCTGCGCGCGCGGGTGGATGCATCGGCAGAAGAGCGCGCGCTGGCGGCTGAGCGCGCGGACCTGTCGCTTCCCGGAATCAAGCAAACCCTCGGCACGCTGCACCCCATTCGCCAGACCATGGACGAGCTGGAGCGCATCTTTCTTTCGATCGGATTTTCGGTGGTGGAAGGGCCGGAGATCGAAACGCCGTATTACAACTTCGAGGCGCTCAACATCCCCGAGCATCATCCCGCGCGCGACACCATGGACACTTTTTACTTGGACCTGCCCAAGGGCGCGCCGGGCCAGCTCCTGTTGCGCACCCATACTTCGCCGATGCAGGCGCGGACCATGGAAAAGCAGCAGCCTCCGGTGCGCATCATCGTGCCCGGCAAGGTCTACCGCCGCGACAATCCCGACGCCACGCACTCCTACGTCTTCCACCAGTTGGAATGCCTGGCGGTGGATACGGACATCACCTTCTGCGATTTCAAGGGCACGGTCGAATACTTCGTCACCCAATTCCTCGGGCCGAAAGTAAAGACTCGGATGCGCCCCAGTTATTTCCCGTTTACCGAGCCTTCGGCCGAGGTGGATGCAACCTGCCTCTTCTGCGATGGCAAAGGCTGCACCAAGTGCAAGCAATCCGGCTGGATCGAACTGTTCGGCGCGGGGATGGTGGACCCGGCGGTCTACGGCTTCGCGAATTATGACGCGAAGAAGCTCAGCGGGTTCGCTTTCGGCCTGGGTGTGGACCGCATGGCCATGCTCAAGTACGGCACCGATATCCAGACGCTGTTCCAGAACGACGTGCGCTTCCTGCGGCAGTTCCAGTAAAGCGCGAGCATAGGAAAGTTTTTCCGAGCCATGAAGATTCTCTACAACTGGCTGAAAGAGTTCGTGGACGTGACGCTCGCGCCACGGGAGCTTGCAGAACGGTTGTCGCTGGCCGGAGTGGCCGTGGACTCAGTGGAAGATTCGCCGGCGGGGCCGGTCTTCGACGCGGAGATCACAACCAACCGGCCGGACCTGCTGGGCCATGCCGGTGTGGCGCGCGAGGTGGCCGCGATTCTGCGCAGCTCGCTGCGCGCGACTGTGCCCGCCGTGAAGGAATCCGCGGAGCGCACCGACTCTGCCGTGCGCGTTGACATCAACTGCCCCGAGCTGTGCGGGCGCTACGCAGCACGCGTGGTGCGATCCGTGAAGATACAGCCGTCGCCGGATTGGCTGCGGCAGCGGCTGGAAGCCCTGGGACAGACTTCCATCAACAATGTCGTGGATGTCTCCAACTACGTGATGTTCGAGACCGGCAAGCCGGTGCACGCCTTCGATTTCGACACCATAGACGGCCGCCGCATCGAGGTGCGCCGCGCGCGTCCCGGCGAAAAGCTGCGTACGCTGGACGGAGTCGAGCGCGCGCTGGCGCCGGAAATGTGCGTGATCGCCGATGGGCGGCGCGCGGTCGGCCTCGGCGGGATCATGGGCGGGGCGGAAACCGAGATTAGCTCGCTGACACGAAACGTGCTGATCGAGTCGGCGTGGTTTGATCCCATCACCATCCGCCGCGCCGCCAAGACGCTCGGTCTGCGCACCGAAGCATCCATCCGCTTCGAGCGCCGCGCCGATCCGGAGAGCGTGGTGCCAGCGGCAACGCGCACCGCCAAGCTGATCCAGCAGCTCGCGGGCGGAGAAATCCTGGCGGGCGTGGTGGACGTTTGCCCCATGCGGCAGGAAGAATATGCGCTGGAGCTTTCGCGGCGCGAGTTGCTGCGCGTGATGGGCGCTGATGTCCCCGACGCGGAGATCGAAGCGATCCTGCGCGCATTGGGGTTTGGGCCGGCGCGCGTGGACGGCAACCGCGGCAGCCGCGACTCGCTGGTGGCTGCCTGGAAATGCCGCCAGGCGAGCTGGCGCGCGGACGTAAAGCGCGAAATAGACCTGATCGAAGAAGTTGCGCGGCACTATGGCTACGACAAATTTCCCGCGCGCCTGCCGCACGCCAAGCAGCCTGCGGCGCGGCTGCCGCACGCCGCGGCGGAAGACCGCTTGCGCCAGCGGTTGGTAGCTCTGGGTTACCAGGAAATCGTGGCCATCCCGCTGGTGGATGAGGCGCACGACGCAGTTTTTCGCCCAAGCGGCGTCGCGCCGGCGAAAATCTCCAATCCGCTGGCGGAAGATGCTTCCGTGCTGCGCAGCTCGGGCCTGGTCAACATGCTGCGCACTCTCGAATGGAATCTCAACCGCGGGCAGAAAAATCTGCGCCTGTTCGAAATCGGACGCGCTTACGCGCTCGAGGGCGCCACGGCGAAGGAAACCCGGATTGTGACTCTCGGTGCGACAGGGCAGGCGAGAGAGAAAAATCTCTATGAGGCGCCGCGCGCATTTGGCTTTGAAGATCTGCTGGGAGACCTCGAGGTGCTGGGTGAGGATGCCGGCGGAATGAATCCGCAGCCCGGGAATGCCGCGTGGCTCCATCCGGCGCGGTCGGCGCGGATTGAGCTTTCGGATGGGAAAGACATCGGCGTTGCCGGGCAGGTCGCGCGGCGCGTGGCCGAGCAGTTCAAGCTGAAACATGCCGTCTTCGTCGCCGAGTTGGAGCTCGAGCCGCTCTACCGGGCGCGCGAGGTGCAGCTTGCCGCGCGGCGATATCGCCCGCTCTCCCGCTTCCCCGCCGTCGAACGCGATTTTTCGCTGTTGCTCGACGACCACGTGACGTTTGCCCAGGTCCGGGAAGCGATTGAGGCGCTGCGGATCCCCGAGGCCGAGAGCATTGGAGCGGTGGATTTGTTCCGCGGCGGCTCGGTCCCGGCGGGGAAACACTCACTCTTGGTGCGCGTCACCCTGCAGAGTCATGAGGCGACGCTGACCGAAACGCAAGTGAACGAAATCTCAGGCCGCATCATCGCCGCACTCGAAAAACAACTCGGCGCGGTCCTGCGCACCGCCTGAGCGCCACTCAGGAAACTGCGAAAAAGTTTTCGCTCATTCCAGCACCGCTCCGCCCCAGAGCATTCCGGGCCCGACCGCCGCGAGGAAAATAGGCCCGCGCTCGCTGCGCGGCTTCTTTCCGTGCTTCTCGAGGGCCATGCTCAAGGCCACTCCACAGGTGGAGGACCCCAAGTTTCCTGATGATTTCGCCACGAGGGGGAGCTTTCCCGCGGGCAGGCGCTTGCGGCGGAGAAAAACATCGACCAGCCGTGGATTCGGTTGGTGGACGGCGAAGGCACTGGCGGACTCGCGGCTGAGGCCGCTGCTCGATTCGAGGTCGCTGATGATCCTCTCCATCCGGTCGAGTGCCGCATGCGCCAGGGCCTCGCCGTCGAAATCGAGGACAAAAGAGTCACCGGCGCCCGGCCTGATCCGGAGAGCCGAAGAAAACGTGCCCGCGCAACTGCCCAGGTGTGCGCGCATCGCGTAGGGCTTCTGATCGCCCGCCGCCGGCGCGCGCCGCAGGACAAAGGCGCTGGCGCCATCGCCGAAGAGGCCGCCAAACTCCCCGGCAACTTTTCCGGGAACCAGAATGCGGCTGTGAACATCGGCCGACGCGACCAGAATGCCAGCTACGCGGCTGTCTGCGAACAGCGCATCGGCCACCACCAGGCCATTCAGAAGGCCGGTACATGCTCCGCCGACGTCCAGGACGTTGCACCTCCCGGGGGCCAACAAAGCGCTATGGAGGGAAGCAGCGATTGACGGAAACCCTTGCAGTGTCTCGCTGGTGGCAATGATCCAGTCCAGGTTTTGCGCAGAGACTTCCGCCTTGCGGAGTGCGTCCTCGGAGGCGGCACGGGCGAGTGAGATCTCGTTTTCCCCCGCAGCGGCGCGGCGAATGGTCTCGATACCTGCCCGCCTTGAGAGAGTCCCCGCGGCCAATCTGAATTCGGCTTCGACCTGGACAGCTGGGATGAGTTGCGAGCCGAGGGCATAGCCCCAGCCGGCGATTCCGTGTGAGCCCTGGCTGGGCATATCTGCGCCGTCCGCAAGCCGCGCATCACTGCGGGGCGACTCGAAGGCCGCTTTCTGTAAAGCGACGATGGCGGAGCGGATCGTGGTGGGAGGCTTGCCGCCAGCGAGTGCCGCGAGGTCTGCTACCCCCGCCGCCTTTTCGATGGCCACCAGAGCATCTACGTGTCCCATGGAATCGAGCAGGCCGCTCTCTATCCAGTCCGCGTCATCGCCAGGGAATTCGGCGTCCTCCGATAACACCGAGAGGAGACATGATTCAACGATCCCGCGCAGCCGGACCACTTCGTCGCCAGAGTTCTTGATGCTGGTCATCTGTTCGGTGAGGGGGCCGGTTGCTGCTTGGCCAGTTTTTGCATCCATTCTGACTTCGGCAGTGGAAACAGAGAGTCGAGCATCAACCAACAGGATCCTTTGGGGTCCGGACGGGTGATGCCAATCCGCGCGAATCGTATCGGGCTGGGCGTGATTTGCGGGAGCACAAAGGAATCAAAGATCTCCTGTAACCGGGCCGCCGCCTGTGGCTGGGCTCCGATCTGCTGCTCGAGACGCCCGACGAACTGATGCCAGTCGCGATCCACCAGCGGCAGGCTCATCAGAGTTTCCCCAGACTTGAGAGCGACTGCGGCGCGGACCGTCGGAGGATAATACCTGAAGGAGAATTTGACAGAAGTAATTTCGCAGCCGGAGATGGAGCGCTGGGCTTCGGCGGGAAGCACATAAAAAGATTCGCTGCCTCCCCGGCTTGGGCGCACATGGCAGCCAAACATTTCTTTCAACGATCCGGCCATCTCGGCTTTTTTCAAACACGCCACCAGCTCTTCTTCGGCCACAGAACCGACGCGGTGATGGTAGGCGGCGCGCCGGTCCTCGAGATGAGGCTGGACGGTCTGCATGGCGGAGAGATGAAAGGCGACGCGGTCCGCCCGTTGATACGAAAATTATTCCAGGCAAAACCCCGGGGCGGCATGGGCCGAATGGAGCGAAAACTGTCTTTGTCGCGCTCCAGACCGATGACACAAAAGCCGTTGGCCATCCGTGTGATTTCGCTGATTAGCAGATCAGTCGTGCGCGGACGGCGGCTTCTTCCTGCGTGCCGGCTTACGAGCCTTCGGAGGCCTTTCGATCACCAGGTGGCGAATTTCCACGGTGTGCCCCTGGCCGCGGAGATGTTCGCGCAAGAGATCGGCCACAAGCCTGCGGTGACATTTCTCCGGCAGCGCTTCGGAGCAAAGCAGGGCCACGACCCCTTTGAAATCGTCAGCAGGCAATGTTTCCGGAATACCGCGTTCGCGCATCAGTTCGAGAAAAGAAGCCTCGTAGATGGGCCAATCTTTTCCCGCGCGATACTTCTTGCGAATCTCCGGTGAAGGAGCAAGGCTCGGCTGGTGGGTGTAGTCGATTCCCGCCACACGTTCAAGAAAGAAGGAGATGTCGGGGTATTTTGCATAACCAGAGAGCTGCCCGCCGCGGTTTTCGCGCACGTCAATCACCTTGCGCACTCCGGCCTGGGTAAGGAGACGAAAGAATTCTTCGGCCGTCTTCCCGGCAAAGCCGATCGTACAGATCATGGAATCCATTCAGGATTGCCAGCGCTCGATTTCGACCGGGCTGACGCGGAAGGCGGCTTTCTCGGCCTGCGCGGCATAAGCAGTTTCCAGCGCGGCGGCTCTGTCAGCGGCAAAGAGCGAAGGGCCGGCGTGCGAGCCGAGATCATTTGACTTGAGCAGCCGGTCTTCTGCTGCGCCTTGCGTCTCGATGGTTCCGCCCTTGCGGATGTGAACGGGATCAACCTCTGCTGCCACCAACTCGGGGCAGATCATCAGGAAACGGTGACATTGAAGCGGATCTTCTTCCGCGCACATCAGGGCCAAATTGTGGGTTTCAAGTTCCTTCAGCACGCGCTCAAGACCGGCCTGGAACCCGTAGGATTTCCGGCGCGCTCGGTAGTCCACCAATCCGTCGCTGCG
Organism: Terriglobia bacterium; assembly: GCA_041485165.1. Classification (GTDB taxonomy): domain Bacteria; phylum Acidobacteriota; class Terriglobia; order Acidiferrales; family UBA7541; genus JAAFGT01. The sequence continues at coordinate 29,170 of JBGPJC010000020.1, read as the reverse complement.
GTAGGCTTTGGGATCGTCGGGACGCCCGCCGAGTTCTTCGCCAAGATGCAGGTAACGTATATGAGCAGCGCGCAGCGACGGTTCGAGGTCGGCCTGATGGAAATGTGGAAAACGAATGCTTTCCGGCCTGCTGCGCACGTCGACGACCAAGGTGATGCCGGACTCTTTCAGTATGTCCAGAAAGGTGGACAACTCCATGGCGGAATGTCCGAGAGTGAAGAGCCGGTGCACGCTGCCTGCCTCACATCCTGAAGGAGCGCCGTCTGGTGCACGCCGATTGTGCATCAGGATTACCTATGTATCAAGAAAGGCGGGAGCAAGATCCCGCACTCCATAAAAACCTTGGCCTTCCCGACGAATCGCTTGCCCAGCGGCGCATGCGGGCTGAAAATGGGCTCAGCTGATTTGTGGGGAGAAGGCCGTGGACAAGACAGTCAGGGTTGAGATTTTTGACCAGAGTTACCATCTGCGCGGCGAGATGGACGAACCCTACGCGCAGGAGTTGGCGCGGCACGTGGACCAGAAGATGCGCGAGATCGCCGCGGGTACGCGCACGGTGGACACGGTGCGCGTGGCGGTGCTCGCTGCTTTGCACATGGCCGATGAACTGTTCACGCTGCGGGCGCGGCAGAAGGAACTGGAAGGCGAGATCCGCGACCACGCCGAGCGCTGCCTGACGCTGGTGGACCAGACGTTGAAGCAATCTGCGTAGCGCCCGGCTCCAGCCCGGTATGGTGCAGGCCCGAAGGCCAAGCACTACAATTCTGCGGGCCGCTGGCGGTAATCGAGGAAAATACGCAACATGTACATCAACACCAGCACTCCGCCGAAGGTGCAAACGATGGCGGCGCCGGTAGGAAGGTCCCAGACCACGGAGAAGTAGACGCCGAGAGCGGAGACCAGGGTGCCCATGGTCCAGCCGATAGCCAGACGCGGGCCGATGCGCCGGGCGAACAGCATGGCGCCCACCGAAGGCACGATCAGGTAGCAGAACACCAGCAGCACTCCAGCGATGGCCACCGAAGACGTCACCACGAATCCGAACGAGGCGTAGAACAGAAAATCCCAGAGGCGGATGGAAAGCCCGCGGCTCTGGGCTTCCTTCGGGTTCATGGAGATCAGTAGGAAATTCTTCCGGAAGATGTAGTGGAACAGGCCGACCGCGCCGTAGAGCAGCGCGGTGTTGCGCACCTCGGGCCAGGAGACGGCCAGGATGTTGCCGACGAGCATGTCTTTCAAATGCTCGGTTTCGCTGGTTGCCTTGCTGGTGGCCAGGATGCTGGCGGCGGAAGCCACGGCGTAAGCGATGCCAATGAACGCCTCCGGGGGGATGGTGTCGCGGCGGCCGCGCACCAGGGAGAAGATAGCGGCGCCGAAAAAGGTGAAGCCGAGGCTGATCCAGTACGATGAGCCGCTGTGCGGGTCCATCCCCGCCACCAGGGCGATGGTGGCACCGAGCGCGGCAATCTGCGCCAGCGCCAGATCCACAAAGATGACGCCGCGCTCGACGACGTGGACGCCGAGGTAAGCGTGGATCCCCGTCAGGATCAGGCTGGCGACAAACGGCGCGAGTAGAAAGGGCAAGACTTCCATCGGGTCTCCTGTGCGTTTATTGGGTCGCCTGGAAGGCGCGGACCAGCAGGCCTATATCGTAGTCGAACAATTTGAAATAATCAGTAATGGGTTTGTCGCCCCCGACCGAGGGCATCAGGACGACCACCTGCCCTCCGGTCTCGCGGGCGATGCTCTGCGGAGTCTTCAGATCGAAGTACGGCTCGACCAGGATGACCTTCACTTTGTCGCGCCTCATCTGGTTGATGATCTCGACGACGTGGCTGGGCGTGGGCGGGATGCCTGGGCGCGGCTCGATGTAGCCGACCACGTCGAGCCCGAAGGATTTGGCGAAGTTGGGCCAGGAGCGGTGGTAGGTGACGACCTTTCGCCCGCGGAAGGGCTTCATCTGCCCGTCCCAGCGCCTCTCCGCTTCCTTCAGCCGTTTGGCGAAATCCTCGTAGCGCTGGGCGAAATACGCGGCATCAGCGGGCCGCAACTCAGAAAGTTTTCCCTCGATGCCCTTGGCGATGCGCAGGCCGTTCTCCGGGTCCAGCCAGAAATGTGGGTTGCCCAGCGGGTGGACGTCACCCATGGCACGGGTGACCACACCGGTGGGGATCTCGAGAATCTCGGCGAACTGACCTGCCTCGAGGTTCCCCGGAGCGCCCACCTGGATGCGCGGGTTTCCGCACTGCGTGATCAGCGGCGGCAGCCAGCCAATCTCGAGCTGGAGTCCGACGGAGATGAGCAGGTCGGCGTGGCGCAGGAGTAGAAGGAAGCTGGGCTTGGGCTCGACGAAGTGGGGGTCCTGGTAGCCGCGCCCGATGAAATCCACCTCGACGCGATCGCCGCCGACCTCCTGCGCGAGCGCGGCTAGGTCCTGCGTCGAGCCGACGACGCGCAGCTTCGACGCCGCCGGGAATGGTAGCGGTAGAAGCGCAGCGATTAGAGCGACCAGCGAGATGATGCCGGCCTTCCTGATGCGAGAACGGGACATGCGTTTCCTCCTCCTAGAATGGATGCGCGCCGTGCGCTCCGAGGACGTACAGGAATTGGAAGCGGAGCTCATTGGCGTCTCCTTGCTGCGCGTAACGCGTGTAGCGGTACTGACCGCGGATTTGCGCGAACTCGCTCGGCCAGTAGGTGAGGATGGTGGAAAAGCCGGTGTCGGTAAGCGACGAGAAGCGCGAGCGGCCGGAGCGATCGAACCTGCCGGCCACCGTCCAGCGGCGGTTGAGGCGATACTCGGCGAAAGAATAGAGGCCAAAAGCGCGCTGCAGATTAGCAACTTGCTCGCGGTGGCTCCACACAAATTCATTCCGGAACAGAAAGGACTTATAGATGGCGCGGCGCAACGGCCTCCAACGGTAGGTGGTGTCGATCGCGAAGAGTTGGGTGATGAAGGGATCGCCCAGGTCGTTGTGCCCACGGGCATACGAAAAGCCGAGGTCGAGGTTGGTGGAGTCGGTCAGGTCGCGGAAAGCGCGCAGGTGGCCGACCACGCTGGCGTCCCGGCGCCGGCTGGAGGTGAAGACGTCAGCGGAATCGCCACGAAAAACTTGCCCGGTACCCTCAAGGAATAACCCCTTCGGCGCAGGCAGAATGCGTGTGACGGAGATGCCGGTGTCGTCGATACCGTCCTCGCCGCCGACGAGATTCTCGGAGACCAGAGGGCGTTCGATGGTGGGCAGGGCATGATTGTGAATGGTATTGACCTGACCGAATGCGGCGCGCATCTTCCCGGCCCGGGCGACAAACCCACCCGGTAGAGAGGTGAAGGTCATGTAAGCCTCTTCAACGTTTACGCCCGTCTCGCCGAAGGAGATGAAGACGTCACCACGCGCGTAGGGGTCGATGATGGCCTGAATTCCAACTTCCATTTCATGCAGCTCAAGCAGCGGCACGGGACGCACTTTGTTCTTCCCTACCGACCCGAGAACATCTCCAATTGCGCTGATGTCCGGGTTGAGCAGCTTGGCTCCCATCGGTGCGCCACCATAGACCGGAAGGGATGCGCCTCCCTCGCCCGGCGCGTTCACCGGCGCAGTGCCCCCGGAAATAGGTGGCCGTGTCGTGGCGCCGGGAGGAGGCGGAGTGGCCTTGGCTTCCTCCGCCGCGGCCCTAAGGGACTCGACCAGCGTCTGCAGGGCACGGACCTGTTCCTCGAGCGCCCTCAACCGCGCCTCGGTGGCTTCTTTTTCTGTTTGCTGGACCTGGGCACTAGCCCCGGCCGGGACGACCAACAGCACCACACTACACAGCAATACAGATTTCCTCATGATTGCACCTCCTCATCAGATTTATCGGAATCCGAAGGCGGCTGGATCAAGCTAGGGGAGGAGGCCGGGTGTGATGCGTCTCCGTGGCGCGGCTGGCCGTGGCGGGGAGGGAAGACTCCGCGTCGAGACGGGTGAGCTGCAGCAAGTAGAGTACGGGAACAATCTCTGTGGCCGGTCCCCAGCCCGCGGCGAACGTGGATTGGCAATCGTGCCCGCACACTCCGTGCGAGGTTTCTCCGCGGGTGTGTGAGGCCCACAGGCAGGGGTCGAACTCCGAACCCGCGTGGATCTGCCCGGCGACAAGGCAACTGAGGGCTACCAACCACAGCAGTTTCTTGACGTCTATGCTCATGGAAATGACACTACATCCCACAGTACGGCCCCCGCCCGGCTTCGTCAAGGAGGAGAAACGCGGGGCCACCCTTGTTTACTGCCGCGCATCTCACCTGCTCACGGGGAGTGGCAGGGTTTCGTTTCCTGCGTTACTCTATGTGGAGTAAACGAACGGTCCCGGATGAAATGAGCTACAGGTCCAAGGCGTCTCGGTTCGCGGTCACGCTGGCAGCCATGTTATTGCTGCTGTACGTCGTTGCCGCGGCCGGGCATTCCCACGCCAACGGGCTGGATGGCAAAGATTGCCAGGTTTGCCACGCCGGATTCTCAAATAGTCTGGGCCCCGAGACGGCGATAGCGGTAGCAGCACCGGCTCTGGTTTCCTGGCAGGTCCCCGGAGAAGTCGCACCCGCGATTTCTGAGCCGGTGGCCGATGACAGCCTGGGCCGCTCTCCCCCTGCCTTAGAAGTACTTCCTCTCTAATCAGCCGAGTGAGTCCGGCCTGCTCGAACTGAGCGCCGGCGGTTTCCGCTCGGAGACCATTCACCAGCAATTATTCCGAAGGACCCCAGAGGTCCTTTCATGGAGAGGGAACATGGATTCCAAGAAGTTTTTTCTAAGGCTATTCCTATTTGGTTTATTTGCGGTGGCCGGAGCCTCGGCGACCTTCGCGCAGTCCGCCGGATCGATTGAAGGCGTGGTTAAAGATCCTTCCGGCGCTGCGGTAGTTAACGCGCCTGTAGAAATTTCAAATCCGGTTAGCGGATTCCATCGCGAAACAGTGAGCGGCGATGACGGCAGCTTCCGTTTCACGAACGTGCCGTTCAATCCCTATCACCTGGTGGTAAAAGTCACGGGTTTCGCGCCGTACACGCGGGATGTGGAGGTGCGCTCGACGGTTCCCACGAGCGTGCAAATCAGTCTGAAGATCGGCACGGCGGCGACCAGCGTGACCGTCGAGGCCGGCGGCGCGGATCTGGTGGAAAACGATCCGTCCTTTCACACCGACGTGGATAAAGGGCTTTTCGAGAAGGTTCCGCTCGAAAGCCAGTCTTCCTCCTTGAGTTCGCTGGTTACACTGACGACACCGGGAGTCGTGGCGGACTCGAACGGCCTCTTCCACGGCCTTGGCGAGCACGCCGACAATTCGTTCTCTTACGATGGCCAGCCGATCACCGACCAGCAGAGCAAAGTCTTTTCGAACCAGATTCCCCCCGAGTCCATCCAGTCCATCGAAGTAATCTCCGGCGCCCCTCCCGCCGAATTCGGTGACAAGACGAGCGTAATCATAAAAGTGACCACACGCTCGGGGCTGGGGCAGACCAAGCCCACCGGCAGCGTCAAGGCTTCCTATGGAAGCTTTGCGTCCGTATCCGGCGGTTTTGACCTCGCCGTGGGCGGCAGGAAATGGGGGAATTTCATCGCGGCGAGCGGATTGAACACCAGCCGATTCCTGGATCCGCCGGAATTTCAGGCCATCCACGACAAAGGCAATGAGGAGAATCTGTTCGACCGCGTGGACTATCAAGTCAGCGGCGTGGACACGATCCATCTAAACCTTGGTTACAGCCGTTCCTGGTTCCAGACGCCGAATACGATTGATAACCTCAATATCGGGGCAACTGACCCGGTAACAGGGAATCCCCTGGGTCAGACGGACCAACGTTCGCTGATCAAGACCTTTAACATCGCGCCGGTGTGGACCCGCTTAATCAGCCCGACCACTCTGTTTACGCTCGGAGGATTCGTCCGTAAAGACCAGTTCGGTTACTTCCCGAGCCGGAATGTTTTTGCAGACGGCACTGGAACTATTCCCGGCGGTTCGTCGGCGACGCTCAACCAGCAGCGTAAATTGACCAACGCGGGGGTGCGCTCCGACGTCTCCTACGTGAAAGGCATTCACAACATCAAGGCGGGTGTCACCTTCGCACACACGTTTCTGACCGAGAATTTCAACTTTGGGATTACCGATCCGGCCTTCAACGATCCTGCAAGCCCGACATTTGATCCGGTGCTTGCGCCGTTCGACCTGACGCGCGGAGGGAGTCTATTCCCCTTTCACGGCCACACGGACATCAAACAGATTGCGTTTTACATCCAGGACGCGATTACCAAAGGCAATTGGGCCTTCAATCTGGGATTTCGAGGAGATTTGTATCGCGGGATCGTCCACGACACTCAGCCCGAGCCGCGACTGGGCATTGGCTACAACATCAAGAAGACGAGCACGGTTGTTCGTGTCGCGTACTCGCGCATCCAGGCAACGCCATTCAACGAGAACTTGATTCTGGCGAGCGTGGGAGCAAGTAACCCCATGATAACCGGAGCCGTTGGGGGCGCAGGCTCACAACCACCGATTCGTGCGGGCTTCCGCAACCAGTTCAATGCCGGCTTCCAACAAGCCTTTGGAAAATTCCTGGTCGTGGACGCCGACTACTTCTGGAAGTACACGCGAAACGGGTACGACTTCAGCGCGTTTGCCAACACACCCGTCTTTTTCCCGATTGCATGGCACAACTCGAAACTCGATGGAGTTTCTGTCCGTGTGAGTCTACCTAACTACCACGGCTTGACGGCGTTTGCGGTTCTGGCCCACGTCAGGTCGCGGTACTTCTTCCCGCAAGTGGGTGGATTGGGCGATACCGTTACCAGCGGGTCGGCCTTCCGCATCGATCACGATCAAGCCTTCAACCAGACCACACATTTGCAATACCAACCATGGCCGAAGCTGCCATGGATCGCCATGAACTGGCGCTATGACAGCGGGCTGGTGGCCAGCAATTCCAACCTGGCCGATTTTCCTACTGCCTTGGGGTTCCTTGATGCAGACCAACAGGCCGCCATCGGGCTTTTCTGCGGCAGCCAAGTAGCGACACTGGCGAACCCCATCGTGAGCTGTCCTGCGGGCACGCCGAGCGGAGCAAAGCTGGTGAACATTCCCCTGGTTGGCAAGGGAGATGTCGACCAGAATCCAACGCGTGTCACTCCGCGAAACCTGTTCGACGCCAGCGTTGGCGATGACAACGTTTTCGGCAAGGACCACTACAAGTGGAGCTTGCGGTTTACGGTCGTCAATCTGACCAACAAGAAAACTCTCTACAATTTCCTGTCCACATTCAGCGGAACGCACTTCGTCACGCCGCGAACGTACACGGCGGAAATTGGGTTTCACTTCTAGCAGGCTGCTCAAGAAGGGCCGAAAACGTAGGGGCGGGTTTAGCCCGCCCCGTCGCGACCCCAGGAAACCGATGCCGGGCGGCGTAAAGCCGCCCCTACTCGATTTTTGTTACACTGTTGTGGGAGCCGGCCTGCGCCGCTGGTGATGTCGCGACGATCTTAGAACCTACACTGAGCCTCCGGGTGCCCGCGTCATCCTGCCCTTGTGCATAATCCCGTGCCTCGATTCGTCGGGACGCGGGAAGAGCCTTAAAGCAGGTGCTGGGCGCCCACATTTGACAGGGGTTCAGGATCTAGCGTCACACGGCGGAATGGACCGCTCCTAACTCCTGGAAACCCACAAAGGGCAGAAAGAAGGCCAGCACATGCGAATCCTATTCATCGGCGATATTGTCGGCGCCCCCGGCCGTAAAATTGTCTGCGAGGACCTGGCGCACGTCATCGCCGAAAACGGAATTGACCTGACCATCGCCAACTGCGAAAACGCTGCCTCCGGGTTCGGCATAACCCCCCGGCTGGTGGAGGAGTTGCTCAGCGCCGGGGTCGAGGTGCTCTCCGGCGGCAACCACATCTTCGATCGCAAGGAAATCCTGGACTACTTCGCGCACGAGCCGCGCGTGCTGCGGCCCGCCAACCTGGCTCCCGGAGTGCCGGGCAGCGGGCTGTACATAGGCACGGCCAAAAACGGGGCGCGCTACGCCTTGCTGAACCTGCAGGGCCGCGTCTTCATGCCGGCGATTGATTGCCCTTTCCGCACCGCCGACCGCGAGCTGGCACGCCTGGCCGAGCTGTCTGCCGGCAACGGCGCGGGCGGCGTGAACCTGGTGCTGGTGGATTTCCACGCGGAAGCCACCAGTGAGAAGCAGGCCATGGGACATTACCTGGACGGGCGGGTGACCGCGGTGCTGGGCACGCACACCCACGTGGCCACCGCTGACGAGCAAGTGCTGCCGAAAGGCACCGCGTACATCACTGACGTGGGCATGACCGGGCCGCACGACTCGGTGATTGGAATGGACAAGCAGGCCATGACCAAACGGTTTCTGGATGGTCTGCCGACGCGCTTCGAGGTGGCCGAAGGCGACACGCAGTTGAACGCCGTGGTCATTGACGCCGACGAGCAGACCGGCCGCGCGCGCTCGATTGCGCGTGTGCACGTGCGCCTGCACTAGCGGGCAGCCCGGGGTGTGGGCCGAGCATCACAGTTTTCGCCGAACATGAAGAGGAAGCTTGCCATCGCCGTGCGTTGCGTGCTGGGTGTCTCCATCGCCGCGCTGGCCGGCGCGGCTCCAGCGCAAGCCCAGGGGGACACCGACCTGGTAGCCCGCGCGCGGGTTTTCCCCGCGATCGGACTGGGGGCCGTGGCCCTGGCGCGCGACGTCTCCGGACGCATCTATGTCCTCACTTCGCACCCCGGGGTGGTGCACGTATTCGACGCCAAGGGCCAGGCGGCGGGACAAATTCCGGCAGCTCCCTCGAAAGAAAATTCCATCGTCTATGGTGTGGACGTCGATGTGGACGCGCAGGGCCGCGTCTACGTTGCCGACCGCGCCACGGACACCGTATTCGTCTTCGCGCCCGACGGCAGCCTCGAGCGGCGCATCCACATTCCCGGCCCGATGGCGGTGGCTTCCCTGCCGGCGGGAGAAGTGGCTGTGGCCAGCGCCAGCTCGCAGAAACTAGTCACTGTGTTTGACGCCCGCGGCAAGATCGCGCGCGAGTTTGGCGACCGGGCCGACGCCGCCTCAAGCCTCGAGCTGAATCGTTTTGTCAACGTGGGTCGTCTGGCGCGCGACGCTTCTGCGCACCTCTACTATTCGTTCACTTACTTGCCCGAGCCCACTGTGCGGCGGTATGACCGCTTCGGTTTTGCCGACCTGGAGTTTTCTCTGACCACCCTGGACTATATCGCCGTGGCACGAGCCACCCGCCGCGAAATCGAGCGCCTGGAGCGGGGCGGCAAGCCGAAGCTTAAACCCGTGGTCCGGGCCGTGGCCGTGGACCCCGTGACGGGAGAGATCTGGCTGGGGCTGGGCGGACATCTGCTGCGCTTCGCCCCGGATGGCACACAGCGCGGGAGCTACCTCCCCTTCACTCCGGAAGGAGGACGCCTGGAACCGAGCGCCATTCTCATCGAGCCGGGACGCATCCTGGTGCTTTCCGAGACGCTGGGGATCTACGAGCTGCCGCGCCCCGGCATAAGCGGTCTGCCCTAAGCAGAAGCGCGGAGGAAGAAGGTCGCGATATCCACAGACGTTGGGGAGCCCGTCTGAGCGAACACCCCGTAGTTTCTTCCTGAAACACAGAAATCATTGAAATCTCTAAGCGAATCTGCACCATTGCGGTGCAGAAAATGCATGTGGAAAACCTGTGCATGGCCTGTGTGAAATCTTCCCGCCGTTTTCGTGCTTCGCGGAATTTTCGCTTGCTACCGGGCGAGCAGTCGGGCAGAATTCCGCCTCGTGTCGGGTGGCAACGGCGGTCAGATATGCGCGGAGAGGTCATCGAACCGCCGCACGGGAACAGGGAGCGATTTCCAAGGCACCCGGCAAATACCCTGAGAGTCTAGAAACGAACCGCCCCGGGAGGGGTGTTATTTCCACATCATTTCCACAGCTGTGGAAAACGGAGGGTGGGCTCCATTCCCTCCTTTTGGGAGCAGCGAAAGCAAGCCGATGAATTCCTGGGAAAAAATACTGCAACACCTCGAGCGCCGGGTGAACCCGCACGCGTTCGCCACCTGGTTCCGGCCTACCCAGCAGGAAGAAAGCCAGAACGGCAAGATCGTGGTGCGCGTCCCCTCACGGATTTTCCGCAAGCGGCTGACGGAGACCTATGGCCAGCTCCTGCAGGCGGTGATGATCGAGGTGGGGCTGCCCGATGCGCAGTTGGAGTTCGTCTGCCAGGAAACGCCGGCGCCGCGGGCCACCGCGCTGCAGGCCGGTCAGGGCAAGCTGGACTTCGACTCCACCGACCACCAACTCAGTCCGCGGTACACGTTTGACACCTTCGTGGTCGGCGCGTGCAACCAGTTCGCGCACGCGGCTTCGCTGGCGGTCGCCGAGCAGCCTTCCAAGGCTTACAACCCGCTGTTCCTATACGGCGGTGTGGGCATGGGCAAGACCCACTTGATGCAGGCGGTCGGCCACATGGTCAAGCGGCGCAACCCGGCCATGCGGCTCACCTACATCAGCGCGGAAAAGTTCACCAACGAAGTGATCAATTCGCTGCGCTTCGACCGCATGATCAGTTTCCGCGAACGCTTCCGCAATGTGGATACCTTGCTGGTGGACGACATCCAGTTCATCGCCGGCAAGGAGCGCACGCAGGAGGAATTCTTCCACACCTTCAATGCGCTCTACGACCAGCAGAAACAGATTGTGGTCTCCTCGGACTGCCCGCCCAAGGAGATCTCCTCGATCGAAGAGCGGCTGCGCTCGCGTTTCGAGTGGGGCCTGATCGCCGACATCCAGCCGCCGGACCTGGAGACCAAGATCGCCATCCTGCAAAAGCGGGCCGACAACGAGCACGTCCAGCTCCCCGACGACGTGTCCGAGTTCATCGCCCGCTCGATCAAGTCGAACATCCGCGAGCTGGAAGGCGCGCTGACGCGCCTGGTGGCCTACGGCGCTCTCACCGGTGCGCCTCTCACGCTGGTGACGGCGCAGCAGGTGCTCAAGAACCTGATTGACGCTTCGGAGAAAAAGGTCACCATCGAACAGATCCAGCGGCGTGTGGGCGAGCAGTTCGGGCTGCGCGTACAGGACCTGAAAATGCGGAGCAACGCTAAGGCCATCGCCTACCCACGGCAGATTGCCATGTTCCTGGTGAAGCAGCTCACCGCCGCTTCGCTGCCCGAAATCGGCCGGCAGTTCGGCGGCAAACACCACACCACGGTGATGCACTCCATCAACAAGATCGAGGCGCTGCGCCGCCAGGACAAAGAACTGCATCGCATGATCTCGAAGATGATCGACTCGTTTGGATAAACGCAACCTACCAGAGAAAACTTGCGTGTCTCCACGCGATTCCCTCCAGCCAGCAGCCAAACATGTTTTCCGGAATCACCGGCCGAGTTGCGCCTCACAGTGCGTGTGCAAGACCCTGTGGGATTCCTGTGCTGCGGTTGTGAACGGCGGTGAAAGAGGTCGCAGGAAATGCGGACCAAGCCGTTTTCCGCGCCGAAATCCACTCTCTTCGCAATCCATGCACATAAATCTCCACAACAGATCTTCACGCAGGCGCGCGATTTCAGGGCTTCTCCACAGTTTACACAGGCCCTACTACTACTACGGTCTTTATCAATCTATAGAAAGGGGGTAGAGTAGCCTTTCGAGAACGTCGGGCGCTTTTGCACTGATGAGGCAACCAGAAGATGGAATTCACCGTAGAAAAATCGGACTTGCTGCGCGAGTTGGCGCTGACACAGGGCGTCGTCGAGCGGAAAACGACCATTCCCATCCTCTCGAATCTACTCATCGAGGCTAAAGGCAGCACGCTGACTATTACCGCTACAGACCTCGAGCTGACTATCCGTACGTCGTGTCCGGCAAAGATCAAGAAAGACGGCGCAGGCACCATCCCGGCGAAAAAACTGCTCGAACTGGTGCGCCTGCTCCCCGAGGGTGAAATCAAGTTCAAGTTGCTCGACAACCACTGGGTGCAGGTGGTCAGCGAGCGCAAGACCTACAAGCTGGTGGGTATGTCCAAGGAAAACTTCCCCAGTGTGCCGCAGGTGCCGCATACCCTGGTGAAGCTGCCGCCGGCCTTGATCTCCTCGATGGTGGCCAAGACCGCCTTCGCCATATCGGTCGAAGAGTCGCGCTACACACTGAGCGGCGCGAGACTGGTGCTGAAACCGGACTCCGTCAGCCTGGTGGCCACCGACGGCCACCGTCTCGCGCTGGTCGAGGCCACGCATAAATTCGAGGGCTTGAACGGAGAGGTAGGCGTTTTGGTGCCGAAGAAGGCCATGGCCGAGCTGCGCAATCTAGCCGCGGAGTGCGCCGAAGATGCGGAGATCGAATTCTCCCAGGACGACAGCAACTTATTCTTCCAGGCTGGCAACCGGCTGCTCATCGCGCGGAAATTGACCGGACAATTCCCCAACTACGAAGCGGTGCTCCCGCGCGACAACAACAAAATTGTCAAACTCGACCGTGACGAATTCAACGGGGCCCTGCGCCGCGTCTCGCAGCTTGCCGACCAGCGTTCCCATGCGGTGCGCCTGGCGCTGTCCAAAGAGGGCATCGAGATTTCCGCTTCCAGCTCCGAGTACGGCGAGGCGCGCGAAGTGCTGGAGAAAGAATACAAAGGCGATCCGATGGCGGTCGGCTTCAACGCCGGATACATGCTCGATTTTCTGGCCGCGGCCGACGAAGGTCCGATCAGCATCGAACTGAAGGACGAACAATCGGCCGGGCAACTCCGCCCACTGGCGGACGAAAAGATCAAGTATCGCTACGTCATCATGCCCATGCGGATTTGATCCGCACAGCTTCTTTTCTCTTTGCAGCGCCGGCATCTTGCCGGCGCTGTAAAGAATCCCGTAAACCACAGAAACAAATAGACATATTCAGGTAACCAATACGCGAACTTCCTTGAGAGATAGGCTCATTTGGAGTACAATTTTGCTTTGGAAGTTGGCCTCCAAATCAAGTTACTTGCAGCGCCAGAAGCGGCCCGGGAAACGGTCAAAGAAGTCATTCTGCGGGGGCAGAAAACCGTAGCCGGGGCCGGCTAAATGCCAGGAAGGCTTCGCCGCGTCCCGCTGTGCGGGACGGGATGGAGCAGGCACTCTCCGAGTCCCGCAGAGCGGGATCACAGAGTGCGGCGGCACGGTTCCTCCTGCTACCAGCCTTCCCTGAAATAGCGTCAACACAAGTTAGCCAGGAGCGCAAGACGATGGGGGAAAGAGAAACTGCGGCCACTCCCGCGCAGGGACACAAGTACGACGCGAAATCCATCAAGGTGCTCGGCGGCATCGAGGCCGTGCGCAAGCGCCCGGCCATGTACATCGGCTCGACCGGCGAGACCGGACTGCACCACTTGGTCTGGGAAGTGGTGGACAACTCGGTGGACGAAGCCCTGGCGGGTTTCTGCGACGAGATCAATGTCGCCGTGCACGAAGACAACTCCGTCACCGTCATCGACAACGGCCGCGGCATCCCCGTGGACATGCACGAGACGGAGAAGAAGCCCGCGGCGGAAGTGGTGATGACCGTGCTCCACGCCGGCGGGAAGTTCGACAGCGACAGCTACAAGGTCTCCGGCGGATTGCACGGCGTCGGCGTCTCAGTGGTCAACGCGCTTTCCGACTGGCTGGACCTGGAGATCTGCCGCGATGGCCACGTCTACGAGCAGTCCTACAAGTGCGGCATCCCCACCACCAAGCTGAAGGACGCCGGGAAAACGCGGCGCACCGGCACCAAAGTAACCTTTCACCCCGACTCCACGATCTTCGACACCATCCAATTCAGCTATGACCTGATGGCGCAGCGGCTGCGCGAACTGGCCTTCCTGAACAAGGGCCTGAAGATCACCCTGGAAGATGAGCGCAGCGACAAGAAGACGGAGTTCCGTTTTACGGGCGGCATCAGCGAATTCGTCAAGCACCTTAACAAGGGCAAGTCGACGCTACACGATTCACCCATCTACATTGAGGCCAAGCGCGACACGCTGGAGATGGAAATCGCCCTGCAGTACAACGACGGCTATGCGGAAAACGTCTTCGCCTTCGCCAATACCATCAACACCGTGGACGGCGGTACGCACCTCTCCGGCTTCCGCTCGGCGCTCTCCCGCACCATCAATTCCTACGCCAACTCGTTCGGCATGCTCAAGGAGCAGAAGGACGAAGTTTCCATCACCGGCGACGACGTGCGCGAAGGGCTGGTGGCGGTGGTCTCGGTCAAGCTGCCGCAGCCGCAGTTCGAAGGCCAGACCAAAGGCAAGCTGAACAGCGACATCAAGGGCAAGGTCGAGCAGAGCGTTAATGAGAAGCTGGGCGAATACTTCGACAAACACACCACTGTGGCGCGGCGCATCATCGCCAAATGCATTGACGCCGCGCGCGCCCGCGATGCCGCGCGCAAGGCCCGCGACCTCACCCGCCGCAAGTCGGCCATGGACTCCGGAGGCCTGCCCGGCAAGCTTTCCGATTGCCAGGAACGCGACCCGGCGCGGTGCGAGCTGTTCCTGGTCGAAGGAGAATCGGCCGGCGGCTCGGCCAAGAACGGTCGCGATCGCCGCTACCAGGCCATCCTGCCGCTCAAGGGCAAGATCCTGAACGTGGAGAAGGCGCGCTACGACAAGATGCTGGGCCACGAGGAAATCCGCGCCATCATCACCGCGCTCGGCGCGGGCATCGGCAAAGAGGATTTCGACCTCGCCAAGCTGCGCTATCACAAGATCATCCTGATGACCGACGCCGACGTGGACGGCAGCCACATCCGCACGCTGCTGCTGACGTTTTTCTTCCGCCACATGCTCGAACTGCTCAAGCACGAGCACGTGTTTATCGCCCAGCCGCCGCTCTACCGCATTCGGCGAGGAAAGACGGACCGCTACATCCGCGACGAACGCGACTTCAACCGCGAGCTGATGAAGCGCGCCACCGAGGACCACAACGTCAAGACTGCCGCTGGTGTGCTCGAAGGCGGCGCGCTGACGCAATTCCTGCTTTACGTGCAGGAGTACGAGCAAGTGGCCAACAAGATGGCTCGCCGGCTTGGAGACCCGCAACTCGCCGGGTTGGTGGCCGCGAGCGACCTGGAAAAGAAAACCGACTTTGGCGACAAGATAGGGCTGGAGAAGCTGCTCAAGGCCATCGAGAAGGCCAAACTGAAGCTGGAAGGCAAGATCACCTTTGACGAAGAGCACAGCCTGTACGAGTTGGTGCTGGCCAGCGGCAACAGTTCGCGCCGCATCAACTGGGCCCTGGCTTCGACGCTCGAATTCAAGCGCCTGCGCACGCTTTTCCAGACCATCGCGGAGAATGACCGCCCGCCGTTCACCGTTTCCAACAATGGCAACAAGGTGATCAAACAGACCGCCGGCGAAGTGCTGGCCCACGTCCTCGAGGACAGCAAGAAGGAGTTCGCCGTCACGCGCTTCAAGGGCCTGGGAGAGATGAACCCGGACCAGTTGTGGGAAACCACCATGAACGCCGATACGCGCACGCTGCTCAAAGTGCGGGTCGAGGACGCCGTGGCCGCCGACCTGATTTTCACCACGCTGATGGGGGAAAACGTCGAGGAGCGCCGCAAGTTTATCGAGGAAAACGCCCTCGACGTTCGGAATTTGGATATCTAGGCTAGAAGGGGCAGTCGGGGAACGCATATGTCCAATTGGCCCAAAGTCGGCGATAGCCTCTTCGCGGCAGGCCCAAGCTGGGAAACTGACGCCTTAATTGAGAATTCCTTTGATTGGTTCATTTCGTATGCGATGAGCTACAAGGCGGCTGCTGATGCTGTCGTTGACAGCGTCGACGCCAAGCTTGTTTCAGCTGACGCCGTCAGCTACGCAGTTTTCTTTCTTTATCGGCACTATGTCGAGGTGATGCTCAAGGGCCTGATTAACGTGGGGAGAATGCTTGAGAAGAGGGCGAGCAGCTTTCCCTACAGCCATGGAATTCTTGGCCTGTGGCAGGAGTGCAGACCGCTATTGGAGGCGACATGTCCCGAAGGCGAGAGTAAGGATACCGACGCGGTGGAAAAATGTCTTCAGGAGTTACATTCCCTTGACCCTACCGGGGAGGCATTCCGCTTCGGCGAGCAGAAGGACGGCAATCCTACTCTCCCTGAGATTGGCATACAGATGAATTTGCGGAATGTGAGGGACGTGATGGGCCGAATAGCCGGATTCCTAGAGGGCAGCTTCGATTGGATGCACGAGTTGCTACAACACCAGGCGGACATGGACTCCGAATCTTTTTGATCCAGGCGTCAAACACGGGATCAAGATTTTTGCTGGCCGCTGGGTTGATGGATCAAATATGGCGAGAAGTGACTCGCATGGTGAACCGGTGGCCTGTCCAACATGGCAAGATGTTCTTCTTTGGTTCCGAAGTCACCGAGTTCCCAAAGGACTTCGCATCTTCGTTCCACGCCACTTGGAGCCGCAAGCGAAAGGGAGGTATGAGGCTGTCGCCCAGATGATAGATTTTCGCAGAGATATGCAGCCATATCTGAGGACAGCTGAAGGAAACATCATCAAGTCAAAAGACGAAATGGCACTGCACCTGGCGAGCCGATACGGCGTGAGTCTCCGTACGATTTGGAATTGGCATGCGCGGTTCAGGAAAGCTGGCTATGGAGGGCTCGCGAATGAGGCCAGATCGGACAAGGGAGTCAGTCGTAGCTTTGACAGGAATCCGCGCGCGCAATACTTCGTAGAGGAGAAGTACTTAGGTAAGCGCTTCTCGATGGTCTCCACGCACAAGGAGCTCATCCGGGCTTGGCCAGATCTTTGCAGTAATCCTGCGATTTGCCCGCCGAGTCATACGACAGTCCGGAGATATCTTAATTCCTTGCCGAGGCTTGTGGTGGCCCTGGCGAGGGAAGGCCCGCGGCGGTTTAAGCGATTGTGCGGGGACCAGTACGAGAGGATTGCGGCTCAAGTTGCAGCCTTTGTTGGTCGCGGAAGGTCAATTAACTGAAAGGATGGCGTCGAGTCCAAACGATTCCGAAGGAGTGGCGAAGCCAGCTGGATGATCGCGCTTGTGGTTTCGGGGAGTTAGGAGAAACCCAGCTGTCCCTTCTACGGAAGCGCACTGCTGACATGGACGGTGTCACATACCAGCTTTCATGGACGACACTTCCCGGGCTGCGGGGGCTCGGTTGCAGCGGGTTTCGCGCGGCGCCGACGGCGACGCCGGATAACAAGCGCGGCGTGGCCGTGGCGTTCACGAGCGAGGTGGAGCGGGACGCATTTCTGCGGCGTCTCGAGGAACATTTTGCTGCGCAGCGGTTTTCAAATGCGGCGGCGGCTTTTGAGGCGGTGAAGGCGTACGTTCTGGGATGGGCTGCGAATCGAGTCTAAGAAGGAGCGCCCCACGTTTCGAGGTACAGCTCGATGGCCTCCCGAAGATTTGCGCGAGCGGACTCGATGTCTTGGCCCTGCGATGTCACGTCGAGTTCGGGGCAGTGAGCCACGTACCCGTCTTCTTCTTTGGTGATCAGAGCGGAGAAAGGGTGATTCACGGACTAATGCTAACGGAAGTGCGGAAGTGAAACAAGCCGGAGGCGAGACGGCATTGGGTCAGTTCTGAAATTCCAACAGACAGAAGGAGAGAGCGCCATGAAATCTGAGCATGTGATGCGGGCAGGCAATAAAGGACTTACCGTCAAGATCAATCTTTGGGCCTTAGAGAAGTATCTCGATGGTTTCGATCCAGAGTCGGCTCGCCTCTGGATCAAAGGGGAAATCACACATGCGGACACCCGAGAGCGCAAGAAATTTAATGATGCCGGAGAGCTAATCAGCATTCTGGGTAAATGGAACGCTTCCAAGTTCAAACAGCTCAGAGACAAGGCTGCTAACGCAAAGTAGCGTATATAAAACTGACAGTGTACTGCACAGCCCCAGAAACTTAACGCAGAGGTCGCAGAGACACGGAGCACTCAGAGAAGAGGGGACGGGAGAAGAAGGCAGATGGCGGATGAGAAGAACACTTCGGTGATAGTGCCGGTAGACATTGAAGCCGAGATGCGGAAGTCGTATCTCGATTACGCCATGAGCGTAATCATCGGTCGCGCGCTGCCCGACGTGCGCGACGGCTTGAAGCCTGTCCACCGCCGCATCCTTTACGGCATGTACGAGCTGGGGCTCACCTCCAGCAAGCCCTACCGCAAATGCGCCAAGATCGTCGGCGAGGTCCTCGGCAAATTTCACCCGCACGGTGACACACCGGTCTATGACGCCATGGTCCGCCTGGCGCAGGGTTTCAACATGCGTTACCCGCTGGTTGACGGCCAGGGGAACTACGGCTCGGTGGACGGCGACCCGCCGGCGGCGATGCGGTACACCGAGGCGCGGCTGGCGAAGATCGCCGAAGAGATGCTTGAGGACATCGAGAAGGAGACGGTGGACTTTGTCCCCAACTTCGATGAGAGCACGCAGGAACCTACCGTCCTGCCCACGCGCATCCCCAACCTGCTGGCCAACGGCGCGACCGGAATCGCCGTGGGCATGGCCACCAACATCCCGCCACACAACCTGACCGAGATCCTCGAGGCCGCCATCATGTTGGTGGACAAGCCGGACACCTCGCTGAAGGAAGTGATGAAGCTGGTCCCCGGGCCGGACTTCCCCACCGGCGGCTACATCAGCGGGCGCGAGGGTATCCGCCAGGCGTATGAGACCGGCCGCGGCAGCTTCACCATGCGCGCCAAGGCAGCCATCGAGAGCAGGGCCAAGGACCGCGAAGACATCGTCATCACCGAAATCCCCTACCAAGTGAACAAAGCGCGGCTGATCGAGCGCATCGCTGAGCTGGTGCAGACCAAAAAGCTTGACGGCATTTCCGAGGTGCGCGACGAATCCGACCGCGACGGCATGCGCATCGTGGTCGAGGTCAAGCGCGACTTCGAGCCCAAGATCATTCTCAACAACCTCTTCAAGCACACCCAGATGCAGGAGTCGTTCGGGATGATCCTGCTGGCCATCGTCGGCGGCCAGCCGCGCGAGCTGGGCCTGCTGGACCTGCTGCGCCAGTTCATCGAGCATCGCCGCGAGGTGGTGCTGCGACGCACGCGCTACGACCTGCGCAAGGCCGAAGAACGCGAGCACATCCTGGTCGGTTTCCAGAAGGCGCTCGAACACCTCGACGAAGTGATCAAGATCATCCGCCGCAGCAAATCGCCCAAGGAAGCCAAGGACGCCCTCATTGCGCGGTTCGAATTCAGCGACCGCCAGGCGCAGGCCATCCTCGACCTGCAACTCCACCGCCTGACGCAGATGGAGCGGGAAAAGATCATCGAGGAGCTCAAGGAAATTCAGAAGCGCATCGCCGAGTTGAAGGAAATCCTGGCCAGCGACAAGAGGCTCAAGCAGGTGATGACCGGCGAGCTGCGCGAAGTTCAGAAAACCTACGGCGACGAGCGCCGCACGCTGATCGTGGACGACGTCGAAGAGATCAAGCTGGAAGACCTGATCGCCGACGAAGAAATGGTCATCACCGTCAGCCACGCCGGCTACATCAAGCGCACGTCCGTGGATATCTACCGCCACCAGTCGCGCGGCGGCAAGGGGCGCATCGGCGCGCGGACGCGCGAGGAAGACTTTGTCGAGCACATGTTCATCGCCTCGGCGCACAGCTACATCCTGTTATTTACGTCGAAGGGGCGCATCTACTGGCAAAAGGTGTACGAGATCCCCGAGGCCGCGGCGGCCACGCGCGGCCGGGCCATCAACAGTCTGATGAAGTTCCAGGAAGACGAAAAGCTGACCGCGCTGGTGGCATCGCAAAACCTCGAAGAAGAAGGCCGCTACGTCATCTTCGCCACGCGCCTGGGCACGGTAAAAAAGACTGCGCTCACCGAGTTCTCAAATCCCCGGCCGTCCGGCATCATCGCCATCACCCTGGAAGACAAGGACGAGCTGATCGGCGCCAAACTCACCGACGGCAAGCAGATGATTTTCCTGGCCAGCCGCCTGGGGCAGGCCATCCTGTTCCGCGAGACCGAAGTGCGGCCCATGGGGCGCAACGCTGGCGGCGTCATCGGCATGGACCTGGCCAAGGACGATGTGGTGGTGAGCATGGAGGCGGTGCAACCCGACTTCGGCATCCTGGAAAACCAGTTCAAGAAGACCACGCAAAACCTCGACGAACTGGAAAGCGACCAGATCCGCGAATCGCTCACCACGCTGATGCTCACCGTCTCGGAGAAGGGCTACGGCAAGCGCACCGCGCTGGCCGAATACCGCGTCACCTCACGCGGCGGCAAGGGGGTCATCAACCTGAAGAGCACCGACCGCAATGGCCAAGTGGTCGCGGTGCTGCAGGTCAGTGAGGAGGCCGACGTGATGATCATCACCGGCCAGGGCAAGATCATCCGCGTGCACTCGAATGAAATTCGCGAGGCCGGGCGCTCGACCCAGGGCGTCCGCTTGCTGCGCCTCGAAGAAGACGACCGCATCGCTGCGGCAGCGTCGATTTTGGAAGAGGCGGTTGAGGAAAAGTAACTTTCTGACGATTGGTTGTAGCTCACGTCCCATTCGGGCCCGCAGTTTGGGCCCGAATTGACGTGAGGGTCTTGGCGTGGCAAGTCGAAAAGCCTCAGGGCGGGACCTGACCTACAAAACGTTCGGAGATCATGAAGGCGAGAGCGAAGAGCAGATCAAAGCAGTCCGCGCGGCCGCCGCGGAGTACGGTGGTGCTGCTGGTCGAGCTGCGGGCGCGCGAAGGGCAGGAAGCCGCGCTGGAGAAAGAGTTGCGCGCTCTCGTCGAGCCGACGCGCGCCGAGCGAGGTTGTTACCTCTACCAGCTCCACCATTCCGCTGAACAGCCCGGGCTGTTTCTATTCCACGAAATCTGGGCCAGCCAGGAGCACCACGCGAGTCATCTGCAGACGGCGCACATGCAGCGCTGGGTGGGGCGCCAGGAGGCGGTGCTTGCCTCTCGCGAAGCGTCTTTCTGGACGCGGATGGACTGAGACCACGCGCCGGCGAATCCTCGCGCGCGGAGCTTACTTTTCAGGCCATTCGACAAAATATCCCGGGCGGGCGCGGACGGAAACTCCCGAACGTGCGACTTTCACCTTGATTTCGTGGAAGCCGGATGCCGGCACGCTGGCCGGGCGATAAGTGACCGTGTACTGTGCGTGTACCTCGGCGGCGATCTGGCCAATCGCTTTTTCCATTGAGTCGTCGCGATAGACCAGCACGTGGGTCCCGCCGGTGGCCGCTACCGCGATTTCCAGGGCGTTGCCCTTCACTGCATGGTCGGTGTGCTTCACCACCCAGATGGCCAGAGCCAGATAGTCAATATTTCCCTGCCGCGCTTGCTCGGTGGAAGGGGTTTGTGGCTGGCCGGGCCGGCCGGGCATGGGGAAGGTTCCCGGAGGGAAAGGCGAGGACGGCGGTGGCTGGGCCCCGCCGCGCAGTTTGGCCCCCAGGTTGGAAAGTCCGACGCTGTAGATAGCGACGTTGTTGATCTGCGCGTCGCGCAGCACGTCGCCCAGCTTGGTTTCGCTGCCGGTATCGTCGGCTTCGGATACCACAATGATCACGCGGCGCCGATCCTTCGGCCGGTTCTTGAGGATGCCGATGGCCTTGGAGAGCGCGTCATAGAGGAGGATCCCGCTGGTGCCCATACGGAGTTTGGCGACCGCTTTCTCGACGGCGTCGCCGTCGTGAGTCAGCGTTTGCCGCACTTCGATCCAGTCATCGAAGGAAACCACCGCGGCCTCGCCGGTTTGCCCCATCACCGCCTGGGAAAATAGGATGCCGGTGTGGCGCACGGCGGGGAGCAGGGCCTCGACGCGCGAGCTGCTCTCCAACAGGATGACCACCGAAAGCGGGTCGCCCCCCAGGTCGAAGTGATCGATGGCCTGCTCGACGCCTTGGTCAAAGATCCGGAAGTCTTTCTGTTGGAGGTTGAGGACCAGCTCTCCCTTGCGGTCGCGCACGGTCACCGGCGTGCTCACCAACTCGACCTGCACGCGGATCTGCGGCTCGGGGGGAGGCGGCTCAGGCGGACGGCCCGCCGCGGGGACGATGGGCCCCGGGCCTGACTGTCCATGCGCGAGTCCTGCGGGGATGCAGCAGAGCAAAAGCGCCGCGCCAACGAGCAACCGGATCGTTTTTCCGTCATTCCTCATCAGCACTCAGCAGGGCTCATCGGTAGGGCGCCTAGAATTGGACGCCAGCCGCCCACCGCAGGTTGGCCGGGCGTTGTGTTGCTGTGTGGGCGCATATTGGGAACTCGCGGCTGGTCTTTCCGCAGACCATTCTCCTAGAATGAACTGTTCGCCATTTTAGCGGCATTGTCCTGGAGAGACCATGAAACGTTCTCACCACCCACCCGATCCTCCTCTCGCTTACCGCGACCAGGGGTTCATGGGAAGCGTTCCGGCGCGGCCGCTGCGCATACTGGCCGAGTATCTTGACCCCATGCTGCGCCTGCGCCAGGAAGGCGTGCGGGACACCATCGTGATGTTCGGCTCGGCGCGCACGGAATCGCGTGAGGATGCCAAGGCGCACCTCGAGCAGCTGGAGAAGAGGCTGCGCGGCCGCAGCGCCGCCACGAAAAAAAAGCACCAGGAAGAGCTGCGCCAGGCGCGGTCAACGGTGCACATGTCGCGCTACTACGAGGAGGCCAGGGAGCTTTCTCGGCGCATCACGGAATGGTCAAAGACCCTGGGCGAAAACCCGCGCCGCTTCGTCATCTGTTCCGGCGGCGGCCCGGGGATCATGGAAGCGGCCAACCTCGGGGCGAAAGACGCGGGAGGAAAATCCATCGGCTTGGGGATCCAGTTGCCGCATGAACAGCACTCCAACCGTTACATCAGCCCGGAGCTGAATTTTACGTTCCACTACTTCTTCATGCGCAAGCTATGGTTCGCGCAACTGGCCAAGGCCTTGATCGTGTTTCCAGGCGGGTTCGGGACCATGGACGAGCTGTGGGAGATGCTCACGCTGCTGCAGACGGGCAAGCTGGCCAAGCGCAACCTCATCCTGATTTACGGGCGGCGCTACTGGGACCAGGTGCTGAACTGGCGCGCGATGGTGCGCTGGGGAACGATCAATGAAGAGGAATACGGCCTGCTGCAGTTTGCCGATACGGTGGACGAAGCCTTCGAGCACGTGCGGAAGGATCTGGAAAAAAACCACCTGGCGCTGGACGGGGACTGGACGCCGTAATACCGCGGCGAGCGCCGCGGCCTCCGGCGATTACGTTCAGTTGTTCGAGATCGGCTGTAGAGAAAACACAGCCTCAAAACGGCGCTGTTCCTCCCGGTCGTGGACCAGAACGATGGGCGCAATGTGCAACGGGGCGCGGCACCCGCGGCAAGCGCTCATCTCGCCCTGCAGGTCCTGAAGAAACCCATCCGTAAAGCGGTACTCCCCGCGGGGGCGGCGCGCCTGCTTGTGTCCCTCGAGCCCGCAGTGGGGGCAAACGTAGCGCACCGGGTCCTCAAAGGGGTCTCGGTGCAGCGCGGCCCAGCCGGTCATGCGCACTCCCACGGTCTCTGCCGAACGGCGGTTCATGCCAAACTCCTTCTGGTGCTGACTTCCCCAGACATTCCGTAAGATGCACCAGAGCCGGTCTCCGTTACAATTTTGTGACCGGATGAGGCTCTTAATTCTAACCATTTGACTATAAATACTTTACGGAGCATCTACAGGGCATAGCGATGACCATCGCTGGAAACCCCGCGCCAAGGCGGGAACATGGCCGGGCGAGGCGGTGTCCAACCTGAAAGAGGCTGCGCAAACCTCACAACTGATCGAAGGCGGCGCCGAGCGGGCTGCCAGGGGAACGCAATTCGGTTTGCCCGGCGATTCCTGCGGCGCCGCGCGACTCTGATGCCAACGCCACACGCGTTGCCAATGTGGAGGTGTGCCCATGCCGCAACAGAATTTTCTCGCTCAGTGTCTGGTAGAAGGAGAAGCAGGGAAAGTCACGCTCGAACGCAAGAGGCGCCGCAACGCGTTGGGGTTATCCATGCTCGTGCAGGTGGCGCTGCTCTGCGTGCCGCTGTTCTCGCCGCTCTTCGCCGCGCAGGAGCCGCTGGCATCCCTGACGCTGACGCCGCTCCCGCCGTACCGCGGATATCCCAACGCGGATCGTCCGGCGCACCCGAATCATCCGGCGTCGACAAAGCACGGACCGCAAGTCCCGAGGAACGAGACTTTGTTTCAGCCGCCGGTAATCCCCCCGAGGATAGACACCAACGAAGATCCCGCGCAGCCGGAGAATGCCTGTGAGGCTGGGAGCTGCTCGGATATTCCTGGAGCCCCCGGCGGCCTCCTCCCCCGATCGGCAATGGTGGTCAGCAGGTGCTTCCCGTGAAGCCTCCTCCAGAGCCACCCGCAGCGGTGCGCCCCATCAAGGTGCTGGAGACAGTGCAGCAGGCAAAACTCGTGCACCGCGTGGAGCCTGTCTATCCACCGGTTGCAAAGCAGATCCACCTGCAAGGCACGGTGATCATCCGCGCCCTGATCAGCCGAGAGGGCACAATACGCTCTCTCCAGGTGCTCAGCGGGCATCCGATTCTTGCCAAGGCTGCCAGCGAGGCCATCGGCGAGTGGCGCTACCAGCCCACGCTGTTGAACGGCACGGCGGTGGAGGTGGAAACGATGGTCACGGTGATTTTCATACTGCACTAGCAGGAAGGTTTTCTCCGTGCCCTCTGTGCTCTCTGCGTTCTCTGTGTTAAGTTTTCAAGAAAATCATAAGAAATACGCAGAGAACACAGAGAGCCCAGAGAACGCAGAGAGGGAGACGGACGCCCTAAAGGATGGGTTCGCCGCAGTGGCTGCCGATGGCGGCGCGCGCGGCGTCGCGGAGTTGCAGGATGTCCTGCCAGGCCGCGCCGGTGGGATGAAGCGGGGTCCCGATGGTCAGCGTGACGCGGCCACGCTTGGGCAGAATGGTCTCATCGCGCAGGATTTCCCGGGTCCCGCGCAGGGAGAGCGGCACCACCGGCCGGCCGGCGGACGCCGCCGCCTTGAAGGCGCCAAGCTGGAAGGGCCGCAGGCCCGGCGCGGGCGTGAATGTGCCCTCCGGAAAAATCATCACCGAATCCCCCTGCCGCAGGGCTTCTTCCACCTCGTCGGCCTGCTTCAGGCGGCCTTCCCGGCTCTCTCGCACGAACGAAAAGAAACCGAGCTTGCGCAGGATGCCGCCAATAAATGGGTAGGACATCACTTCCTGTTTGGCCACGAAGCGAAAATTGTAGTGAGAAATCAGGGCCAGGAGGACCACGGAATCTGAATAGCTGGTGTGGTTACTCACCAACAGCGCGCCCCCGCGCGACGGCTCTCCCCAGAGCGTGCCCACGCCTGCGAGATTCTCAATCCCCTCCACGCGCAGCGGGCAAGCCACCAGGATGAAAAAGCCGCGGATGATTTTCTGACTCAGACGAACGGCCCAAGACCGGCGAGGAACGATGTTCAGCACTGTCCAGACCGTTGCCGCCAGCAGTACCACCATCAGAAGCCAATAAGCGCCGTAGACCGCCTCCCAAGCCCTCTTCAGAGCGCCGGACACTTCGCGCGGAGCGGCTTTTGCCGCCAGGCGCGTTACCTGCAGCCAAACCGGCAGTCTGCGTCGCCCCAGCTTTCCGGCGACATAGAGCTGCTTGGTTGAGTCCCGCCGCAACTTGCCGCTCGAGGTCTTAGGCACCGTGCCCGGCGCCACCACCTCGACATCGTCGGGCGGCAGGCCGATCCCCTCGGCAAGTTTTTCGCGGATGTGCGCGGCAATTTCTTCGCGCCGCGCGGCGCTCCGTTGGGAGGACTCCGCGACAACGATTAATTTTTCCGTGCCGGATTGCGCGTCGGAAACGCCAAAGGCCACCACGCAGCCCTTGCGGACTCCGGAGACGCTCCCTGCCAGCTCTTCGACCTCGTGTGGGTAGAGGTTGCGGCCGGCTTTGATGATGATGTCCTTGGCGCGGCCGGTGATGTAGGCCTCGCCGCCAGCCAGGTAAGCGCGGTCGCCGGAATCGAGCCAGCCGTTGCCTTTGAGCAGTGCCTGGGTGGCGGCGGGGTTGCGGTAGTAGCCGGAGGTGGCGGAAGGGCTGCGAAACCACAGACGTCCTTCGACGCGCTCGGGAACATCGTTGCCGGTCTCGTCCACGATGCGCACTTCGTTCTGGGGGAAAGGCACGCCCGAAGAAACAAAGGAGAGCTCGGCGGATTCGGTCTCCGCCGATTGCGCGGACCCCGGCGCGGGCGATTCCGCCAGCGGCACGGCGCGGCCTTCGCGCTCGAATGTCGCTCGTTCGATGCGGTCCACCAGGGGGCCGCGTCCGGGCGGGGTGTAGGTGACCCCCAGGGAGTTCTCCGCCAGTCCATAGACCGGCATCAGCGCGCCGCGAGGGAAGCCGTAGCGGGCGTAGCGCTCGCAGAAGCGCTCGACGGTGACCGGGTTGACCGGCTCGGCGCCGTTGAGCATCAAACGCATCGAGCTGAGGTCGATGCCCTCGATCTGCTCGTCGCTCACTTTGCGCACGCACAGCTCGTAAGCAAAATTCGGCGCGGCGGTCACCGACCCGCGCTGCTGGTGGATGGCCCACAGCCAGCGCTCAGGCCGCGAGAGGAAGGCCAGCGGGGACATGATGGTGAGCGGCGCGCCGACGTAGAGCGGCGTCAGCCAGGCGCCGATCAAGCCCATGTCGTGGTACAGCGGCAGCCAACTGATGGCCTGGTCGTGCGGGCCGAAATCAAAGCCCTCGGCGATGGCGCGGATATTGGCGAGCAGGTTGGCGTGGGTAAGCGTGACGCCCTTGGGATCCCCGGTGCTGCCGGAGGTGTATTGCAGGAAGGCGATGTCTTCGCCGCGGATGCGCCGCGCGCTGGTGGCGCTGCCCGGCCGCCGGGAGAGGTCCTCGACCTGCTCGGTGGTGGAGACGCCGCGAAGCGAGGGCACCTGCGGTTTGAGCAGCCTGGCCACTTTTTCCGCGCGGCTGAAGGTGATCATCCAGCTCACTCCGGCGCTGCGCAGGATGGCCGACTGGCGCGCCGCGTACTCCTCGATGCGGTCGGGCCGGAAGGGCGGATAGATCGGCACGGGGACGGCGCCGGCCATCTGCGCGCCGAGAAATACGGAGAAAAAGTCGCGGCAGGTGGGTAGCAGGATGGCGATGCGCTCGCCGGGAGCGATTCCCAGGTTTTCCAGACCGCGGGCAAACGCCGTGACACGTTCGAGCAGGCCGCCACAGGTGATCAGCGCGGTGCCGCCTTCGTCCTCGCGCAGTCGGATGTGCAACCGCTCGGGTTCGGCGCGTCCGCGGCGGCGCAGGACTTCAATCAGCGTCTCCGCGGAGCCGAGGCCCAGTTCTGCGGCGCTGGCGGAAAGCGAATCGGACGCGCGCGATGCCGCGGAAGCGCGGAAACGCGACTCGCTTGTGGCGGCCGAGCCTTGTCCGAGTTGCTGCTCAAGTGCGCTGATGACATCGCCCAGGGTGTCCGCTTTGGCCATCAGCTCGTCGGGGAGCTGGAGGCGGAAGGCGCCACCGGCACGGACGATAAACTCGACGCGCTCCAGGCTTCCCAGGCCCAGGTCGCGGTCCAAGTGCAACGCATTGATAGATTCCGCGCGGGAGGCGTTGCGGATCTCCTCGAGCCCGCGGTGGTTGCCGAGCTCGTCGAGGAGCTGCTGGACTACCTCCTGCACGCTTTCGGCGACGGCGGCGCGGTCGAGTTGTAGGCGGGCTGTGCTCACAGCGGTTAGCTGGTGCTCAGGATCGTTCGTGTCGGGCTGGGGCTCTCCGGCGCCTCCCCGGAGCTTATTCAGGCTACCACGTGGCCCGCGGCCCTTCAATGGCCGGGCAGGTCAGACGTCGCTGAGCTGCTCTTCGCTCATGCCGAAGTAGTGGCCCAGCTCGTGGAGCAGGGTTTGGCGGATTTCCCGGCGGATCTCAATTTCGCTGTCGCACACGGCTTCGATGTTTTTCTGGAAGAGCACGATGCGATCGGGACCGTAGAAGTAAGGCTTTTCGCCGGCGCCGCGCGCGGTCAGAGGCACGCCCATGAAGGCACCCATCACCAGGGCTTTCCTGGTGCCCTCTTCCGGCGGCATCTGGCCCGCCGGAATATCTTCGACCACCACGGCGAGGTTATCCATCTTGCGGTGGATCTCCTGAGGCAGTGCGTCGAGCACTTTTTCCACCAGGACGATGAATTCGTCTTGCGTCATGCGCTTGGCAGGATGCCGGGGCGCATCGCGGGCGTCAAGAGGGGCGACCCTTCCGGCAGGCCGCGGCGGGGTGCTCACCGCCACCAGTACAGAAGTACCGGGAAGAATGAACCTCCTGGGCTATCGACCCGGGGAGCAGGTCCGGGCAGACTGCACCCGTGGGCAGTGAGCCGGGCCGAAGATAGGCCGGCAAGCTGAAGAGGAGATGGAGATGGTGGTTTTAGTGGGATTGGTTCTCTGTGCAGCGCTGTTCGCAGCGAGCTTAGTCGGCCAGTCCAGCCCAGCTCCGGTGCGATCGAGGCAAAGGAAAACGGAATAATTTCGTCATTGATTTTTCTCCCCCATGACCACCCCCACGCGGCCGGTCCCCCCACCGGCCGCCTTTTTTTTGTCCTGAACGCAACAGCCCCCGGAACCATGTAGTTTGATCCGAACTCACTAACACCACCGTAGCGCCGGCTGTGCCAACGGGTTTGGCAGATTTCGCGATACGGGATCAGGTTTGGGGCGAGAAAGATCCGGCCATGCCTGGAACGTCAAGCCCTCGTGGCGGAAGCTCCGGCTAACGCGGGCCGCGGCGCGGGCGGTAAGCGGAAAGTGGGCGCGGCCGCAGGCGGAGGGAAGCCAGCGGCGGCGGCACGTTGCGGAGCCGGGCTCCGCAGTTAGGGCAGTCGTCGGGCGTGGTCTCTTTGACGCGCATCCAGTGGCCGCGTTCGTGACATTCCGGGTTGATGCATTGCACGGTCCAGCCGGGCAGATATTGCATCGCACTCCCCCCTGAAGCCCGCCCCAGCGCAGAAACCCGCAGGCCGAAAAAGAGGCGCGAGACGGGCGGTAAGTTGGGCGGATTGTGGCGCGGGCAGTTAGGTGTGTCAAGCAAAAACATACCATTAGTAGTGGTACTGTTACGGGGTCACATGTCCCCAGAATGGGGACCAGGAAGCCTTGCGCAACCATT
>JBGPJC010000019.1:0-39565 GCA_041485165.1 Terriglobia bacterium | reverse complement strand
AGCGGCCGCAACTAGATGAAAAGAAAAGGCTCACCGGAGAGGGTGAGCCTTCAGAGGGGAAACCGGTTCGAGAGCCTATGCGCGGAAGGCCCTGAACTTGTCCTCGCGGCAAGTCTAGGAGAGCGGCGTGCAGCAAGTCAAGGGGAGAATCTGCGGAAATCGGAACACGCTAAGACCTGTATTATAAATAACTTAGCTGATTTGGCGGGAGAAAACGCCACACCCAGTCCGCAAACTGAAGATCACGAGCTGTCGCCCCCTTTGTAGAAGTCCTTGGCGCCAAGCGACTTATCACTTAGGCGCATTTGCAGGAACTCCAACTCCCCCGGCCGGTCGAAGACCTTCCCCGGCAACATCTTGGTCACTGCAATTCGGAAGAAACCGAATGCCAGACTGGAAATGATCAGGTAAACGATGATCACTCCTGATCCGACAAAAACCATCACCAGCAATTCAATAAATGGCCGCTCCTTGGCTCTCCACGATGGTTCGTTCCAGACGATTTCCCGCTCGAACTGGACATGAGCCAAAAGACCCTTGGCCAGCGTTGCGGAGCGGCTCCCTGTCACCATCGCCAGCAACTGCCCGGTCCTCTCGATGTAGAGCGTGGGACGCGACTCCGCCGAACTCTTGCCTGGGCTATTGTCTTCTTCAGTTGCGTCCGGGTTGACGGCGAACCATTTGTTCAATTCCTCCAGCCTTCGCAGAGCGGCTTGCGGTGTGGGATATCTGGCCAAGAGCAGGCCCATCGATTGCCCTTTCACGCGATAGTTGGCAATTTCCGCCTCAGCTCCGTCCGAAAAACCAATCCAATCCTGATCCCGCGGCAACTCCAAATCCGGCAAAACGCGTTGCAGGGCGATGGGCCCCAGCACGTAGCGCGCGGAGTTCGCCGCCAGACCCTGGGAAGGCAAGTACTGCCATAACGTGGGGAAGGGTGCCATCTCGGCCTGAAGTCCTACGCTGGCCAGAAGCGTCTTGAGATCGGCCACGGAAGCAGCGCCGGGTTTGCCGACGTCCACCAACATGTTTCCCACCAGTGCGAGGACCCGGTCGCGGCTCACCGAAGACTTTTCAGTCAAATCGGAGGGAGACATCTCCGCGCCGCGCAACAGCGTGTAAGCGGCATAGGACGAGGTCGAATCGCGCATGCGGTAGAGCGTTACGGTGAATTGCCCGCCGGCCCCGCTGTAGGTGGCGCGCTCGGCATCGCGGATGCCGCACTCGCGCAGCAGCGCAGCATCCTGTCCGGCCAGGCGTTCGAGAGACTCGGGCAGCGCCTGTTCCCGGACGGTGGCGCCCCAGCCGCCTACTATGCTGGGAAGGACCGCTCCGCGAGAGGGAACTCCTCCCAGCAGCAATAGTGATAGGCCGAGAATCCAGCGCAAGAAAAAACCTCCAGAGGATTAGACACCTTTAGTTTACCCTCGGTGCCCGCCGGGCACAAATTCGCCGGGGGAGGCAGGGCTGAGGGGGGCGAAACGGCGTCAGGGAGAGTTGGCGGAGACCTTTGCCAGGTTGTTGCTCAGGCTGCCCAGGCTTTCCAAATAACTCGAAACTCCGCTGAACAACCCCTCGGCAATGCGCTGGCGGTGGTCACCCTTTTTCAGGAGAGTTTCATCGCTGGGGTTGCTCAAGAAGCTCACTTCGGCGAGGACCGAGGGCATGTTGGCGCCGATCAGGACCACGAAAGGCGCGCGCTTCACCCCGCGGTTCTTTGGCGCCTTGCCATTTCGCTGCAGCCGCTTGGTGAGCGAGCTTTGCACGTCCGCGGCCAGTTCGCGCGATTCCTCGATCTTCTCGTTGCGGGCGATCTTCTTCACCATGTCTTGCAGATCGTGCAAGGAAGCCTGGGCCAGAGCGTTTTCCCGGGCGGCCACTTCCATGGCCTCCTCGGAGGCGGCGAAGTTCAAATAATACGTCTCGACGCCGCGGGCGGAATGGTCGCGGCTCGAATTGGCATGGATGGAAATGAACATGTCCGCCTTGACCTGGTTGGCGAGGGCGGTGCGGTCCTCGAGAGGCACAAAGGTGTCGTCCTCGCGGGTGTAGACCACTTCGGCGCCAAGCTTTTCTTCGATCAGTTTGCCCAGGCGCAGCGCCACGTCCAGGGTGAGGTCCTTTTCCTTCAGGCCGGTGGGGCCGATGGTGCCGGTGTCGTGACCGCCGTGGCCGGGATCAATCACGATCTTGCCGATCTTGAGGCCCAGAGCACGCGTGAGGGAATGCTGGCCGTTGCGTGTGGGCTTGGGAACCACCGGCGGCGTGCCGCGCTGCGACCCGGTGCGCTCAGAGCTTCTTGCCGGCGCTTTCTCGGGAGGATTCGTGGTGTTGGGAGACTCTTCGGGCGTCTCCTTCCGCGCCACTTCGACGTTATCCGGCGGTTTCTTCTCGCTCTTCGCTCCGGCTTTGGCGCCGCTCTTCTCCGAGGTTTTTGCCGGTTTGCTCCCTTTTTCCGGCGACGGCGGCCCGATGAGGACGTCCGGCGGCTGGTTCTTCGCCGTGGTTACCGGCGCCGACTGCACCGGCTCGCCGTAGACGTCAATGACCAGGCGGTAGGGGTTCTTCAGCAGGAAGACGGAATAGTCCTTGACCTTGTCCACTTCCAGCACCACGCGCACAACGCCCACCTGGTTCTGCGCCACGCGGATGGCCTTGAGGAAGCCGTTCTGCACGTCGAGGGTCTTGCCGGCCATCGCCGAGCTCAGCTTGGCGGTGTACAGGTCGAAATAAATGCGGTCGGGATTGGCGATGCGCGCGGCCTGGTATTTCACTGCTTCTTCCAGGCTGATGACGATGCGTGTGTAACTGTCCGCGTTCCACTGGCGGATGTTGGTGACCCGCGGCATCTTGCGCTGTTCTTCGCGCTCTTCGGCCAGCTCTTTCTTGGAGGAAGCCTTCTTGGACTTCTCGCGGTCGGCGGCGATCTCTTTCAGCGCCTCCTGCGCTTCCGCAGCCTTGGGTGAATGAGGATATTTTTTCAGGAATTCCTGAAAATTCTTTTCCGCCAAATCCGGCTGGTCGATGTCTTCCTGTTCGATCTGGGCGAGCGTGAACATCGCGTCGGCGCGGAAATGGCTGGTGGGATACTCGTGCAACAGGAACTGGTAGGTATCAATGGCCTTCTGGAAATATTTCAAGTCGAACTGCCGGCCCATCTGCTGATAAAGCTCGGCGATGGCCACCAGCGCCGCCGGGGCTTCGCTGGTGTTGGGAGCCACGCTGACCACGCGGCGATAGGCGGCGATGGCGCGCTCGTAGTCCTTGACCGAGCGCTCCTTCTGCGGCTGGCCTTCCAGGGCAGTGCGGTCTTTTTCCGCGCGGGAGAACTGCGTGCGGGCCTCGGCTTTTCTGGCCGTTTGGGGAATAGCCTGGCTTGGCGCCGGAGCCAGCAGCATGCCTGCCAGCACGATGGCGATCAGACGGAATGTCTCAAAAAAGTTTTTCGCGCTGCGCCTCATTCGTTGGTGTAGACGACCCGCCCGTGCTCATCCACGTCGCGGTGAATGCTGCGGGGTCCCTGCTCCCAGCTCGGACCGCGCCCCGAGCCCGGGTGGTAATACTTGTTGGTCACTTTCTTGACGTACTCGCGCGTCTCACGGATGTTGGGAACTCCGCCGGCCCGGGCGACGGCGCCTTCCCCGGCGTTGTAAGCGGCCAGGGCGCGGTCCAGGTCTCCGTTGTATTTCTCCAGCAGAGCGCGCAAGTAGCGAACACCGGCCTCGATATTCTCTTGGGCGTTGTAGGCATCGTTCACGCCGAGCTGCTGAGCGGTCCCCGGCATCAGTTGCATCAGGCCCTGCGCGCCCTTGCGCGATGTGGCGTCCTGATTCCAGCCCGACTCCGCGGCGATCACCGCGCGGATCAGCGCCGGGTCCACGTGATGCCGCTCGGCCATCTGCACGATCACCTTTTCGATCTCCTCGGGGGAGAGGACGCGCCGCACCGGCCGGCCTTCGGTGTTGTCGGAGCGCGCCGGCGCCTGTTGCGAAGCTTTGCTCAGCGCGGTTTTGCCGCCTGGCTTCACCGGTTTGATCGGTGTGTTGTCGTCCGCGTTCACAAAAATCACTCGGCCGTTTTCGGTCACCAGCTTGTGCACCTGAGCCGCCGCCGGTAGTCCGGCCAGGCACAAAGTCATCGCCAGCAGCACGGCCAAGCGCCGCGGGAGGCTGCTGGCAGCCTCATAGCGTCGCACTGGGCAGTTGAGCAGGCCATCGGACTGGCAATCAGGTCGCATCATGGCCCGGCCCAATAACGGCAGATTTCCACAGCCGGAACGAGCGGTGATAACTGTAGGGGAGGGGTTACCATCCCGCGGGGAACGGACATGTCCTAGGTAAGACAGGAGAATCCATCTCCCGTAACACTCTCTGGCGCTAAGGAGATAGTAGCATTTGTTCGACAATCTCGTATACCCCGGCGATAGCCTTTTCGAGCTGGGATGTGTCTTTTCCGCCAGCCTCGGCCAGGTCCGGCCGGCCACCCCCGGAGCCCCCCACGATCTTGGATACGGCCTGGATGATCTTCCCGGCATGGAGGCGCCCCACGAGGTCCTTGGTGACGCCGGAGATGAGGGCTACCTTGCCGTCCTCGGCAGTCCCTAGGACGACAACCCCGGAGCCGAGCTTTTGGCGCAGGGTGTCTACCATCTGCCGCAGGGTTTCGCGGTCGGCGTCGGCCACCCGCGCCGAGAGCACGCGGACGTCTTTCACCGCGCGGGCTTGCGCCAGCAGATCATCCACTTGGGAGTGGGCGGACTTTTTCTTCAACGCGTCGAGCTGCTTTTCGAGCTGGCGGGACTGCTGCTCGAGGCGCGCGACAGCGGCTTCCAGACCCTCTTCGCCAGCATTCAGCGTGGCGGCCAAGGCACGCAGCCGGGACATGGCAGTCTGGAATTGCTCCAGGGCAGCCGTGCCGGTGATGGCCTCGACGCGGCGCACGCCCGAGGCCACAGACTGCTCGGCGACAAACTTGAACACGCCGATGTCGCCGGTGCGCTTGACGTGCGTGCCGCCGCAGAGTTCCTTGCTGTAAAAGCCGCGCGGAGTGGCGGGATCGGGGATGGTGATGACGCGCACGTTGCTCTCCGGGTAGCGGTCGCCGAAAAAGGCCAGCGCGCCCGAGGCCAGCGCGTTGTCCAGGCCCATGATGTCGGTGGCGATTTCATGGTTGCGCAGAATCTGCTCGTTCACCTGCTGTTCGATCTCGCGCAACTCGGCAGGGTCCACGCCGCGGAAGTGGGTGAAGTCAAAGCGCAGGTGGTCTGGCGCCACCAGCGAGCCGGCCTGCTTGACGTGCGTGCCCAGGATGCCGCGGAGCGCGGCGTGCATCAGGTGCGTGGCGGTGTGGTTGCGCTTGATGTGCGCGCGGCGCGCGCCGTCGGCGACGGTGGCAACGCGGTCGCCGACGCGGAGCCTCTCTTTGGCAAGAATGCGGTGGGCGATCAAGCCCGCAACCGGATAGTAGGCGCCGCGCACCTCGGCCAACTCGAGCGATTCGCTGTTGTCGTAGAGCTTGCCGGTGTCGGCCACCTGGCCGCCGGATTCGGCGTAGAAAGTGGTGCGGTCGAGGACGATCTCAGCTTCCGCGCCCGCGGGGATTTCATTCACCAAGCCATCTTTCGTGACGATGGCCTCGATGCGGCAGTCGCGCGCGCTGGCCTCGAAGTAAAAGTCCGGCTCGGTCTGGAACGTCTGCGCGAGCTTGGCGAAGACCGGGCTCGCCGCTTCCTTGTGCGCGCCCTTCCAGGACGCCCGGGCGCGCGTACGCTGTTCTTCCATCGCGCGCTCAAAGCCCGCGGTCTCGAAACGCACAGCTTGGTCCCGGCAGGCGTCTTCGATGAAGTCCAGCGGCAGGCCGTAGGTGTCGTACAGCATGAAGGCCTTATCGCCGGGAAGGAAAGCAACTGCCGGAGTCTGTTTTTCCCCTGCACGCGTTACAGCGCTCAGCATCTCTTCTAGCTTGTTGAGCCCGAGCTCCACAGTTCGGGAGAACCGCTCTTCCTCGGCGAGCACCACGGCGGCGACATGCTCCGCGCTTTCGCGCAGTTCCGGATACGCATCACGCATCTGAGAACGAACAGCGGTCACCATCTCGGAGAGGAACGGCGTATCTCTCCCCAGCAGCCGTCCGTGACGAATGCCGCGGCGGATGATTTTCCGCAAGACGTATCCGCGGCCGTCGTTCGAAGGCAGGACGCCATCGGCGATAAGAAAGGCCGTGGCACGGGAATGATCGGCGATGATGCGAAGAGAGGCGTCGGACTTCGCGGCGGCTCCGTACTTCGCTGCGGTCAACTCTTCGGCGCGGCGGATGAGCGGTTGAAAAAGATCCGTCTCGAAATTGGAGATTTTTCCCTGCAGGACGGCGGCAAGGCGTTCAAGGCCGGCGCCGGTGTCGATGGAGGGCTTGGGCAGGGGGTTCATCGCGCCGCTTGCTTCGCGGTTGAACTGCATGAAGACGAGGTTCCAGATTTCGACGTAGCGCCCGCATTCACAGCCAAACTTACAATCGGTGTGGCCCTGGTCGGAGGCTGCCGGTCCCATGTCGTAATGTATTTCGCTGCATGGCCCGCAGGGGCCGGCATCGCCCATAGCCCAGAAATTATCTTTCGTGCCGAATTCGTAGATGCGGTTCTTGGGGATGCCCTGGCTTACCCAGTGCTGGTAAGCCTCGTCATCGCGCGGGACGCCGCTCTCGCCTTTGAAGATGGTGGCGAAAAGATTGTCTTTGGGGATGCCGTACCAGTTCGAGGAAGTGATCAGCTCCCAGGCGAAGGCGATGGCGTCTTTTTTGAAATAATCTCCGAAGGAGAAATTGCCCAGCATCTCGAAAAACGTGTGATGGCGGTTGGTGAAGCCGACGTTTTCGAGGTCGTTGTGCTTGCCGCCGGCGCGGACGCACTTCTGCACGGTCACCGCGCGGCGGTAGTCGCGCTGCTCGAGACCGAGGAAGACATTCTTGAACTGGTTCATCCCCGCGTTGGTGAACAGCAGCGTGGGATCGCCGATGGGGACGAGGGAAGAGCTGCGGACGTGCTTGTGGCCCTGGGCCTCGAAGTAGGCGATGAAGCGGCGGCGGATATCGTTTCCGGTCATTGCGGTGGCATTAAGCTCCCGGCGACATTATGGCAGAGCATGCAGCAAAGCAATAATCTACAGGCTTGCTCTGGCCCCCCCCTCCCCCTTTTTTGTAAGTATGCATTCTAAAGGACTTTAAGTCCTTTGAGCCGTAAGTATGCATTCGAAAGGGGTTGCGGGCGCATTCTTTGTAAGCATGCGTTCTAAAGGATTTAGGGGTGAAAAGGGGGTAGGGGTGGAGGTATGGGTTTGCAGACATCATCGAATATAACTCAAGGTAAGTATACCTTAGTGGTAATCGAAAGTCAAGGAGTTTCGGGGAAGGAATGAAAGAAAAAGTCTATGAGTAGTCAGTGCAGGGCCTCCTACGCCCTGGTGAGTTACGGGGGCCTTCGGTTCGGAGGCCAAGGGTCAGGGAATTTCCCGCGCTATTGGGACGAGGCATCAGTGGGCGAATGGGGGCGGGCTCGTATGTCAACTGTCGGGTCGATTCTGTGAGTGGCTGCACCGGATCGTCGAGGGGGTTGGTCAGAGAGAAAGGTAAGGTTGGCTTTATGCGCCGCCCCCTCACGCGTATCGATCGGGTTTGAATGACCTCGGGAAGCACAAAGAGCCCACCCTTCCCTGCGAACCGGGAGGATTGGGGCACCCGGCCGAGGCGAGGATGTGGACCTCCATCCGAGCCCCGGAGCCTAAGGATGGGCCACTTGTGTACTAAACTGTTCGACGTATGTACTACAAAACAGCACGGTGTTTTTGTTATGCAGAACATTCGGTGCGGCGTGAAGCGCGTCTCTCAATGATACTTTCCAATTCCTCGATCGATTGTCGTTCAACTTCCCAAGCCTGACCTCGCAGTTCGTTCGCGCGAAGCACTAAGTTTCCGATCTGGTCACGCGCCTTCTTCTGCGGCAACGGTATAAGAACCGATCCGAGCATCCCCTTGTCGATCTCCAGAATTACTGACCCGTAGGCGCATCTTCTTGTGAGTATTTGTCCGTAGTCAGAAGCGAGCCAGGCATATAGGAAGCCGGGGTTCATACAGTTGGCAGCGACAATCCGAGTCGCATGTTGGTTCGCGGTCCATCCTTCCATATATGCAGGAATGATCTGCACTCGTCCTATTGTCCCAGAACAACTGACTGTCACCATGTTTTCGTTCAATGCAATTTCTGGTAAATCCTTCGTATGGGCTCCCGTTGCCAACCGCTTTACATCCACTGGGTCAATCTGCATTAACTGCTTGCTGCTAAGCATTTGAATTCCGCCGGTGTGGACGTAGAGGCGCTTTCGGAACTTCGTCACGGGACGAATCTCACCCGTTACCCGTGAATCAGTCAGTTGAGCAATCTCGAAGCCTATCTGGTCCAAGATTTTCTCGGCCCTTTGGGCGACAGGGTCATGAAAGCTTGCCTCAAACCGATTAGCAAGAGCGGAGGCCCGAAGTTTTAGAACAACGGGTCCATCTGTGTCAGGATGTACTTCTGAGAGGTATGGTAACTTCAAAAGATCATGCAGTTTGGTGTCTGCTTCATCCAATAAACTGTTGGCCTCGTCTCGCAATTCATATGCGCGCTTTACTTTCCTACCGATCTCGTTTCGGCGCCCCGGTAGCTCCGGGATCAACACTCGCTCCAAATGAGCAGGCTCGATGTGTTTAATTACGGAGCCATACGTTGCTTGGATGAGTTGGAGTCGCCCATAACGGCAGCGAAGAAAAGCGGTGATATACCCCGCAGTTTCTGCGTCCCGCGCCCGGAGCCGTATGGCATGTTGTGACAACGCCTTTCCCGCGAAACTGGCTGATGCCAATCCGACATTGCCAATCGTGCCCGAACAGGAGATCAGCACATCCCAATTCTTGATAATCAACTCGTCGAGGTTCTTGGTAAGTTTGCGGCTGAGGTAGCAATCAATTTCCGGTCGCATGCTAATTATGTCTGCGCTAGATAAGAACGGAACGCCCCTCTCTGGGGATACATAAATTCTGACGAACCGGAACGCATTGTGAGCTTCTTGACACAGACCCCCAGGACCGTACAGCAAAACTAAGGGGATTCCCGCGGCACGCATCGTTTCAATTGCGTGCCGTGCGTCAATACTGAAAGCTCCGGCCTCAAAGCGAAGACCCGCTGCGAAAACTTCCGACAGCTTTACGGAGGTCGACAGTCTTTGCGGAGCCGGGCCGGGCTCAACCGCTTTGCGCCGTCGGGCGGGCCCTACCATCCCAGCACTGCTGTCCGCTTCCACTGTAGAAACTCATTAGCAACGGCGGGAGAATCGTCATCGGAAATTTTCTGTCGGGCGAGGGGGCGCTTTGTCACCTCGCCATTTATAGTATGTTCGAATAACTGTGTCGGGTTTCGGTCCTGCGCAGGGCTTAGTATCAGTTCCCCGTCTTCATTTCTCTTGTACGTTGCGTTGCCACGTTTGTCGTGTCCCATGGCCATGATCTGGGCCATAAAAATCTCGTAATCTTGAATTTTTTGTTGCTTAACCTCACGGTCCATGTCCTCTTGGGTCTTGCGCTGAAGAACCATCACCGATGTTTGAGTCCCGTTGCCTGGTTGAAAGGTGTCGGGGTGCAAATCGATTGACGCCACGAGGCGGCAGTGGGTCATGATCCAAGTTCGCACGTATTCGAGTCCGGGCGCGCCGAGAATGGCGTCAGGCAGGACGATCGCGAAACGCCCTCCGGGTCTCAAAAACTGCCAGCATCGTTCAATAAAAAGAATTTCCGGGGGTTGCGACGTTTGAACTTCTTCCGTTGATTCCCATGATCCGTCGACGTTGCGCCAGACATGCCCTAGCTCGTATTGGCTGAGAGTCTCGCGATCTTTGATTGGAAGTTTGGAGCCGAAAGGAGGGTTCGTTGTGATTACGTCGAAATGTCCGAGGTCGTCTGGGCCTCGCAGCTCAGCCGGGTCGATGTCCAGCGTTTTGCTAAACTGCTTGCGAAAGTCTCCTTCCCATTGGTGGGGATGCAACAGCGAGTCTTGCCGAAAAATGTTGCCCGACCCGTCGTTGTTCATGACCATGTTCATTTTAGTTGCTTTGACAAGGTCGGGGTTGATGTCGATACCAAAGAAACATTTTTGTGCGACCTCTTGAACGCGGTCCGTCAACGCGGTTCGCATGTCCATGGCCGAGAGGCCACTCGCCTCTGCTTCTTCTCGCAGGCGTCGGATCATTTCATTCATCGCGATTACTAAGAACCCCCCGGTTCCGCACGCCGGGTCAAGCACCTTCTCTTCAAGCTTGATGTCCAGCATCTGTATGGCCATGTGCTGGACGTTCCGAGGCGTAAAGAATTCGCCGCGATCTCCACGGAGGTTTGCCCCGACCAACTCTTCGTAGGCTTTCCCTTTAACGTCAATGTTGGTGTTCAGAAAACTGTATCGCTGAAGCTCACCCACAACGTAGGCCAGCGAGCGAGGATTCAGTTTGATTTCATCGTTCTTGTCGAAGATGGAGGGGTACCGTGCCTTGACAGCCTCAAAGATTTTACCGATTCGTTTTGCGACTGTCAGTCGTCCGTCATTGCTCGCCTTCTCTCTGGCTGTTGCGTAAAACTCAAGCGGGTTCGGGACGTTTCGTTCATCGTGGATTTTGCAGAAGATTACCTTCAGCAACTCGAAAAAGGCTGGCTGCTTCTGCATTCCGTCCGTAACGTATATGTGGTTGTGGCAAATCTTGAACGAGAACAGAAGGTTGTCCTCGACAGCAAACTTCAGAAACTTTCGTGTCGGGCGGTCGACCTCTTGCGCAGGCCCGTTCTTGGAAGGAATGTCATTGGGTTCCTCCCAAATTGTTCGACGCCCCTCTACGACACGCCGATACACTGCCTTGTACTTCCCATTTGTCCACATTCCCCACTCGGCGTTAGGGGATGCAGACAGGTAGGACTTCAGTTGTGCCGTCCCCTCCTGTTTATTCGAAGGCTCAACCGTATCTCGCTTGCATTCGAGAATGATGAAGAGATTGTCTTGGGTGTGGTCAGCACCCTGGGGAAAGATCGCCAGGTCAATGCGGTGCTTGCCACTGCCAATTTTAATGGGGAATTCGACCGCGATCTGCTCTCGCGAGAATCCGAGCTCCAGCACAAGCCGACGCTCAATATTTTGTCTTACGTATTCCTCGGGGGTGTCGTTCCTGATCTTTTGGTCTATGTAGTCGCAGATCTTGCCGTCGGGCAACGTGGCAACAATGTTTGTCACCGTTTCCCTCCTCTGCGGCGGTGAGATTGGAGGATTACGCGAAGCATCTTCTCATAAAGATGCGAGCAGGAACGAGGAAAGTGGCTGATCGGACATACCGAGTGTGGTTCGACCCACAAGGAGCGGTACGCGGGACTAAAGAAGGCGGGTTTGTGTGTCGAGGGGGGTGGCAGGAAGTCGTTCCCGCCGCAGTAGGGCACCGAAAGGGCTATGAGTCGGGCCGTTGGCTACACTTTTCTCGGGGTTGGCTTTTCTTCCTGACACACCTAGACAGATGATACCACTGGGTCGTTTCACCCTGGAGTTGCGTTAGGGTGGAGTAGAGCCAAGGGCAGCCTCATTCTTCTGCCGGGATTTCCGGAACTTCTTCCGCGCTGGTGCGGGAAACCGCGCGCAGCTCGCGGCGGATCAAGTCAGAAGAAAATCCGGCGCGCAGGAGGCTGGCGTAGAGCGAGGCCATGCGGCGCGCGTCGAGCGGGCCGCTGCGGGATTTGAGCTTTCTTGCCAGGCGCGCACGCACCAGCTCCGCTTCGTCGGTTACCGCGAAGGCATCCTCGAGCGCCGTCTCGATGTGACGGTCGGGCACACCGCGGCGTCGCAGCTCGCGCTCGATACGGAAACGGCCCTGGCGGCGGCCAGCAGCCCGCCCGCGGGCAAATTCGCGGGCGTAACGCGCGTCGTCCAGAAGTTTCAGGTGTTTGAGACGAGCCAGCACGCTCTGCGCCAGCTCCGGGTCCTCGGCGCGGCGCTCCAGCGTCTGGCGCATCTCGAAAACAGAATGCGCCCGGCGTGCCAAGGCGCGGATGGCCGCCGTGTAGAGTTCTTCTTCAGTTTGCAACTTGCGGGCAGCGAATGGCATTGGGAGGAGGATAGGAAAGGAGGGAGAGGAAGTAAAGGAGGGAGAGGAAGTAAAGGAGGGAGAGGAGAAACAGGCGCCGAGGCCGGGTTCAGGAAATTCTTAGAGCTGTCGTATGACAAAAAAGGCATTCAGAAAAAGATTTATCGCAGAGGACACAGAGAAACGGAGAACGCAGAGAGGAGGGGAAAGAAAATAAGACGAGGGTGTTTCCTCTACTTCCTCTCCCTCCTTTACTTCCTCTCTCTCCTGTCTCTACCGATTTCCCTGCCCGCCGCCAAAGCGCTCAAACTCCGTCATGGCCCGCTCCATTTCTTCGCGCGCGGCGTCGGCGGTGGAGCGGATGCCCTGCATGCGCAGCTTGAGCTCGTCGGAGTTGGAGGCACGAATCATGGCTTCGTCGTAGGTGATCAGCGAGCGCGAATAGAGATCGTAGAGCGACTGGTCAAAGGTCTGCATGCCGTACTGGCTGGTGCCGGCGGCGATGGCGTCGCGGATCAGGCGGGTCTTGTCCGGGTTGATGATGCAATCGCGGATATATCCAGTCGAAATCATAATCTCGACGGCGGGCACGCGGCCCAGGTTGTCGGCCTTGCGCACCAGGCGCTGGCTGACCACGGCCTTGAGCGTGCCGGCGAGCTGCAGGCGAATCTGCTTCTGCTCCGGCGGGGGGAAGACGGCGATGATGCGCTGGATGGTCTCGGTGGCGTCCAGAGTGTGCAAGGTGGAGAGCACCAGGTGTCCGGTCTCGGCGGCGAGCAGCGCGGTGGTGATGGTTTCGAGGTCGCGCATTTCGCCGACCAGGATGACGTCGGGGTCCTGGCGCAATGCGGCGCGCAGCGCGGTGGAGAAACTGGAGGTGTCCACTTCGACCTCGCGCTGGTTGACGAAGCCCTTCTTGTCGCGGTGCAGGAACTCGATGGGGTCCTCAATGGTGATGATGTGGTCAGCGCGCTGGGAGTTGATGCGGTCAATCATGGCCGCCAGGGTGGTGGACTTGCCCGATCCGGTGGTTCCGGTGACCAAAATCAGCCCGCGCTGCTCTTCGCAGATTTTGTCGCAGACCCGCGGCATGGTCAGCTCTTCGAGCGTCTTCACTTTGGTGGGGATCACGCGGACAACCATGCCCACGTTGCCACGTTGTTGGAAGACGTTGACGCGGAAACGGCCCAGGCCGGCGACGCCGTAAGCCATATCGAGCTCGGCGGTTTCCTTGAACTTCTGTTTCTGACGGTTGGTCATCATGCTGAAAGCCATGGAGAGCATTTCTTCCGGCGTGATGCGGTTGGTCTCGGTGATGGGCTGGAGCAAGCCGTCAATGCGGATGTAGGGGTGGTTGCCGACCTTCAGGTGCAAGTCCGACGCCTTGTTTTCAATGGCGCGGCGCAGCAGGTCTTCAATGCTCATGGCCATAGGCTAAACCCCGCTTATTGCAGACTTGCGCCGACAGTAGCACGCACCGCAGGACAAGGCAATGGTACACAGCGCGATGTGGCGGAGTGGTATCCGGGGCGCCGGCGCGCGCGTCATTCCGCTTTTTTCATCAACACCGTGTCGTAGAGCCAGCCCGCTAGAATCCCTCCGGCCAGCGGCCCCACCCAATAGACACCGTGGTTGGCCCAATTGTGCGAAGCCAATGCCGGCCCGAAGGCCCGCGCCGGGTTCATCGCCGCACCGGTGAGCACGCCGCCGGCCAGGATGTCGATGGTGATGGTCAGGCCGATGGCAAAGGGCGCCAGTTTTCCGAAAGCGGAGTTTTTGTCCGCGGCGGTGCCAAAGATGACGAACACCAGAAAGAAAGTCAGCATCGCTTCGATGAGAATGCCGAAGGTGGG
The DNA here is from genome assembly GCA_041485165.1 of Terriglobia bacterium. Classification (GTDB taxonomy): domain Bacteria; phylum Acidobacteriota; class Terriglobia; order Acidiferrales; family UBA7541; genus JAAFGT01. Next base: position 25,578 of record JBGPJC010000019.1, on the reverse strand, counting down.
GGTAATGTCGCGGGCCAGCGCCGGCGTGCCCAGACCGGCGGCGCGCCAGATTTCAGCGGGGAAGAACACGGTGAGCAGATAGGCCGCGGCTGCGCCTCCGGCTAGCTGGGCCACCCAGAAGCCCAGCGCCTCGAGAGTGCTCATCTTGCGGGTGACCCAGAACGCGGCGGTGACCGCGGGGTTGAAGTGCGCGCCGGACACGTGGCCGACGGCGGCAATCATCACCCCAATGCCCAAGCCATGTGCCAGGGCAATGCCCACCAATCCCGGGCCGCCCGCACCGGCCATCTGGTTCGCGCAGATTGCGCCCACACCCATGAAAATGAGCGTGAAGGTTCCCACGAACTCCGCCAAAAGCTTCTGTCCAGTGTTGTACATCCGGTTCCTCCTAGGATGGGTCTGCCGCGGACGCCGGTGCGAGAATCCTAGAGTCTAGACGCAGCAACAGAAAAAAGAAAAGTGAAATTCTGTCTGCGCAAGAGCTGGGCCGAGGACGCGGGGAAGATATCTCGTGAAAAGGTCGCGGGAGGCCGTGGCTAAGGTGCCGGGAAACCCGTTCAGTGGGTCACCGGGGCGGCGACGGAGGAGTGCACGGGAGTGCGCACGTGGGTCAGCCAGCCGTGGCGATCAGGCTTGCTACCGTCCACGATGCCGAAGAATTCTTCCTGCAGCCGTTTGACCACAGGCCCGCGAGATCCTCTCCCCACGGTGATGCGGTCAACCGAGCGGATGGGAGTGATCTCCGTGGCGGTGCCGGCGAAAAAGACTTCGTCGGCGAGGTAAAGCGCCTCGCGCGCGATCATCTGCTCGGCAACAGGGATGCCCATCTCGCGCGCCAGGGTCAAGACGCTGTCGCGAGTGATCCCCGGCAGGATGGAATTGCCCAGCGGCGGAGTGAGCAGCGTGCCGCCGGCGTAGATGAACAGGTTTTGCCCGGAGCCTTCGCTGACGTAGCCGCTCACATCCAGGGCGATGCCTTCGGTAAAGCCGTTGATCACCGCTTCCATGCGCACCAGCTGCGAATTCAAATAATTGCCCGCGGCCTTGGCCATGGCTGGGAAAGTATTGGGGGCCATGCGTGTCCAGGAGCTGACGCAGACGTCTACGCCCTTCTCCAGGGCCTCGGCGCCCATATACTTGCCCCATTCCCAGCAGGCCATGTACGCCTCGACTGGGCACCCGAAGGGATTCACGTTCACATCGCCGTATCCGCGCAGGACGATCGGCCGCACGTAGCAGGCTTCCATCTGGTTGATGCGGACGAGCTCGAGGGCGGCGGCGGCGAAATCTTCCTGGGAGTAAGGATGGTCCATGCGGTAGACGCGCGCCGAGTTCACCAGGCGCTGCATGTGTTCGCGGAGGCGGAAGATGGCCGGACCCTGCGTGGTGTGATAACAGCGGATGCCCTCGAACACCGCCGAGCCGTAGTTGACCACGTGAGAGAGCACGTGGATGTGCGCGTCGTCCCAGGCGATGAACTTGCCGTTGTGCCAGATCTTTTCGGTTTTCTTCAGGGCCATGCTCGGCTCTCCCGCGGCTACTGTTCTCGCCCCTCGACCGAGTATAGCAACCGGTGAGGGGCTGTCAAAAGGATTGCGTGAAAATGCGCTGCGGGGGCCAAATTGGATGGAGATTACTTGGGGGGCTGTGTTGCGCCGGATGGGGGGTGATCATCGACGGACTGAAAGATGGAACGCGCCTCGGCGCGCCGCTGCCCCAGCGAGCTCTCCCAGATCCCCAGCAACAGAAACGGAATGAGCGCGGCTGCGGCCCAGGCCTTGGCGCGAGGCGGCAACTTTTCCTCCGGCTCCCAGCGGAAAATCTGGCGCGAGACGAAAAACGCCAGCAGGGTGCATCCGCCCAGCGAGGAGATTTCAGCCGCCAGATGCGTGACCGGCGCGCCGGCCAGCAGCGCCCTCTGCAGCCCGGTGACCAGATAGGTGGCCGGCAAGAAGAGGGAGACGTGCTGCACCCATCCGGGCAGCATGGGCAGCGGCACGGTGGCGCCGGAGAGCAGCAGGAATCCCGTCCAGATGAGATTGTTGATCACCTGCGTTTCCTGCATGGAATTGGTCACGCTGGCCACCACCAGCCCGAGGGCGGCAAACGTCAGTGAGCCGATGAACACCAGGGCAAACACGCTGAGCAGGTTTCCCCAGCGATCCATGTGCAGCATCCAGCGGGCCAGCACCAGTTCGACGACGATGGCCGGCAGCGTCAGGATGTAGTTAGAAAGGATGCTGGACACCAGCATCGCTCCGGCATCGATCGGCGCCAGCCGGAACCGCCGCAGGATGCCCTGCTCGCGGAAAATCACCAGTTGGGTGCTGAGGCCCCAGAAACTTCCCATCACGGTGAGCGCCAGCACGCTGGCCAGGACATAAGCTACCGCCGCGCCGCCGCGCCGGGCGTAGACCCCGGCGAAGAGAAACATGAAAAAAAGCGGCATCACCAGGCTGAAAAAGAAGAAGGCGCGGTTGCGCAGCGCCAGGAGCATGCGGAATTTCGTCAATGTCCAGGCGTGTTTCATTTTGCCTTACTCGCGCAGCCGCCGGCCGGTCAGCTCGATGAAGATGTCCTCCAGCGTTGGCGCGGCCATTTCCAGGCTCTGCAGCTCGTTGCCTGCGGCTTCCAGGTGCTTCACCAGCGCGACTATGGTCTGCGGCGGGCGAGTGGAGTGCATCACGGCGCGGTCTTCCACCGTACGGCAGTCGGTGACTCCTTCCAGATGGCGGAGGGCGCCGTCAGCCGCGGGGCGCGCCAGGCGGACCTCGATGCGCGTGGTTCCAGCCGAGCGCTGCTTCAGCTCGCGGGGCGAAGCTGCGGCGATCACCTGCCCGTGGTCCATGATAGCCACCTGGTCGCACAGCCGTTCAGCCTCTTCGATGTAATGAGTAGTCAGCAGGACAGATCTTTTTTCCTTCCGTAATTGCTCGATGAAGTCGTAGATTTCCCGGCGCACTTGCGGGTCCAGGCCGGCCGTGGGCTCATCGAGAAAGACTACCCGCGGCTGGTGCACCAGAGCCAGGGCGATGGCCAGGCGCTGCTTCTGTCCGCCGGACAAGTGGGAGTAGAAGGCGTTCTTTTTTTCTTCGAGGCCGAGACGGCGCAGCAGCGCGAGCGTGTCCGGGCGCGAGCCGTAAAGCCGGGAAAAGAGGTCAATCGCTTCGCGCACGCGGATCTTATCGGGAAGGGAAGTGGATTGGAGCACCGCGCCGACGTTTCGCTTGAAAGACGGTCCGCTGGTCTGCGGGTCAAGGCCGCAGACCCGGGCGACGCCGGAATCCGCGCGGCGCATGCCCTCAAGGATCTCGACGGTAGTCGTCTTGCCGGCGCCGTTGGGCCCCAGCAGGCCGAAGATTTCTCCTTCGGCGATTTCGAAGCTGACGCCGCGCAGAGCTTGCACCTCGCCGTAGTTCTTGCGCAGGTCCTGCACTTGGACGATGGGCTGGCTCACAACAACTTTATATCACAGGGGGGAGTTGCGCCGCGGGTACGCAGGGCAGGATTCCCCACGGGCTCATGTGTGGTCGGCGAGCAAGATCGTTTGCAGCAGCACGTTGGTCCCATTGGCGCAGTCCTGCCAGGGTGTGAATTCCTTTGGCGAATGGCTGATACCGCCAACGCTGGGCACAAAGACCATGCCCATGGGCCCGAGCTTGGCCATCATTTGCGCATCGTGGCCCGCGCCGCTGGGCAAGCGCATGGTTTTCAGCCCCAATTCCCTCGCCGTTTTTTCGATCTGCGCCTGAATTTCGAGAGTGGCGACAGCCGGCGGATCGTGCTCCGTCTTGGTTATGACGATCTCTGTGCTGGTTTGCCGGGCGATCTCCTGCGCCCGCTCACGGATCTGGTCTGCCAGGCGTGCAATCTTTTCGGCAGAGAGGTCGCGCAGCTCGATGGAGTGTTTCACCAGCCCGGGCACGACATTGCTCGCATTCGGAAACACTTCCAGGTGCCCCACGGTGCCCACCTGCCGTCCGGTTTCGCGCGTCACCACTTCCTGGACAGCTTCGATCAGCTTGGCGGCGGCCAGCAGGGCATTGCGGCGTTCGGGCATGGGAGTGGTTCCGGCATGGTTGGCGAAGCCGCGAATCTCGACATCGTATTCGTCGATGCTGACAATCCCCTCGACGACGCCGATGGGGATTTTGGCCTTGTCGAGATTGCCGCCCTGCTCGATGTGCAGTTCCAGGTAGCAATGGAAATAGCCCCGTGCCATGCGCGCCTCGCTCAACTGCGCCGGGTCGCCGCCAATCCTGCGCAGGCCATCGGCCATGCGGATGCCGTTGAACACGCGGTTGAGCTCTTCCGGTTGCACTTCGCCGGCCGCGGCCCGGCTGCCCATCAAGCCGCCCTCCTCGTTTGACCAGATGACCATCTCCAGCGGACGGCGCGTGGTGGCACCATGGTCTTTCAGGGTGCGCATCACTTCAATCGCGGCCATGGAGCCCAGGTCTCCGTCAAAGTTGCCGCCACTTGGCACTGAGTCGATGTGCGAGCCAAGGAGGATGGGTTGTAGAGCGGGGTCGTTCCCCGCGCGCCGCCCGAAGATGTTTCCCGCGGAATCGATGCGCGGCTCCAGCCCGGCGGCCCGCATCAACTGCATCGCGTACTTCCGGCCGGCGATATCGGCTTCAGAGTAGGCTACGCGGGAGACTCCATCGGCAAATGTGCCGCCCGCGGGCCGTCCGTGAATGCTGAGCCCCTCGAGGCTCTGCCGAAGACGATCGGCGTCGATGCGCAGATCGAAGGCAGCGACTTCAGCGAGAGACAAGTCGGCAAGCAAAGAAGTGGCGGTGACCGCGACCAGGCCAGAGAGTACTTCGCGACGAGTGATCATCACGGCGCGGATTATAGTACAGCAACTCAGCGCCGCGCGCGCCGCGGAGAGCGGCGCCGCGCGCGGTGGCCTTTCCAGGCGTGCCGCGCGAGGTTTACGCGGCTGCCCAGGAATTCGACGCCCTCTTGCAGAAGTAGCTGGCGCTGGAGCGATGCGTAGGGCTCGCGGATTAGGATTCGTCCCGCCGCGCCGACCACGCGCTGCCAGGGGATGCCGCGGCCTTGCGGGCATCCAGCCATGGCGCGTCCGGCGGTGCGCGCGCCTCCGCGCAGACGCAAAGCGCGCGCCACCTCTCCATAAGTTAAGATGCGCCCACGCGGAATTTGTTTTACCAGCCGGTAGACCGGAGCCCAGGACAATTTGCTTCCTCCCTGACCCAACGCCAAGAGACTAGCTCTGCTGGATTTGCGATGCAAACGGCGCGGACGCAACCGCGCGGGCTCCGGCGTGTTTAACAACGTATGAGGATTGCTGGAATGCGAGAAAAGCTCATCGCCGGGCAGCGCTGCCTGCGCTCGGACCACCGTGCGGTCGGCGGCAGTGCGGTTTTCAGCGCCGTCTTCAGAGCCCTGCAAGCGAACAGGACTCTAGCACTAGTAAGAGACATGCTAAAGCTCTGGTACGGTCTTCCTATTGTGCGTGTAGTGGAACGTGAGCACACTACGAAGCATGGAGGGCGCGGTAAGCAACCAGCCCCCAGGAGGACGGAAGTGGCGTTTGTAAGGCGTAAAGGCAACGCCTATTATCTGGTTCACAACGTCCGCCACCGCGGGAAAGTGAAGCAGTTGCACCTGGCGCGCCTGGGCGCGCGCCCGTGCATCACCGACGACCTGATCCGAGAAGTTTCCCGCCAGCACCCCTTCCTCGACCTGGACTGGAAGCGCCTGCAGGAACAGGTGGCCAGCACACTGGATTTGTACCGGCCGGATTCTGCCGCGGTAACCAGGCTTCTGCAAATGGTCGGCGCGCTGAATGTCGACCTGGCAGATCTTTCTCCGACGCTGCTCCAGATGGCGCAGACCCCCGCAACCACGCAAGAGCTGGTCAACCAGCTTCGCCTGCTGCGCGGGACACTGGAAGCAAAGCTGCACCAGTTTGAACGTCACGCGGAGCCAACGTACGCAGCAAGCCGGAGGTAGTGGGAGGCAGCAGCCATGGGTGCCTATATGCAACAGCTCGATCCGAACCGCCGCAGCCCGGAGACGCAGACGTTTGACTCCGCGCTGCATTCCCGGCTGGTCGGACAAGAGGAAGCCGTCGCCACGGTGGTGGATTTCTACCAGGTATTCCGCGCCGGATTGAATACTCCGGGACGCCCGGTGGCCAACCTGCTGTTCCTCGGCCCGACCGGCTCGGGCAAGACGCGCATCGTGGAAGCTGCCGCACACATTCTTTTCGGGGACCCGCGCGCCATCATCAAGGTGGACTGCGCGGAATTCCAGCACTCCCATGAGATTGCCAAGCTGGTCGGCTCACCTCCAGGCTATCTGGGCCACCGCGAGACCCATCCGCTGATCACCCAGGAAACGCTGAGCCAGTACCATACCGAGGATTTGAAACTCAGCTTCGTGCTCTTCGACGAAATCGAGAAGGCCTCGGACGCGCTCTGGCAGCTCCTGCTGGGCATCTTGGACAAGGCCACGCTGACCCTGGGCGACAACCGCCGCGTAGACCTCTCCCAGTCGGTGATTTTCATGACCTCGAACCTGGGCGGCTCGGAAATCAGCGAGCTGATGAGCGGCGGGATGGGCTTCGTGCAGCCGGCGGACAAGCGCGAAGACCGTCTGGATGAAAAAGTGCAGCGCACCGCCACGGAATCTGCGCGCAAGAAATTTTCGCCGGAATTCATCAACCGCATCGACAAGATGGTGGTCTTCCACCCGCTGCGCCGCGAGCAGCTCGAGCGCGTGCTGGACATCGAGCTGGAGATGGTGCAGAAGCGCGTGCTGGACACGGTCCGCGCCCAGTTTGTCTTCCGTCTGACCCCCGAGGCGCGGGAATTCCTGCTGGCCGAAGGCACCGACATCAAGTACGGAGCGCGGCACCTGAAGCGCGCCATCGAGCGCCACCTGGTCTATCCGCTGGCCAGCCTTCTGGCCACCGGTCAGATCCAGCTCGGCGACGTGGTGATGATTGACCTCGACGCCAGCAGCCACGGCCTGCTGTTCCTGCGCGAATCCGGCGGGGCGCTGGTCCCGGCGAGCGGTCCCGCGCTGGGCGCGTTTGCCCACGTCGCTCTGGCTTCCGGCGGCCGCCCGGCGGACTTGCCCGCGGCGATTTCTGCCGCAGATGCTACTGCGCGCTCGGCTGAAGCCAGGTCGGCTGCGCTGCCGGGGCCTGCTGCGGCGGGCACGCGCTCGCGCAACAGCAGGTAGAGGCGTCGGACCCCAGAGCAAGCTCCCGCACTCCAACCGCGAATCCGGATTTCTCACAAGATTCTTGATCAAGGGAACGATTGGCACTTTCCCGCTGGGTTTGGAGCATTCCTCCCCGCCAACTTGCGGCGACACAGTGTTGTCGGGGTGGTTCTGCAGTAGGGGCACGGCATGCCGTGCCCCAACGCCGGAGGCGTGCGCCACCTTCCGTCGTAATTGCACCGTTTCTGAATTCTTGTGAGAAATCAGGGCTAATCCGCACACCGGTGTGAGGGAAAATCTTAGATGGACTTCAGGAGGGCCTGGAATCGGGGGTCGCCGCGGAGGGAGTCGAGGTCGGAATCGTGTTCCACCCAGCCCTTGAACCATTCGTTGCGCGCCGTGGATTTTTGCAGACAGTCAATGGCTGCATCGGTCTGCCCCATGAGGGCGTAGGCGCAGGCCACGTTGTAAAGAATCGAAGGGTCTTCCGGATCGATGGCAAGTGCCATTTTTGCCCATTCCATGCCGCGCTCGCGCTGCCCCAGGTCCGCGAGGTTGCTTGCACCCATGTACAGGGCCCGCGCGTCGTCGGGATGGAATTCCAGGTGCTTTTCGATAATCTTCAAGGCGCGCTGGCGGACGGTGATTGCTTCCACTTTTCGTCCCAACGAATTGTAGGTCTGGCCGAGAAGGACGAGCGACTGAAAGTCTTCCGGGTTCACTTGCGAGGCCTGTTCAAACCACTTCGCAGCTTCTTCCAGCCTGCCCTGTCCAAAACAGGCCCGGGCGTAAAAGTAGTAGGGCTCGAAAAGTTTAGGATTCAGCCGGATGGCGGTCTGGAATTCCTTCTCGGCCTCCTCGTACCGCTTGCTGAGCAGGACGGCGAGTCCGCGCGAGGCGTGAGCCTCGGCCAGCTCAGTATCGAGTTCTAAAGCTCTGCGGCTGGCAGTGTCCGCTTCTCGCAGATTAGCCTCGCTGTGCTCGAAGTACATGTAGAGGAAGGAGCAGCAATCCGCCACGCCGGCATAGGCGCGGGCGTAGCTCGGATCGATCACAATGGCGCGGGCGAACATCTGGCGCGCGAACTCAAAGCCCCTGCTGCGGTGCAGGTAAAAGAACTGCCGGCCGCGGAGGTAATAGTCGTAGGCCTGCACGTCGGTGGTCGGGGCTTTCTCTATGGCGCGCTTCTCCTGGTCGGTGAGCATCAGCTTGAGAGCCTTGGCAATGCTCTGCGCAATCTCGTCCTGGATGGCGAACACATCCTCCATCTGGCGGTCGTAGCGTTCCGCCCAGATGGAGCGGGCGGTGGCCGTCTCGACCAGGCGCGCGGTGATGCGCAGGCGGTTGCCGGAGCGGCGCAGGCTGCCTTCGAGCACGTATGCGGCGCCGAGTTCGCGTCCGACGTCAGGGGCGCTGGCCGGCTTGTCGCGGAAACCGATTACGGCGGAGCGCGTGAGCACCCACAGCTCCTTGATTCTCGATAGCTCGGTGATGATGTCTTCGGTGATGCCGTCGCGGAAGTATTCGTCTTCTTTCTCCGCCGCGGCATTCTCGAAATAGAGGACGGCCAGGGATTTCTCCGCACCTTTTTCTGCGGCCGGGCGGCCCGATTCGGAGTCCTGCTTGAGACGCTTGAGGTCTTCGCGGAGCTTTGCGGCGGATTGATAGCGGGTCTTGCGGTTCTTTTGGATCGCGGTCTCGATGATCTGGGCCAGCTCCGGCGGAAGTTTGGAATTCAGGCGGAGCGGGGAGACCGGGTCACGGTTCAGGATGGCCTCGAAGACCATGGCCGAGGTATTGCCGGCAAACGGCTGCCTTCCGGTGGCCATCTCGTAGAGCACGACGCCAAGCGAGAACAGATCCGTGCGGCCGTCCACGTCCTCGCCCCGCGCCTGTTCGGGGGACATGTAGGCCACGGTGCCGAGGGCCGTTCCGGGACTGGTCAAGTTCTCGGGGACGCCGCCCGCGACAGTCGGCCCTGCCGTGAACGCATCTCCTGCTTTTCCCGGCGCGTGGTGAGAATGAGAAAGCTTGGCCAGACCAAAATCCAGCACCTTCGCCTGGCCGCGCTGGGTAATGAAAATGTTGGCGGGCTTAATGTCGCGGTGCACGATGCCTTTTCCATGGGCGGCATCGAGCGCGTCGGCGATTTGGATCCCGAGTTCGAGGACCGTGTCTGTCTCCAGCGGAGGTCCTTCGATGCGGTGCTTCAGCGTCTGGCCCTCGAGGAACTCCATGGCCAGGAAGTGGTGGCCCTCGTGTTCACCGACGTCGTAGATGGTGCAGATGTTCGGGTGATTCAGGGCGGAGGCGGCGCGGGCCTCGCGCTGGAAGCGCTCGATGGTGGCCCGGTCCTGCGCCGTTTCCTCGGGAAGGAATTTCAGGGCCACGCTGCGGCCCAGCCGGGTGTCTTCGGCCTTGTAGACCACGCCCATCCCGCCGCCGCCGAGTTTCTCGAGGATGCGATAGTGGCCGAAAGTTTGACCGATGAGCGAAGGGGAAGACATGCGGGCGAATCTTAATCTGGTGGTTGTGCTCTGTCAACGCGCGCTGAGCGACGCACGAAGCGGCAACTTGGCGGATAAGGAGGAAACAGGTAGCAGGAGGAAAGCGAAGTATAGGACGTAGAGGAGGGAAAGGAAGTAGAGGAAAAACCATCCTCCGTCGCTCAAGTAGGTAGCATCTCCGCCACGCCCATCGATTCCCAGTCTTCTCCTCTCCCTCCTTTGCCTCCTCTTTCTCCTCTACCTCCTTCCTTCTTCGACCCCTCGCTCCCCGCGCTTCCGTCTTATACTTCACCTGTCCGGGCTTGCGGTAGCCGTCGAGCGGGGAGAACACTTTTCTCGGCCACGCCATCTAAGAAACTGTGGGCCCGGCAGTCCCCAAGTTCAGGAGAATACTGACATGACGCGCACTCCCCTCCGCCGCTTGCCTGCTGGTCTGCGGCCCGCCGCCGCGCTGGTGGTGATGCTGGCTCTCGTCGCCATTCCCACCGCGCAGACCGTGGACAGGCGCACGCAGTTGCGCCCGGGATGGAACCTGTTCTCGCCTAAGCAGGACATTGAGCTGGGAATTCAGATCGCCACGGAAGCGGAGAAACAACTGGTCATGCTGCACGACGCGCGCGTGGACGGATACCTGAACAACCTGGGACACCGGCTGGCCACCCACGCCCCGGGCGAGAAATATCCCTACCAGTACAGATGCGTGAATACGCGCGATCTCAACGCCTTTGCCCTGCCAGGCGGATCCATCTTCGTGAACCGCGGGATCATCGAGAGCGCAGACAACGAGGCCCAACTGGCCGCAGTAATGGGGCATGAAACGTCCCATGCGGCCCTGCGCCACGGCACCAACCAGGTCTCCAAGGCTTATATTGCGCAAGCGCCGCTGGCCTTGCTCGGCGGGGTGCTGGGTGATAATGCCATCGGAGCGGTCCTCACCCAGGTGGGAGGTTTCGCCCTCAATTCCGTCCTGCTCAAGTATTCGCGCACGGCGGAGAGCCAGGCGGACATCCTGGGCACGCAGATCATTTACGACAGCGGCTATGACCCCCGTGCCATGGCGCAGTTTTTCGAAAAACTCGGGGCTGAAGAGAAAAAGCAAGGCGTGCCGCCGGAGTTTTTCTCAAACCACCCCAGTCCCGAGCACCGCGTCGAGCGCGTGATGGAGGAAGTGGACAAGCTCGGCGGCCCGCCAAAGAACTACAAAACTGACTCCGCGGAATTCCGCGAGATCAAGAAATATGTAATGTCGCTGCCCGCTCCGCCCAAGCAGGTGCAGCCCCCGGCCGGCGGCGAGAACGCGCCCTCGCCGGGCCAGCGTCCCGAGTTGCCCTCGAGCAGCCAGCAGAACTTCCAGAACAATTTGATATCACTCGACTATCCGGCGAACTGGCGTTCCGCTGGCCAGGGCGATGCCGCCACGCTGGCCCCGCCAGGCGGCGTGGTGGACGACGGCAAGGGAAACAACGCGCTGGCCTGGGGCATGATCGTCAACGTCTACGAACCGCGCCTGGACCAGAGCGGCAACGTCACACTCGATGACGCCACCAACCAGCTCCTCGATGAGCTGCGCCACAGCAATGCCGCGGTGCGCGTCCTGCGGCGCTCTGAACCCATGCGGCTGGCTGGGCAGCCTGCGCTCTCGCTCTACTTGACCAACGATTCCGCCATCGGGGGAAGGGAAGAAATCTGGCTGGTTACCTCGCTGAGGTCAGAGGGCCTGGTACACCTGATCTGCGTCGCTCCGCAGACGGATTTCGGCGCCTACAGCAAGGCGTTCGAGGCCACGGTGCGGTCGGTGCGCTTCAGGAATTAGACGCGAGGTCAGTTTGGCGCGAATCGATCCGGCTTGAATCAAGCTGAGAGAGCTGCGCCGCCCCGCGCCGTGGCGGCGAGGATGGGGCACGCCGACACAAAAAGCATAAGGCTTGGCCACGCGCTTGGGATGGATAGCTAGCTCAGGGGATCAGGTACGGACGGACGCGGCCGTGGAGGCGGTAAACGGCGAAATTGCGGCGGTCCACGGTAAAGATCTTGCGGATGCCTTCGCGTTCCGCGACACGAATGAGGGCCGCATCGGCGAGATCCATGGGACGGTTGGCATATTTGCGCATGAGTTCGCGCATCCTGGGAGCGTCGCTGGAGTCGAGAGGGAGGAGTTGCAGGAGACCCCGGTCCAACAATTCCCAGAGGGCTTCCTGCGCTTTGGGCAGGTCCGACAGGTTATACATCGCCTCCGTCAACGGAGGCCAAAGAGTAGCCAGGGGCTCGTCTACGTATTGGAGCGCTGCCGTGCATTCGGCGTGGTGCTGGTCCGCCCTGTCAACAATAGCGACAAGGGGCCCGGCATCAATGAGGATCAAGTATGCCTCCGGCGGTTTCTCAGGTGCTTGGCGAATTTCCTGCCTATGTCAGACGAGCGGGTGGGGTCCCCCCCGTTGACCACTCCAATGAGGTCGGCCATTGCCTCGTACAGGGAACCCGCAGGCTCCTGCCGCTCGGCCCAAGCTTCGATCGCCTGGCGAACGAATTCAGAGGTGGACACCCGTTTCCGGCGCGCAATCCGCTTGATGCGCTGCTTTGTTTTTTCGTCCAGCCGGACGGTCAGAGGGGAGGCCATGGCGTCACCCGAATAGACATTTTACTGTAATACAATTTGTAATACAAGAGCAGAGTCCGATCTGACGCTTGGTCGTCAGTAGGGGCACGGCATGCCGTGCCCCTACGGTGTCCAGCGCAAAACCGGCTTGCGGGCGGCTTGGACTTCGTCGAGGCGGCCGACGCGTGTGGAATGCGGGGCGGTCTTGACCAGCTCCGGTGTCTCCGCGGCCTCGGCGGCGATGGCGCGCAGGGCATCCACCAGCAGGTCGCATTCCTCGCGGGATTCCGACTCGGTCGGCTCGATCATCATCGCGCCGTGGACGATTAGCGGGAACGCCATGGTGTAAGGGTGGAATCCGTAGTCAATCAGGCGTTTGGCGATGTCCACTGTGCTGACGCCGTTCTTTTTCTGCCGCGCGTCGCTGAACACCACTTCGTGCATGCACGGCTGCTTGTAAGGCAGCTCGTAGACGCCCTCTAACTTCTTGCGGATGTAGTTGGCATTCAGGACGGCGTCATGCGTGGCGGCGCGCAGCTCGGGGCCATAGGCCAGGGCATAGGCCAGCGCGCGTACCAGCACGCCGAAGTTGCCGTAGAACGCGCGCAGACGTCCGATGGACTTTGGCCGGTTGGAATCGAACGCCAGCGAGCCGTCGGCCTTTTCGACCAGCACCGGCACGGGCAGAAACGGCTCGAGATGTTTTTTCACCGCTACCGGGCCCGCGCCTGGGCCTCCGCCGCCGTGCGGCGTGGAAAATGTCTTGTGCAGGTTCATGTGCATCACATCCACGCCGAAATCACCCGGGCGAGCCACGCCGGTCAGTGCGTTCATGTTGGCGCCGTCCATGTAGAGCAGGGCGCCGCGGGAGTGCAGCAGCTCGGCGACGGCGGCGATGTCGCGCTCGAAGATGCCTAGGGTGTTGGGATTGGTGACCATCAGCGCGGCGACGTCTTCATTGATGCATTCGCGCAGGTTCTCGAGGTCTATGCCTCCCTGCGGGCCGGAGCGGACATTCTGAACTTCGTAACCGGCGATGACCGCGGTGGCAGGATTGGTGCCGTGGGCCGAGTCTGGAATCAGGACCTTCTTGCGCGGGCTGCCCTGACTCTCCAGATAAGCGCGGATCAGCAAGATTCCGGTGTATTCGCCTTGCGCTCCGGCGCAGGGATGCAGCGTCACCGCGTCCATGCCAGTGACTTCAAGGAGCACCTGCTCGAGCGTTTTCAGGATGCGCAGGCAACCCTGCGAGAGCTCGACAGGCTGGTAGGGATGCTCGGTGGCGATGCCGTCGAGCCGCGCTACGTACTCGTTCACCCGTGGGTTGTACTTCATGGTGCAGGACCCTAGCGGGTACATGCCCAGATCGATGGCGTAATTCCAGGTGGAGAGCCGCGTGAAGTGACGGATCACCTCGATCTCGCTGACCTCGGGGAAGCCTTCCACCGGCCCGCGCGCAAATTCGGCGCCCAGTTCGCGGGAGAGATCCACAGCGGGCACATCGAGCGGGGGCAGCTCCATGCCACGCTTTCCGGGGAGCGATTTCTCGAAGATCAGCCCCTCGTTGATGCTCACGTGCCGTGTGGCTTTTGCGTTTTTCTCGGGCATCAGGCCCCTTTTCCGTTCTTCCGTTTTCACGCGCCTTGTTTCTGGAACTCGGTCACGGTTTGCAGCGCCTTGCGCGTGGCCGTCACCATGCGGTCAATCTCTTCGCGCGAGTGCAATTCAGTTACGCAGTACAGCGCGCGCTTGGTCTGCTCGGGGTAAAACTGTCCGAGCGCGAGCGGGCCGATGATTTTTTCGCGCAGCAGCTCGCCATTGAGCAACTTCACCGAGCAGGGGAACTCCATCACAAACTCGTTGAAGGCCGCGCCGCTGAAAGCGCGGCGGACGCCCGGCAGGCGCGCCAGTTCCCCTGCGGCGTAACGCGCCTTGGCCAGGTTCTGCTCGGCCATCTCGCGCAAGCCCTGCTTGCCCAGCAGCGAGAGATGGATGACCGCCGCCAGCGCGCCCAGCGCCTGGTTGGTGCAGATGTTCGAGGTGGCCTTCTCGCGGCGGATGTGTTGCTCGCGCGTTGCCAGGGTGAGGACGAATCCGCGGCGCCCGGAAGAATCCACGGTTTGCCCAGCCAGCCGCCCCGGCATCTGGCGCACGAATTTTTCCCGCGTGGCGATCACGCCGGCGAACGGGCCGCCGTAACTCGGCGGGAGACCAAAGCTCTGCGCCTCCATGGCCACGATGTCGGCCTCGGATGGCGGGCGGACGGCCCCCAGTGAAACTCCTTCGCTGATGGCAACGACCAGCAACGCGCCGGCGGCATGGGCGATTTCGGCCAGCTTGGGCACCTGCTCGATCACGCCGAGAAAATTTGGCGACTGCACTAAAACCGCCGCGGTCTTCTCATTCACCGCAGCGCGCATGGCATCGGCGTCGGTCTGCCCGGCGGAGGTAAAGCCGACCTCCGCAATCTGCAGGCCGGCGTGCCGCGCGTAGGTGGCCAGGACTTGGCGGTATTCCGGATGCACGGCGCGCGATACCACCACGCCGCTCCGCCCGGTGACGCGCTCGGCCATCAGCGCAGCTTCTGCCGTGGCGGTTGAGCCGTCGTACATCGAGGCGTTGGCCACTTCCTGCCCGGTGAGCTGGCACATTGCGGTTTGAAACTCGAAGATGGCTTGCAGCGTGCCCTGGCTAATCTCCGGCTGGTAGGGCGTATAGCTGGTCAGGAACTCACCGCGCTGGATGAGCGCGTCGGTGACCACCGAACGCAGGTGGTTGTAAACGCCCGCGCCCAGAAACGAACTGTAGCCCGAGGCATTTTCCGCGCCGCGCGCGCGAAAGTAATCAATGATCTCTTTCTCCGAAAATGGCCCAGGCACGCGCAGCGGCCGCGTCAGCCGGTATTGCTCGGGGATGGAGTGAAACAGCTCTTCGATCTTTTGGAGGCCGACGGCCGCGAGCATTTCACGGCGTTCGGAATCGCTCTTGGGCAGGTAGCGCATCAGCTGTGGCTTTCCTTGTCTTTTTCGGCGATGAAGGCCTGGTACGCGGCAGCGTCCATCAGCGCGTCAATCTCTTTCGGGTTGGTGGGGCGGACCTTGATCATCCAGGCGGCGCCGTGAGGGTCTTTGTTAATTATCTCCGGCGCGGTGGCCAGCGCCCCATTGATCTCGATCACTTCCGCGCCGACGGGGCAATACACTTCGCTGACCGCCTTGACCGATTCGACCGTGCCAAACGCCGCGCCGGCGTCGAACTTGGCTCCGACCTTGGGCAGCTCGACGAAGACCACGTCGCCGAGAGCTTCCTGCGCGTATTGCGTGATGCCCACGGTGGCGGTTGCGCCCTCCAGCTTGATCCACTCGTGGTCCTTGGTGTAGCGGTATTCAGTAGGATACATCCCCGCTCCTTTCTGTGCCGGGCCGCGGCGTGCTGCACCCGCGTCTCCCAAATTATTTCGGCCGCTTGTAGAACGGCAAGGCTACCACGCGCGCGGGCGCCTTCTGGTTGCGTATGCCGACTTCGAGCGGCGTCCCCGGAGCGCGCAACTCCAAAGGGACGTAGGCCATGGCGATATTCTTTTTCAGGAAAGGCGCCGGAGAGCCGCTGGTCACCTGGCCCACTTGCCGGCCGTCGTGAAAGACCGGATAGGCGTCGCGAGCGATCATCCGGTCGGTCATCTCGAATCCTACCAGGATGCGGCGCAGGCCTTCGGCCTTTTGCTTGAGCAGCGCGTCACGGCCGAGAAAATCGCCTTTATCTATTTTGCAAATCCAGCCGAGGTTGGCGTCCCAGACGGTGGTGGTGTCGTCGATCTCATGGCCATACAAAGCCATGCCCGCCTCGAGGCGCAGCGTGTTGCGCGCGCCCAGTCCGCAGGCCATCAGGCCCTCGGACTGGCCCGCTTCGAGCAGATTCTGCCACAACTTTTCGGAATATTCGGGAGCGAAATAAATCTCGAAGCCGTCCTCGCCGGTGTAGCCGGTGCGAGCAATCATGCAGTCAACGCCATCCACGGCGCCAAAAGTGAAATGGTAGTAGCGGATGGGGTCGAGAGGAACGGGAGTAAATCGTTGGAGGATGTTCTTCGCCCGGGGGCCCTGTAGGGCAAGCAGGGAATAGCGTGACCCGGTGTTTTCGGTCTGCGCGCCGAAAGTGTTGTGGCGGCAAATGTGCGCGTAGTCGCCGTCCTGATTGCCGGCGTTCACGCAGAGGAAGTAGTGGGTGTCGGAGATTTTGTGTACCAGCAGGTCATCCACGAACGTGCCTGCGCCGGTCATCAACCCGGAATATTGCGCCTGGCCGGGGACGAGGCGCGAGGCGTCATTGCAAGTGACGCGCTGCACCAGGTTGAGCGCCGCCGGGCCGCGCAATTCAATCTCGCCCATGTGGCTGACGTCGAACAAGCCGGCAGCAGTGCGCACGGCGTTGTGTTCGGAGATTATGCCGGCGTACTCGACGGGCATGTCCCACCCGCCGAAATTGACCATCTTGGCCCCCATGCGGCGATGGGCGGCGTTGAGGGCGGTCTTTTTCAGTTCCACAGTCGCGGGAGAAGTCATTCGATTCGTTCCGAAGTGCCGTCGGAATCAAGAACCTAGCACGCGAACCGTGGAGCGTCAAGGAAGAGCGGCCGGGGTGCTGTCCTAATTTGAATTCTAAAGGAGTTAGCCCTTGTCTCTAATCCCGTCCAAGCCGTATCCCTTGCCAACCCGTTATCCTCTTCCCCCGGAGCGGCGCAAGCCGTATATTCCCCAAGCGAAGGGGAAGAGCATGACAATTGCAGCCGGGTTTCGATGTGGAAACGGAGTGCTCTTAGCAGCGGACACCGAGATAACAATAGGAGATTTAGCGAAGACTCAGCATGAAAAGATATTCGACATTTCGGAACGAGAATTGTGTTGGCTCACTTATGCGGGAACAGAGGAATTTGCCCTAGAGCTTGTCTCGCGCCTACATACAAATTGCCCCGGAAAATCAGACGGCGATCTCATTGCCGAAATCAAGAGAACCTATCAAGACACGATGGACGAGCTTTTCACCCAACCGCCTGAAGGTGAAAAGGCTTATGGAGACATACTCGTAACACTAAAACACGGCACTAAAATGGTTCTATACAAGGCCACCAATCGTGCGTTTGTTCCTGTTATCCATCACGCCTTTTGGGGAATCGCCCAAAACGTCGGAGAGTCAATTTTCCGAACGCTGTATTGGCCCACACTGTCTGTCCGCGAAGTCGCATATCTAGTTGTCTACGCCTTCCAACGGGCCAAAGGATACTCAAAGGGCGTGGGCGGAATCACGCAACTTATCGGCGTTGAAGATTCCACTTGGAAGCGAACTTATTTTCCCGCAGAGGAAACAAGAGAAATCGAAGAAAATATGGATTACTTCGAAGCCGTGATACGGCCTATTCTTGCTTCATTTTCGGACTTACAAGTTACTAGTAAAAGGTTCTCCGAGATCGTAAAGGCAGCCGTTGAAAACCTGAAAGAGCGCCGCAGCGAGAACTTTGAGAAGCAAAAACTCCAAGACAAACAAGGTAATAGGAGAATCAGGAAGATGCTAGATCAAGATGCCCGAGAGGGAGAAAGGGAGTTCAAGCCACGCCGAAAGTCTAAGCCCGAACCCAAGATTACTTTGCTTTAGCCCACCTCGCTGTTACCGCCTTCCGTGCCGATTCACTCCGTTGCTCTGCTGTCATCGCAGCGGCCCTAGCCGGCCCGCCTTTCTTACCGCCCTTCTTGCCTAGCTTCGATAGGTAGGCGCTTAATTCTGGTGGTATCCTAGCCATAGTCGTATTATATACGAAAACGGCTTACGTAGTCAAATTTGAGTGGAGGCCAATGTATGCAAACGCCGAAAACCTTCGCTGTGGCAACAGTAGTTCTGTTAATGTTCGTTTGGCCCGCCAACTCACAAGACAATTCCGAAACCCCATCAGAAGTAAAAGCAATTGACGTTTTGGGACAGATAGACGCTGTAATTGTTAACGATTCGCTCACCAAGCGAAAACCGGAAGAAACGCTTGAATTGGTCAAGCAAATGATAATGCTTAACAAAATGCAGATCAGCATGACGGCTATACGGAACGGCGAGAAAAGCGGAAAACGAAGCATTATGCCTTTGGCAGGCTTTAATCAGACTTTCTACGACCTACGCGCTTCCGTTTGCAAGCGATACCCTGGAATGGTTGTTGACCTAGACGGAACACTTAGGCATTGCAACTAGCGGGCGGCGGGGCTGCCAGTCTTATGTAAGTGCCGAAGGTGCGGCTCATACGATTCCCTGCTTCTGTAGGGCTGTTTTCGCTTGTGCTATCTTCTGCCCAAGCTGCTTAGATTGTTCTACATGTGCGCACATTTTTTCTACATCCTGAATAATGGCTGCCTCATCAAGCGTCGCCTGAGAGGGATTTCCGAGCCTAGTGGCAAGGTTTCGGAAAGAATCCGCCAGCTTATTCAATTCTACTTGGATGGCATCTACCTTCTTCCGGTCTTGTGTATACTCCCACAAGAGGTCTTTGAAAACTTGGTCTGCTTTTGCGTCAGTCATGGGTTCTGCCTCTATATACCTATTATACCAGTTGAATGACATCTTCGTCTGACCTCCAAATTTCAAACTGACCCACTACCAAGCGCAAGCGCAATTGACCGGATTAGGACGGGAAAAACACTCGCAAACTGAGCCACGCTCGCCCCAACCATATCTGGGAGAACTTCTTTCCGTACTTAACTAATGGTATAAATCTTCCGAGCTACGGCCCTTCCCGATAAAACTTTCTGCACGTAAGCCGTACAGAGCACGCGGCCTATGCGTCGCGGAAAGGAGGTGAGAGTCCTATGAAGTGTTTTAATCCCATCGAGGTAATCGTGGTCTTCGGGCCAAAGAAACTCGATGATAGGGGCACCACGCTGTACGAACCGCGCTATTATATAGTGCTGTAAACGGCAGAACGTAGGGATCGGGCCGTAGCTCAACACGGTGAGTCACTATCCTTCAGATAACCCGCTTGACATTCGCTTTATATTCGCCCAGACTCTACCCAGGAGATAACCTACTCATGCCAACTAAGCGCGAATACAGTGTCATTGATGCGAATAGTTTGCCGTCCCTACAAACAAAACTTAACGAGGCTGCAAGAACTGGATTTGAAGTAGTTACCGCATTTCATTATGGCGGAGAACTTATCGCAGCCATTCTCGTCAAGATCACGGAAGGCAATCGCGTTCAGCCTCCGAGTTTCGTTACTCCTAGCCGACCCCCCGGATAGTCAATTTTCGCGCAGGGTCTGGTAGAACAGAGCAACCTTCTTTCCAAACCTGTTTTTATTCCTAATCGGCTCACGTATTAGGATTTCAAATTAGGACACTACCCGGCCCGGGGTAGTGGGTCACTTTCCGGTTTGCGCGTTATACGGCCAACTGGATTGCTTCCGGGTACGCCCTCGCTCGGGAACAATCGCCAAGGCGTCAGGAATGACCACACCTCCGCTGCGCCGACTCTCACGTCCACTGGCGGGCAAAGGCAACCTCGCAAGCCTATGTTACTATCCCGGCCCTTTACGTGCGCCTGGACTCAAACACACTTCCAAGCCAGGCCTTTGACACAATGTAGAAGGCTCGAGACTCAACCGGAGGGCATTTTCCGTGGCTTCAAGGTAACATCAGGATTTCACGAGAGTGCTAAACGCCTATGGAGAGGGGGATGTCACATTTGTCGCGAGTATTGCTCACCCTGCTGTTCATCCTTCCGTCCTCTTTGGACGCGCAAGAGGCACACCGCCACAGCGCACCTGAAAAATTGGGGAAAGTATCGTTTCCGATTTCCTGCCTTCCGGCAGTGCAGAAGCAGTTCGAACGAGGCGTCGCGCTGCTTCACTCGTTCGCTTACACCGCCGCCGAAGATGCATTCCGGGGAGTGGCAGGACTGGATCCTCGGTGCGCGATGGCACATTGGGGCATGGCCATGACGCACTTTCACCAGCTTTGGGACCCGCCCCTTTCGCCGGCCACGATTTCGACTGCCCAACGGGAAATCCAACTGGCGCAACAGATCGGGGCGGGCTCCGAACGCGAGCGCAAGTTCATCAATGCGCTGGGCCTGATCTACCAGGACGTTGGCACCGTTCCCTATCGCACGCGGGCGTTGAACTACGAGCGCGCCATGGGCGATCTGGCGGCTGAGAATAGGAAGGATACCGAAGCACAAGTGTTTTACGCGCTGGCACTCTTGGCTAACGCATCTCCTACGGACAAGACGCATGCCAATCAGAAGCAGGCGGCCGATCTGCTTGAGCCGCTTTACCGCGCTTACCCGCAGCACCCGGGAATCCCCCACTACCTCATCCATGCTTACGACAATGCGGAAATGGCACCACGAGGCCTTCGCGCGGCAAGAGTCTACGCAAAGATTGCACCTTCAGCACCGCATGCGTTGCACATGCCATCGCATATATTCACGCGGCTCGGATTATGGGAAGACTCTATCGCTTCCAACCTTGCGGCAAGGGATGCGGCACACCAGCAGGACGACCCGGGAGAAGAGCTTCACGCCATGGATTATCTGGTGTACGCCTATCTGCAAAGTGGACTTGACACACATGCGGCGCAGATCATCAGGCAACTGAGCAGCAGGTCGCAGCTGGACGCGGGCGATTTCAAAGTAGGTTACGCCTTTACCGCGATGCCGGTGCGTTACGCGGTTGAGCGGAGTCAATGGGCTGACGCTGCAAACATCGTTCCTCCGACAGGGGCCCCGCCCCACGTATTAGCAATTGCGGTCTGGGCTCGAGGGCTCGGACTGGTTCGAAGCGGACACTCTGCAGAGGCTCGCACGGAAATCGATAAATTACGGGAGATCGCAGTGCAGCTCCGCACGTCGGGCAACGATTATTGGGCCACTCAGGTGGACATTCTGGTCCGCGAGGTCATGGCCTGGGCGGCCCAAGCGGACGGTAAACCAAGTGAAGCCGTTGCTTTGCTGCGCGAGGCGGCCGATGAGGAGGACGCCATCGAAAAGCTCCCGGTAACACCAGGGCCGATCGTTCCGGCCCGCGAACAGCTTGGCTACTTGCTTTTGGAGCAGAATCACCCGGACCTGGCGTTGAAAGAATTTGAGACGGCCCTCACGAATGCCCCCGGGCGCCGCGGGGCTTTGCAGGGCGCCGCGCATGCTGCCGAACTCTCCGGCCAGAAATAAATTTTCATGATTGGCTTTGCGGGCGGCCAATCCATTGGAATGCGCTAGTTTGGCGGTGTAGTGGACGTGGTGCCGCACACCGCGAGAAGCCGCTTGTCGCCGCCCGAGGCGTGGCTTATAGTGCTGCCGAGGCGTGCTATGTCAGCAGAAACTCTTTGCACACAGTGCGACCGGCAGGAGTGGAAGTGCGATTGCGACCGCTTCTGCTGGATGTGCCAAGGCCAGGACAACATCAAGATGGGAGAAGACGGCCGCTTTTACTGCCCGGAATGCCGGGAGGCCTGTGACGTTGGAATCGCCAACCCAGACTCACGTGTCCGCTGATACCAAACGCGTCACCATGCGGCTTCCGGCTGATGCGCACTTAGTCGGTGCGGTGACCGGCGCGGTCGAGCACTTCGCCCAGGAGGCGGGGCTTGACGAGCCGGTGCAGAAGCAGTTGATGTCCGCCGCGGAGCAGGCCTGCCTGGACACCTTCCAGCGCGCGGAATCTCCGTCCGCCCCGATCGATGTGACCGTGGAAGAATTTCCCGACCGGCTGGAGATTCGCATCTCCTATTCCGGCGACAGCGCTCCGGCGATTGGCCTGGACGCTTTTGTGGCCGCTCCCGGGAAAGCCAACTCTGCGCCGGGTGCCGGCCTGATGGAGTTAGTGGACCGCGTGCAATACGACACGGAGGGCGCCGTCTCCCGGCTGCGCCTGATCAAGTACCTATCGAGTGCCGGCAACAATTCCCGCTAGGGCTTTCCACTTCCTTGCCACGCGCCACGAGCTTTCACCATTGCGGAAGGTGATTGCGAACCAGGTCAGAGCTTTACCGCGAACGTATTCCTGCGCAGGAGGGCGAGCATCATCTCATCGCTCAGGGCCAGGCCGATGTTCAGACGGTCGCCGTGAGCGGAAACGGTGGCGCCGTCGAGGGCTTGCGCCAGATCGGGATTGGTCTTGCTCTCCTGGTAGCGGCGATAGAGGATCCCGGCCTGGATGAGCTGGGCGAGAGTGCTGGCGTCATCCGGGGAGCCACAAACGGAATGGAAGCGCGTATCCACGCCACGGTCGGCCAGCACTTCGATGGTCATGGCCTTAACCCGGGTGATGATTTTGGCGGCCTCCGGGAATTGCGCCGCTTCGGGCAGCACCTGGCTCATGCCCAGCCGTGTGTAACCCTCGTCGAGCGCGGCCCACACGATGCCATGGCCGTTCACCTCATCCACCAGTGGGAACAGCTTCTCGTTGCGGAGAAAACTCTCTTCGCCGCCATAACGCACTTCGATCAGTTTTTCGAGCAGGTGGCGATGGCCGAAGGCCGCGGTGTTGGAGTCGATGAAAAAGAAAAAGATGTCGTTGGGACCCACGCCGCTTCCGTAGGCGAACAAGGTAAAGCCGCGCAGCTTGACCACCGGCAGTTTCTGTTTGGCAAAGTATTTCTCCGCGGCGTCCGGGGAAAATGTTCCCAGGGCGATGCCCACGATCTGCTCGCCTGAGGCCACCTCGTCCGGCCGGGGCTGTCCATCACCCGTCTTGGCGTCCGGGTTCTCCGCCTTGGCCTGAACCGTCTGCGGCCCACGCATCAGCGCGCCCCAGGCCAGCTCGTCCACCTGCGTGTTGGGATCAATGCCCGCGGCGGCCAGAAAGGATTCGAACTGGCGGTAGCGCGACGGCACGATCTGGTCTTTTAGCTGAGCAAACCAGGGATAGCGCCGGGCGGTCTTCAGATCGGCATAAGCAAATTCGCCCAGGTCCTTGGGGAACATACCGATCACCGAAGGGTTCAGCGAGCCGGCCCGCGCCGGGGCGGGCAGCAGAAACGCCAGCAGAGTCGCCACCGCCAACAGCCCGGTCGTTGCGCTTGTCTTTCTCATGGTTGTTCCTCACCTCTTTGGTCTGCCAGCCTGGGCCTGCTGGAATGTATCGCTACTATTCTCGCGCAGCGAGCGTACTCCCGGCAATGCGCAATTCCACCGCTGCTGCTTTCTCGCGCATCGCCGCGGCGTATTCCGCGTCGGTGATGGACTCGAGGTTGATGGATACGTTCTCGAGCGCGCCGCGTGCCGCCGCGGCGGCCATCAGCCGGCCCACGCGGAGGTCTGAAATCATAGAAGCGCTGGAGAGGGGTTCAAGTTGCCCGAGCAGTTCGTAGAGTGCGGCGGCGGTTTCGGCCACTTCGAGCGGCACCTCGGTCGCGCCCCTGGTGGCGCGCTGGATTGCCGCCTTGCGGGCGGATTCTTCCTGGGGGGTGACCTTGGGCAGCCGGAATGCCGCCATCACCGCGTCGTAAGCGGCGGCGTCGCGGTCCACGGCGCCGCCCAGGGCGTCCGCAGCCGCGCGCAACTCGTCCAGGGCTGCGGTGAGCTGTTCGGCGTAGGCGGCCTGCGACTTCTTCTGCCGCGACATCGCCGCCACCATCTGCCCCAGCGACGCAGCCAGCGCCCCGGCCAGGGCCGCCACCGATCCTCCGCCGGGCGTGGGAGTGGGCGCGGCTACGGCGTCGAGCAGAGGCTGCGCCAGTGCCGCGAGGCCGCGCTTCTCGTCGAGCGGACGTCCCTCGCGGGCCGCCGCCAGCCGGTTTTCGAGGACCTGCGCCGGGGAAAAATTCTCGAGCTGGAGGTAGAAGTCCGCGGCCATGTCCAGCGACTTTTGCGGCACCAGACCGACAATCTCGCTGCCCACAATCATGACGCCGTAGCGCCTGGCCTCCCGTTCGACCATCTCGAAAACGCGGTGCAGCGGCGTCTGTTCGAAGTCGGTCATGTTGATGGAGACTTGCGCCAGTTTGCGCGCTTTCAAGTCCACGCCCATAGCTTTGGCATAACGCAGCCCGCCGGTCGAAAAGCGGATGGCCTTGGCGATTTTTTTTGCGATCTCGAGGTCCGGCGTGTTCAGGTTGATGTTGTAGGCGATCAGGAATTTGCGCGCGCCTACTACGGTCGCGCCGGCGGTGGGATGCAGCGCGGGGCCGCCAACGTCCGGCGCGCGGTCGGGATTGATGGGCGCTTCTTCGCGCAGCCCCTCGAACTGGCCCTTGCGAATGTTTTCGAGGTTGGTACGACCAGGACGCAGCGCTGCGGCTTCGTAATAGTAGACCGGGACGCGGTAGCGCTCCCAGATCTCGCGGCCGACCTTGCGCGCCAGGGCCACGCAATCTTCCAGCGTCACGCCATCCACGGGGATGAACGGCACCACGTCGCAAGCGCCCATGCGCGGGTGCGCGCCGGAATGTCTGGTCAGGTCAATCAGCTCGAGGGCTTTGCCCACGCCGCGCAGCGACGCTTCGGCAACCGCGTCCGGCTCGCCCGCCAGCGTGATGACGCAACGATTGTGGTCCGCGTCCATCTCGCGGTCGAGCAGGGCCACGCCGGGGACGTCGCACATGGCCGCAACCAGCGCGTCGACCTTGGTGGCATCACGGCCTTCGGAGAAATTCGGCACGCATTCGATCAGTCGTTTCATCGGCCTCAGGAGTCGCGGCTGTAGATCACATTGCCGTGCTTCAGCGTCATACAACAGTGGTTGACTCCAAAATAATACGAGATTTCGCGGTAGTCGGATAGCTCGAAGACGGCGAGGTCGGCGTCTTTGCCTGATTCGAGCGAGCCGATGCGCGCGTGGCGCCCCAGCGCGTACGCCGCGTTGATGGTGCACGCCGCCAGAGCTTCCGCCGGAGTCATGCGCATCTGCGTGCAAGCCAGCGACATAGCCATCGGCAGACTGAGCGTGGGGCTGGTGCCGGGGTTGAAGTCCGTGGCCAGGGCGACAATGGCGCCCGCGGAAATCAGCTCGCGAGCCGGAGCGTAGCGCTGCAACCCCAGATGAAAATCGCATCCCGGCAGCAGCGTGCAGGCCACATCGGACTTGCCCAGCGCGCGGATATCGCCGGCGTTGACGTGCTCCAGATGGTCGACGCTGGCGGCTTCCACTTCGATGGCCAGGCGGGCGCCGTCGGTGCGCGTGAGCTGCTCGGCGTGCAGGCGGGGCTTCAAGCCCAAGGCCCGGGCCGCAGCAAACAGCCGCCGGGCCTGGGGCACCGTGAATGCGCCGTGTTCGACGAAAACGTCGCAGTATTCCGCCAGGTT
>JBGPJC010000018.1:0-40914 GCA_041485165.1 Terriglobia bacterium | reverse complement strand
GCCACGGCACTAGCTCTACGACGCGCCGCCCGGCGATGCAACTGGAAACTGGGAAGTGTTTTCTCGCGCGCACCTCCCGCCGCCGCGGAAACAATTCCCCCGGCGAAACCATTGTTGGACTCCGCGCGTCTGATAGGGCAATGTGGTGTGTTTCTACCGGAGGAGATGACGAATGAGAAAACTGTGCGCGCTTTTTCTGGCCCTGCTCTGGGGAGCAGCAGTGATTTGCGGAAATGCGGCGGCCGGCCCTCAGGAGCAGCAGGCGCCTTCCAAGGCGCCGCAGACCAGCCCGGGCGCTCCTGCCGCGGTCAAGCCCGATGAAGCGAAGAAGTCCGAAGGCCCCAAGCCGGGGGAGGAAAAGTCCTTCGACGAAGTGGTCAAGGATATGGAAGTCATCCACGGCCTGTTCACTTTCTATCGCAAGGCGGATGAGAACAAGCTCTTGCTGGAAATCCTGCCCGGGCAGCTCGAAAAGGTTTTCCTGATCGCCATCACAATGGACAAGTCGGTGGGAGAGCGTGGCCTCTATTCCTCCCAGCAATTCGGCGACGGGCCGTTCCTGCTCCACCGCGTTGGAAAGTCGGTGCAGATGGTGGTGAAGAACGCCAGCTTTACGGCGGCCCCCGGCACGCCACAGGCGCGCGCCACGGAGCGGTCCTTTGCCGACGCCATCATCGCCTCGGCGAAGATACAATCCAAACCGCATCCGGAGCGCAAGAGCATCCTGGTGGATGCGGCGGACATTTTTGTGTCCGACCTGCCGAACTTCGGGACCAACCTCAACCAGGCCTTCTTTCCCAGCAGCTACCACTTTGACAAGGCAGACAGCTCGCTGGGCACGGTGAAGGCGTTTCCAAACAACGTCCTGCTCGAGGTGCTGCTCCATTTCGCCACCGACAACCCGCGCACCTTCTCGATGGCGCTGACCGACCCGCGCAGCGTGCCGGTGGTGATGAAGTACGACCTCTCCGAGCTCTCCGAGACCGGCTACCGCCCGCGCGTGGCCGACGACCGCGTGGGGAATTTCCACACCATTCAGCAGGACTTCACTTCCGACCGGCCGTCCGATCCCATCCTGCGCTACATCGCGCGCTGGCAGCTCGAAAAGGCTGACCCTTCGGCGAAACTATCGCCGCCGAAGAAGCCCATCACTTTCTGGCTGGAGAACACTATCCCGGTCGAATACCGCGAAGCCATGACCGCAGGCGTTCTGTTGTGGAACAAGGCCTTTGAGCGGATCGGGTACAAAGACGCGGTGGTGGTCAAGCAGCAGCCCGACGACGCCGATTGGGACCCGGCGGACACGCGGTACAGCACCATTCGCTGGTTCGCCGGCGTGGATGCAACGTTTGCCATCGGGCCGTCCCGCGTCAATCCTTACACCGGACAAATCTATGACGCGGACATTGGCTTCAGCGAAGGCCTGGTGCGTTTCACCCGCCGCGCGGGCGAAGAGATGGTCGGGCCGGTAAGCCTGGAACCGCCCTCAGCGCTGCGCATGTCCGCACCCTGGCTGCGCAGCATGCAGGCGGAGTGCTCCTACGGGCGCGATTTGCAGGAACAAGCCATGATGTCCCTGGACATCATCGAAACGCGCGGGATGTTGACGCCGGAAGTCGAAGCCAAGCTGATGCGCGAGTTCCTGGTGGAAGTCACCGCGCACGAGGTTGGCCACACGCTCGGCCTGCGCCACAACTTCCACGCCAGCACGCTGCTCAAAGCTGAGGAGTTGAATAATGTCGCCCTCACCGAAGAGCGCGGACAGTCCGGCTCGGTGATGGATTACAACCCCCTGGTCCTCGCCGGCAAGGGTGAAAAGCAGGGCCACTTCCTGCCCACCACACTGGGGCCGTATGACTACTGGGCCATCGAGTACGCGTATTCTCAGGTGGACGGAGACGAAAAGGCGGCAATAGGAAAGATCGCCTCGCGCGCAGCCACACCGGAGCTGGCCTACGGCACCGACGAAGACGCCCTCGGCACTTACTCTCCGCTGGCCATCGATCCTCTGGTCAACCAGTTCGACCAGGGCACCGACCCGCTGGCTTACTTTCGCACCCGCGTGGCCATCATCCAGGAGCTGTGGCAATCCCTGGACACCAAGCTGGCGAGGCCGGGCGAGGGTTACCAGATCATGCGCAGCGCGGCCAGCCGCGGGCTGCGCGAATACAACCGCGCCTTGCTTACTTCCTCGAAATTTATCGGCGGGATTTACCACTACCGCGACCACGTCGGCGACCCCAACGGCCGTGCGCCGTACACAACGGTGCCCGCCGCAAAACAACGTGAAGCGCTGGAATTTCTGCGAGTGAACGCCTTCAGCGAAAAAGCATTCCAGATTTCGCCGAGCGTCCTCAACCATCTGGCCATAGAACGCCTGCCTGGGCTCGACGTGCAGGCCTACTTCACCGCGCAGCGCATCGACTATCCGTGGCTCGAGCAGGTGCTCGCGCTGCAACGCGGTGTGCTGAGCCGTCTCTATCACCCCGTCCTTCTTGGACGTGTGGCCGACAACGAGCTGCGCTTTGTCCCCAACGAGAAAGTGTTCACCATGGCCGACCTGTTCCACGGATTGGACGGCGCGATCTGGTCCGAGCTCGACGCTGCGACGCCGCGCATCTCCCCCATCCGCCGCGGCTTGCAACGCGAGCAACTCAAGCAGCTCACTCACCTGCTGTTGAGGCCGGCGCCCGCGCCAGGCGGGTCGCCGCCGGTCGGGATCAGCCTGCAGGCGCCACCCACGCCGCGCGCCCCCGAAGATGCCACCACGCTGGCGCGTGCCAGCCTGGTCGCGCTGCGGGGCAGGATACGCACGCTGTTGGGGACGCCTAAAGTCACCGACGCCACCACTCGGGCGCACCTCGAAGAGACGGTGGCGCGCATCACCTCGGCGCTCGACGCACAGCTCCAGAAAACTCTCGAGTAAGCCGCGAGAAAGCAAAAGGCCTGGTGAGTCCCTGCGGGGACTCACCAGGCCTTTTTTATTTGCGGGTGATTTTCCGCCGGGCGGTTAGTGCACCGGAGGAGGCGTGACTTTCGGCGCCGGCGCTTGCGGCGGAGTGGGCACAGGCTCGCGGGTTGTGGTGTCGAATTTCCCCAGGGCCACTTCGACGGCCTGGTCCAGGCTGCGCACATAATGCAGCGTCAACCCTTCCAGGATGTGCGGCTGAAGGTCTTCCTTCACGTTTGGCTCGTTCTCGGCGGGCAGGATGATCTCCCGAATTCCGGCGCGTTTGGCGCCGAGCACTTTTTCCTTGATGCCACCGACTGGGAGCACAACGCCGGAAAGCGACGCCTCTCCGGTCATGGCCACGCGCTTGCGAATCGGGCGTCCGGTCAACAAGCTGACCAGCGCAGTCACCATCGCCGCGCCCGCTGACGGCCCGTCCTTGGGCACACCGCCGGCCGGGACGTGAATGTGGATGTCCTGATCCTTGAAAAAGTCCGGGTCAATGCCGTAGTGGTCGGCATTCGAGCGCACCCAGGTGAGCGCCGCCTTCATGGACTCCTGCATGACTTCGCCCAGGCTTCCGGTCATGGTGAACTGCTTGCCCCCGCGCATCCGCGAGGCTTCGATAAAAACGATGTCGCCGCCGGCCGGCGTCCACACCAGGCCGACGGAGACTCCGGGCCGGGTGACCCGCTCCTCGACCTCTTTTTCGGTGCGGAACTTCGGCACGCCGAGCGACTCGCGCACCACCTCGGGCGTGACCACCAGCATTTCCGTCTTGCCCTCGGCGATACGCCGCGCCTGCTTGCGCGTGAGCGTGGCGATCTCGCGCTCCAGGTTGCGGACTCCGGCCTCGCGCGTAAACGAATGGATAATCTCGCGCAGCCCTTCGTCGGTGAATTCGATCTGTTCGCCGTTCTTCAGGCCGTGCTCGCTGGCCTGCTTGGGGATCAGATACTTTTTGGCGATGTGGATCTTTTCATCCTCGCTGTAGCCGGGCAGCTCGATGATCTCCATCCGGTCGCGCAGCGGTTCGGGGATGGGATCCATCCAGTTGGCGGTGCAGATAAAGATCACCTTGGAGAGATCGAACGGCACGTCCAGGTAGTGATCGCGGAAGGTGGCGTTCTGCTCCGGGTCGAGCACCTCCATCAGCGCCGCCGAGGGGTCGCCGCGGAAATCCCGGCCGAGCTTGTCCACTTCGTCGAGCATGAATACCGGGTCGTTGGTCTCCGCGCGGCGGATGCCTTGCAGGAGCTGCCCCGGCAGCGCGCCGATGTATGTGCGGCGGTGGCCGCGGATTTCCGCCTCGTCGTGCATCCCGCCCAGCGAGATGCGCGCGAATTTCCGCCCCAGAGCCCGGGCGATGGATTTTCCCAGCGAAGTCTTGCCCACGCCGGGAGGCCCCACAAAGCACAGGATGGGTCCCTTCATGGCCGGCTGCAGCTTTTTCACCGCCAGGTAATCGAGGATGCGCTGCTTGACCTTTTCCAGGTCGTAATGGTCTTCGTCGAGGATGGCTTGCGCCTTGGCGATATCAATGTCCGCGCTGCCCGAGGACTTGGACCACGGCAGGGTGGTCATCCAGTCCAGGTAGGTGCGCGAGACCATGTACTCGGCGGAGGCCGGCTGCATTTTCGAGAGCCGCTTCAGCTCGCGGTCGGACTCCTTCTTGGGTTCCGCGGGCATCCCCGCCGCTTCCACTTTGGCGCGCAGCTCTTCGATTTCCGACTGCACGTCGTCGAATTCGCCCAGTTCCTTCTGAATGGCCTTGAGCTGCTCGCGCAAGAGGTACTCGCGCTGGTTCTGGTTGACCTGCTCCTGCACCTGCTCCTGAATCTTGCTGCGCAGCTCGAGCACCTCAACTTCCTTGCTCAGCTCGCGAATCAGCGTCTCCAGGCGCTTGCGCACGCTGAAAGTTTCCAGCAGCTCCTGGCGCAGCAGGGTGGAGAGCGAGGGCAGCGTCCCGGCGATAAAGTCAGTCAGCCGGCTGGGCTCGTCCATGTTCATCACCACAGCCTGCAAATCGTCGGAGAGCTGCGGCGAGCGGCCGACCACGTCGCGGAACAGCTCCTGAGCCTGGCGCAACAGCGCGGTCAGTTCAGGGTCAGCCTGTCCGACCATGTCGTCCTGGGTTTCAATCCGCGCGCGCAGAAAGGGGCGGAAACCAACGATCTCGGGGATGCGGATGCGCTGCAACCCTTCCAGGAACACCACCACGGTGTTGTTGGGCATGCGCACCATCTTATGGATCTTGGCCGCTGTGCCCACCGAATGCAGGTCGGTGCCGCTGGGTTCCTCGACGCGGGGATCGAGCTGGGCCACCACGCCGATGATCTTCTCTTCGCCGTGGAGCGAGTCGAGAAGGGAGAGCGAACTTTCGCGTCCTACCGTCAGCGGCAGCACAGCGCCGGGAAACAGCACGGTGTCGCGCACTGGGAGGATCGGCAATTCCGATGGAATCTTCGTAGGCTTATCGGCCATAACCTCACCTTACCTCGGGTGGCTCTCTTGTCAAAGAGGAAGAGAGAGCATAGATGGGTTAGATGCACCTGTACAGCAGTTGGTTCCAAATAGCTACAGCGATATCAGCAACACATCTTAGCACACTCCACTAAAGAAGTGAGGCCACTCTAAGCCTTTTAGTATTATATTCTTATAATCTATCAGTCGTAATGCAACGAGCCAATCGCCTCATCCAACGCGGAAATTGGGCCCTTTCTCTGCTTCTATCAGGAAGATCATTCCCCGGCTTTGGCATTCTTCTCCATTCCAGAGCCGCCCTTTTCAACCAGGGTTCGAGCAAGTTGCATGGCCGCCTCGCGAGTCGCGATCTGACCTTCGAGCTGCGCCTCTTCCACAGCCGCTAGGATTTCTCGAAAACGGGGCCCCGGCTGGAGGCCCAGCGCGGTGAGGTCCGTGCCGGTGATGAGCTTTGGGGGCCGCACGATCTCCGGCGGCGTCTCTGCCAGGAAGCGCCTGACGAAATCGTAGGTATCCAGCTTTCCATTGCTGGACAGGCAATCGATGCGGTGCAGCTCGAGGTGCTCGTCAAAGCGTGGCAGACGAACAAATCTCTTCAACGTGGATGGGCGCATGTCGAGCGCGTCGATGAAGCGCATGTGGCTGGAGACGAGTGCCGCCACCTGCATGGATTCGCCGCCGGAAAATCGCAGGCGTTTGGTGATTTCCTCGGCCATGCGCGTGCCCACTTCGGCGTGACCGTTGAAGTGGATGCGGTCGCCCGGACCGCTGGGCGGCGAAAAAGTCGGCGGCTTGCCGACGTCATGCAGCAAGGCGCCCCAAGCCAGAGTTGGCGACGCCTCCGCGGGCAGCTTTTCGAGCAGCAGGAGGGTATGCGTCCACACGTCGCCCTCGGGATGGAACTGCGGCGGCTGCTCGACTCCCTTCAGCCGCGCGATTTCCGGCAGCACCGCCTGGAGCAAGCCGGTCTGATCCAGAAGCTCGAAGCCACGCCGCGCCGCGCCCTCGGTGAGTATGCAGGTGAGCTCATTGCGAACGCGTTCGGCGGAGACCACGCGGATCAGCGCCGCGTGGGCGGCGATGGCGGCGAGAGTAGCAGGCTCGATGGTGTAACCGAAACGCGCGGCGAAGCGCACGGCGCGGAGCATGCGCAGCTTGTCCTCGGCGAAACGCTGCGCCGGGTCTCCAATGGCGCGGATGATACGCGCCTGGATATCCGCGCGGCCGCCGACGAAGTCGGTCACCGCGCGGGTCTGCGGGTCCATCAGCAGGCCGTTGATGGTGAAGTCGCGCCTGCGCACGTCTTCCTCGGCGCTGGAGGAGAATGCCACGCCATCAGGATGGCGTCCATCGGAGTAACCCAGGTCACTGCGAAAAGTGGCCACTTCTACTTGCGCGCCGCGCTCTTCTCCGCCGGCCCCATCCACCACCAGGATGACGCCGAACTTCGCGCCCACGGTGATGCTGCCCGGGAAAAGCTCGAGCACGTGTTGCGGCGTGGCATCGGTGGAAACATCGTAATCGTCCGGTTCGCGCGCGAGCAGCAGATCGCGGACGCAGCCGCCCACCAGGTAGGCCTGGTGTCCGGCGGCATGCAGTACGCGGCAGATGTGCTCGGCGAGCTCGCGGGGAGCCATGTGGTGATTATCCGGCACGCCGATGCGGGGAACAAGCCGGGGTTATTGCCGGTGAAGAAGCAGGCAGGTGATGTCGTCGTGCTGGCGTGCGGCACCGACAAAGGAATCCAGGGAGGCGGTGAGTCGCGCCAGGGTTGCGCCGGCAGACTCCCCCGGGGGCGTGGCGACAAGCAAAGCGGCGAGGCGGTCAACGCCATAGTCTTCGTTCCTCTCGTCGACCGCTTCGACCACGCCATCGGTGTAAACAACCAGCAAGTCGTTCGCACCGAGCTGCACGCGGCCGACCGGATACTTTTCATCCGCCTCAATTCCAAACGGCACTCCGCCTATTTCCAGGAGCTCGATGACTCCGGCGGAGCGGCGCAACAGCGGCGGATTGTGCCCCGCGCTGGTGTAAATCATTTCTCCTGTGGCCAGGTTCAGCTCAGCGAGAAACGCCGTAGTAAACCGCAGGCCGTTCAAGCTGTTCTCGCAGGCGTAGCTGTTCAGCCCGCGGACCAGCTCCGAGAACTCGATGCCGGTGCTTTCGAGCGACCGGAGGCTGGCCTGGAACGTCGCCATCAGCATCGCGGCGGGCACGCTCTTGCCGGCGACGTCGGCGACAACCACGAGCAGCCGCTCACTCCGCCCATTTGAAGCCGCACGGGGGACAACGTCGTAGTAGTCGCCAGCCACGGTATTCGCCGGGCGGGTGAAGAAGGCGATGTCCACGCCCGGCACGCTGGGAGGCGACTCGGGAACCAGCCAGCGCTGGATCTCGCGGGCAATCTCGAGGTCGCGCTTCATAGTCACACGGTCGGCCAGCTCGAGTGCCAGAAGCACAAAGACAAGCACCACGCCGAAGTCATGCCAGGGAAACTCGATGGTCAAGCCGCCATGGTTGGTCGGAACTCCCAAGGGGAGAAACAGCAGGACCAGAGCGAGTAAAAGCAACACCCGGCGCACCGGAGAAAGCTTCATCAGCATCGTGCTGAACAACGCCCAGGCGATGCGGAAGGGCCGATTCCATTTTTCACCCTGCTCGATTCCTTCCCAGTCGACATCGCGGGAATAGAGGCCGTAGCTGGAGCGCGCTTCCGAGCGGAACTGCGACCAGAGGTCTTGCAGCTCAATGCCTTCGGTGACGCGTCTCCAAAAGCTCCGCAAACTTTTGGTCCCGCGGTCGATGCGCTGCGTCACCCGCGGTGAAGAGGAGGGAGAGGACATGAGAACGGTAAGTTTACGACAGAGCAGGCCGGAGTGACCAGCCGGGCCGGTAGGCTAGTCCTTTTCTGGCGCATCCGCGGGCGCGCGTAGCGAGCCGCCGAGCTGGATCTTGCCGAAGCCGAAGCGCTCGCGAAGACGGTCTGAAGCGCGGGCCAGCTTTTCGAGTTTCTCGCGGCGCTCGCCGTCCAGCAGATCGAGTTGCTGCTCTCCGGCGGCGAGCCCGGAGAGCGCGATGCCCACCAGGCGCACCTTACGCTTTGTGTCGCGATGTCTGGCGAGAAGGGAGCGAGCCACGGCAAGGATTTCCTGGTCGAGACTGGTAGGCGAGGACAGAGTGCGCGCGCGGGTGATGGTCACGAAGCTGGCATAACGCAGCATCAGGGTGATCGTCCCGGAGTGCAATCCCGCGTCGCGCAGCCGCTTGCCGGCTTTCTGGCAGAGATGACTCAGCATGGCCTCGATCTGTTCGGCGTCGCCGGTGTCTTCTCCGAAAGTGTGGTGCTGCGAGATGGATTTAGGCTCCGCATCGACGAAGAATTCGTAGGCATCCTCGCCGCGCGCTTTGCGATAGAGCGCGCTGCCCCACTGGCCGAAGACCATCTCAAGTTTTTCAAGCGGCACCGCGGCGAGCTGGCCCACCGTTTCGATGCCCAGACCGCGCAACGCTTTCTCGGTCACCGGGCCGATGCCGGGAATTTTCCGCACAGCGAGCAGGGCGAGGAATGCGGCTTCGCTTCCTGCGGGGATCCACAGCAGCCCGGCGGGTTTGGCCTGATCGGATGCCACCTTGGCGACCAGCCGCGTGGCGGCGAGGCCGATCGAGGATGGCAGTCCCGTCGCTGTACGGATTTCTTCGCGGAGTTTGTGTGCGGCGGCAAGCGGCGGGCCGAGAAGGCGCTCCGTGCCCGCCAAGTCGAGATACGCCTCGTCCACCGAGGCCATCTCCACTACGGGAGAAAATTTTGCCAGGATCGCGGCGATGCGGTCGCTCCACTGCCCGTAGAGCTTGTGGCGCGGCTCGAGATACACAGCGTGCGGGCAGAGCCGCCCCGCCGTGCGCAGCGGCATGGCCGAATGGATGCCGTAGCGCCGCGCTTCGTAGCTCGCGGCGGAGACCACGCCGCGCTGGTCGGGCTGCCCGCCCACCACCACCGGCTTGCCGCGCAGCTCGGGACGATCGAGCAGCTCGACGGAAACAAAGAAGGCGTCCATATCCACGTGAAGAATCGCGGCGGAAGTTTGCGAGAGGTCTGGAGAAGCCGGTGGAGCGGGAGTTACAGATCCCCGCTTGGCGCGGAAGCTGGCCAGTTTCGGCATTGGCCTTATTCTATTCCCACACCGCTGCTTCCCGCCGCCCACCCGCGCGAAAATTTGTGAGGCGCCTGCTATGCCCGTTCGGCGGCCAGGACGCGAGGGATGCCGGCCATGTCATTGGTGACCGCGGCGCGAGTCCACGAACAACCGACCAGATCGAGGACGCGGTCGAGCGCGCCGTAACCCAACTCCACCACCACGACACCGCCGGGACGCAGCACCTGCGCGGCCTGCTCGAGCAGTGGCGCATAAAGCTCTTCCCCGCTCTCGCCACCGAACAGCGCTTCTTCCGGCTCATGTTCGCGGACATCCACCGGAAGCATCTCCCTCTGGCTGCGTCCTACGTAAGGCGGATTGCTGACCACCAGGTCGAGCGGAGCGGCTGCGGCCGCAGACCCGCCAGCCCGCAGGGGCGTGAGCAGGCTGGCCTCGAGGAATTCGATGCGCTCGGCGACGCCGTGCCGCGCCGCGTTTCGCCGGGCGATGCCCAGCGCGGTGGAGGAAATGTCCGTGGCCCACACGCGCGCATCAGGAATTTCCCGCGCCAGGGAAACGGCGAGACATCCTGAACCGGTTCCGACATCGGCAATCCGCAAGGGGTGATCCTGCGCCGCGGCGCCGCCGCGAGCAGCGGAGCCGCGAAGTCCCAAGCGCTCGAGAGCGACCTCGATGACGTGCTCAGTCTCCGGCCGCGGGATCAACACGCCCGGCGCGACCTCGAACTCGAGTCCCCAGAATTCCTGCCGGCCGGTCAGATACTGCGTGGGCGTTCCCGCGGCGCGGCGCGTAACCAAAGCGAAGTACCGCTCCGCGGCAGCATCATCCAGCGAGCCCTCGGGGTGCGCGTAGAGCCAGGCGCGGTCGCGCTCGAGGACGTGCATCAGGAGCAGCTCGGCGGCCAGCGTGTGCGAAGGGACGTTTGCCGCCTCGAGGCGGGCAAGCGCTTCCGTCAATGAGGTGCGGACGTTCATCGGCAGACCAAGGCCGGCGGGCGGAGAAGGCCTCAGGCCTTTGTCAGCTCTTGCTGCAAGCGCTCGGACTCGTAGTGCGTCACCAGCCCGTCCACCAGCGGCGCGAGCCTGCCCTCCATCACCAGGTTGAGCTGGTAGAGGGTGAGGCCGATGCGATGGTCGGTAACTCGATTTTGCGGAAAATTGTAGGTGCGGATTTTTTCCGAGCGGTCGCCGGACTTGATCTGCCCGCGGCGCTCGGCAGCGATGGCCTCGTGCTGCTTTTCCCGCTCCAGCTCGTAGAGCCGCGCGCGCATGACGCGCATGGCCTTCTCGCGGTTCTTGATCTGGGACTTCTCGTCCTGGCAGGAGACGATCATCCCGGTGGGCAGGTGGGTGATGCGCACGGCGGAGTAGGTGGTGTTCACCGACTGGCCGCCCGGCCCGGAGGAGCAGAAGGTGTCGATGCGCAAGTCTTTGGCGTCGACTTTCACTTCGATCTCATCCGCTTCGGGCAGGACGGCGACCGTTGCCGCCGAAGTGTGCACGCGGCCCTGCTGCTCAGTCTCCGGGACGCGCTGCACGCGGTGCACGCCGCTCTCGTATTTCAACTTTGAGTAGACCTTCTTGCCGGAAATAGAAGCAGTGATGTCTTTCAGCCCGCCGAGCGATGAGGGCGAACTGTCCAGCACTTCGACCCGCCAGCCGAGGATCTCCGCGTAGCGCGAATACATGCGAAACAGCTCGGCGGCGAAGAGCGCGGCCTCGTCGCCGCCGGTTCCGGCGCGAATTTCGAGAATAATGTTCTTCTCGTCGTTGGGGTCTTTGGGCACCAGCAGGCGCTTCAGCTCGTTCTCGACCGCCTCGCGCCGGCCGGTGAGCTCGCGCTCCTCGTCGTGGGCGAGCTGCTTCATCTCCGGGTCTTCCGCCTCGATCAGCATTTGCTTGGTTCCGCGCAGGCCCTTCTCGATTTCTTTCCACTGGCGGTACTTGGCCACGATTTCGCCAAGCTCGGAGTGGTTGCGGGCGATTTTCTGGAACCGCGCGGAGTCCGACGCCACCCCCGGAGTGGAAAGCTCCTGGGTCAGCGCTTCGTAGCGCGTTTCGATCTGGTCCAGCTTGTCGTAGAGCGTTGACATGGCAAAACCTCGATGGAGCCGAAAAGCGAAACTCGAGACTCGTGTAAGCGGAACGATGGGCGGCGGTCCGAGAGGGCCGGGCCGTGGGCGGTGGAGCTAATAAAATGCGGCGAACATTTGAAATTCTACTGCACTCAGGATACGCGCTGACGGCGGGAAGTGTCAAACCCGAGCCCGGCGCGGATAGGACGGAAAGTCAGCGTGCAAACTTTGCCCTGACAATGCCAATGATGATTCCGCCCAGAGCCCCTAAACCTAGAATGGGCGGATAAGCCTTGGTAATAATCGCGCTCGGAAGACTGATCAGCAGCCCGACCACCAGGCCAATCACCCAACCAGGCCAAGGCAAATCAGCAACACAAATCAAGAACCCAATGGCGAAACGGTCGAAGAATGCTCCGGCTATGGCCGCTTTCTTGTCGGGAAATGACATCGGCAGCATGATGGCGATATCCAGCACGCCGAACGCCAGGCCGCAGATTACGCCGAGAATCACTCTGGGCATGCGGCCAAGCCTAGCAGCTTTTGTCTGTTGTCGCGGCAAAGTTTCTTATCCATCCGTGATTTCAAGCTGACGCACTACGCCCCAGGGGATTGCCTGGGATCAAATGCGCGGTTCACCAGGAATAGAACAGAGGCTGTCAGCGCCCCCGCAGGAACAATTAGAAGGGGGCCGTTGTCAAAGGCAATACCCGGCCCTGCAAGAATGATCAATTCGCTCACTCCAAGCCACTCGGGGCGGTGCGCGCTTCCCCGAAGGAGCAGAGGACCAATTTTTGCAACCAGGTAGCACAGAGGAAGAGAAATGGATGCGCCAGCCACAATCCACTGGGCGGCACGCAAGCACTTGAAGCGAACCATCGTCCACCGCAGAAGGAAGCCGAAAACGAGCGCGCTGGCGCCGCCCGTCACCAGAAATGTCAGGAACACGCTGAGAAAGTCTCGAACCGGGTCGGAAGCAGGATATTTTTCGAAATGAATCATATGCTCGCGGCCGAAGAATCCAACCAGAGCGCTCGTGAAAAAACAGCCGAAAACCCAAGCCGACAGGTAGTAAACGATGCTGCCGCGTTTGGTCACTGGGCCTAAATCCGCCGCGGCGTGTTAGGGAAATCGAGCCACACTTTGACGCCGCAGAAGTGCGAGCCTTCGGTGCAGATGGGCGTAGTGATCCCCGCGCGGAGGACACACGGCGGGCCCAGGTGGTGGGCCAGCCCGGGATGCACGGCGCGCACCTGTTCGATCTCTTCCATCGAAGTTTGATAAATCTCTTCCTGGGCGTTGAAGCAGGTGCGCATGGTCCACTTGTGCAGCAGGTGGAGGAGCGATCCAGTCTCGACCAGCCGTACGGCCTTGGCGTTGGGCAACAGATAGAGAGCAAACTCGAGCGGCACGCCGCGGGCGAGCAGTTCATTCTTCGCCGCCCAGGCGTCGGCCATGGCGCGCTCGAAGATCTCCCGGGCGCGCGAGTTATTGCGGATGAGCATGGGCAGGACGGCGTCGGGTTCGCGGGTGTCGGCCAGGGTGAGGAGCGGGCGCGAACCGGGCACCAGGCGATGGCGTTGGTCCTGGCTGTCCGCGGTGTGGCTGATTTTTTTGGCGAAGGTGTAGCTGGCGTGTTGCAGCGCGCGCATCATCGGCGCGTGAACGCCGATGTTGAGGGTTTGCAAGCGGTAGGGGTTTCGCGCCGGATTCAGCAGCCGGTCGATGGCTTCGCTGTCGGAGCAGGCCTCGCGCGTCAAACCGACCACGGCGCGGTAGGCATCGGCCATCACTTCGGGCGCGCGCGCGGAATAATCCACCAGCTTCGAGGTGCGATCCTCGAGCCCGGCGTCGAACTCGCGCGCGAAGGCGTCGCCATCGGCGGCAGGCAGGCGCCATTCGGGCAAATCCTCGAGCGGCGCATTGTCGAAACGTTCGAAGAACCCCGCGTCCACCTCGCGCACCCGCGCGACCATCTCTCCGATCACCGCGCGCGCCTCGGTGGGCGTGTCCGAGGCCGCCTGCATCCTCCACAGCCGGTGCAGGACGATGCCGGAGAGCGTGTGCACCATGGTGGTGTGCGCGGCGACAGGCAAGACATAACGCGCGATCTCGAAGGCGCGCTTTTCCGCCTGCCGCTCCACTTTATCGCGCCGCTTGGCGTGGGACATCGCGCCGAGGTGCCAGATGTCAGCGAGGATTTCATGCGCGTCGGGCTGCAGCAGAGCGGTGATTTCGCGGTAGTAGTTCCAGGCGCGGGCCACCGCTGCTTCGTAGATGGCGCGTTCACTCGCGCCGAAGCGCTCGCCGGCCGGAGGCATCCAGGCCCGCGCGCGGTCCTGGCGGACGTAGCGTTGCGACTGCTGCTCGGAGTTGTAGAAAGGATGCGCGTGGAGGAACGACCAGACGAACTGGCGGCTGACGTTCTCCAGGCCGAACTCGAAGTGGGCGTGCTGGAAAACGGTGTGGTGGCCGCCGTAAAACGTAGCCGCGCCGATGGTCAGGCGCTGCTTCTCGGTGATCTCCGCGGCGGCGATGATCCGCGGGGAATAGCAGGTGCGCGCCGCGGCGATGGCGGAATCGTAGGGCTGCGGAAAGTAGCTGCGCAGGGTCACCTGTGGCGGCGCGCTCTCTACCTGAATTCCCGGTGCGGCGCCGGCAGGAGTCGAAGACATGGAGGCCATAGCCACGCCGCAGTGTACACCGGCGCGCGCGGGCGGCGCCAACGCTCAGGCTTTCTTTGCTGTCTTTAGTGCGGCGTACTTCTTGTTGAAGCGCTCGACCCGGCCGGCGGTGTCAATCAGCTTCTGCTTGCCGGTGAAGAAGGGATGGCAGCTGGAGCAGATCTCCACGCGCAGGAGGTTGCCCTTGAAAGTGGAGCGGGTCTTGAAGGTGTGGCTACAGGCACAGGCCACGGTGATTTCGTGGTAATCGGGATGGATGCCAGGTTTCATGGTGTGTTCTCCGCCGTCCGGCCGGTCTGCGCGGCACTGCAGATGCTACAGCCGCGTCGCTTGGCCAGTGGGCAATCCCCAAGTATACGCGACTCACCCCTTTATTTCCAAGGGGCTCTGCCTGGCCACGGTGGTATTTTTTCTGAAATCAATTCCACGCAGCCGCAGTGAGCAGCAAGAATTGACAGCCCGTGGCCAAGTGTGTAGACTCTGACGTTTTGTTGCCAGTAGTTGGAGCCGACTGTGTCACCGGCCACGGATAAGAATGGATAAGAAGCGATCGGAATACTTCAAAAAGAAGTTGCAAGCCCGCCGTGAGGAGCTTCTCAAAGCGATCGCCCGCTCGGAGGAAGCCGGCCGCACAGCCGATGAGGACACCACCGTGGACCTCGCCGACAAGGCCGCGAATTCCTACACCAAAGAATTTCTTTTTGGCCAGACCGACACGGACCGGATTACCCTGCAATTGATCGACTCCGCCATCGCGCGCCTGAGGGAAGGAACCTTCGGCTTGTGCGTGAACTGCCAAAGCGAGATCCAGCAGAAGCGGCTCGAGGCCGTTCCCTGGACGCGCTACTGCCTGGTCTGCCAGGAAAAGCACGAGCAGGGACAGTTGTAGCACTCCGCGGCCCCGCTCACGCTGGCCTGCCTCCCCACAGATACTCATCTTTTTTCGTTCACAATGTGGTAAATAAGCATTCCGTTCTTCCCTCTGGCTTCACTGTAATTCGAATGTAGGCAGGCTGTGGCAGACCGAGGCAAAGCGTCGCGTGCCATGTGGCCGGGACTCCGCGAGGCGGCTGGTGCGCTGCTGGGCGTAGTCTTCCCTGCGGAGTGCCGCGTCTGCGGCGGGCTGTATGCCGAGGCCACGCGCCTGCCGGTTTGCTCCCTGTGCCTCGAATCGTTCTTGCCGCTCAAAGATCCCCTCTGTGAAATCTGCGGGCGCCCCGTGCCGGCGGTCTTGGCGGCAAGTCCGGTGGCGCCTCGCTGCCAGCTCTGCCGGCGGGGAATCTACGGCTTTGACCGTGCGCGGAGCTTTGCGGCTTACGACCCGGCCATGACCAGCGCAATCATGCTGTTGAAATACGAAGCCGTGCGGCCGCTGGCAAACTGGTTCAGTGCCCGGCTGGCAGAGGTTTTCGCTCGCAATGCCAAGGGTTTCCCGGTGGACATCGTGGTACCAGTACCGCTGCATCCGGCCCGCTTGCGCGAGCGCGGTTTCAATCAGGCCGAGCTCCTGGCGCGCCCCCTGGCCCGACGGCTGGGCCTCGAGATGCGCTCTGAACTCCTGGTGCGCACCAAGCCTCGCCCGGACAAACTCCGGCTCTCCCGCCAGGAACGCTGGCGGACGGTCCGTGGTGCTTATGAGGCGCGGGAGGGAGCACGAATTGACAACTTGCGGGTATTGCTGGTAGATGATGTACTTACGACCGGGGCTACCTTGGACGCCTGCTCCAGGGCCCTGCGCCACGGGGGGGCCAAGAGTGTTTTTTGCCTTACCGTGGCCCGAGTCGTAGACCGCTGGGCCGACTTCCAATCGGCGGGGGACCAGCAGACCAGGGAGAGGGGGAGCCTTGGGGGTAGCGGATAGTGCCGGCAAAGCGTCCGGCGTGATGAGAATAGGCATCTAAAGGATTTCAGATGCTATTTCGCGGAAAGAGCGGAAAGAAACGATACGGCCCAGAATTAGCAGGGGAGCTGCGTCCCCGGCCCAAGACTCACACCGCGGCCGCCAGGCCGGCAGTGGGCGCGATGCCCGATCCCCCGGCGCGCCGCTCTGTGCTCCAGGAACCCGTCCTGGTTCTGAACTCAACCTTCGAGCCCATCCACGTGACCGCGGTCCGGCGGGCTCTGATCCTGATGCTGAAGGGCGTCGCCCAAGTTGAAGAGTCCAGCCATGCTCAGGTGCATTCGGCGGCGCAAGCCCATGCCGTGCCGTCGGTAATCCGCCTGCTCTCCTACCGGCACATCCCGCAGCAGAGCCGGGCGCTCTCGCGGAAGAATATTCTGCTGCGAGATCGGAATACCTGCCAGTTCTGCAGCAAGCAGTTCTCCTCGTCGGAGTTGACGCTGGACCACGTGATGCCGAGGTCGCGCGGCGGGCCGTCTTCGTGGGAAAACCTGGTGGCCTGCTGCTACGATTGCAACAACCGCAAGGGAGATCGCACGCCGGAGGAGGCGGGGATCCGCCTGCAACGCCGCCCGCGGCCGTTCACTCTGCACACCTCGCGGCAACTCATGCGGCTGATCGGCCGCCACGACGAGAAGTGGCGGAAGTACCTCTTTTACTGAGGACCCTGCCCCGCCAGGTGCGACCGCGCGGGGGCCATGCCGCTGCCGTTGCACCTTCCAAAAAATTAGAGACAACCTGCCCGCAAATAGTGCATCATATACAGTAACGTTCCATACCCAAGACACACCCCGAGAAGCAGCGTTGGCTCTGCCAAGGCTGCTTCTTTTTTTTAGCGGCGTTTTTTGCCAGCAGG
Organism: Terriglobia bacterium; assembly: GCA_041485165.1. Classification (GTDB taxonomy): domain Bacteria; phylum Acidobacteriota; class Terriglobia; order Acidiferrales; family UBA7541; genus JAAFGT01. The sequence goes on along the minus strand of JBGPJC010000018.1, from coordinate 23,812 downwards.
CGAAACTGAGAATTTCTCCATCGAGCTACTTCCGGAAAACCACCTTAACTCCCTCCCGCCAGTTCTCGTTCAAACCCACCCGCATCATTTCCAGCTCCGGAGAAAGATAGCGCAATAGAATTTCCATCGAAGCATGGAAACGGAACCCCGGAGCGACCAGATAGAGCAGCGGAGCCTTGTGCTGAAGCGGCAGCGCAGAGAAATAGCCCAGGCTTTCGAAGTCGCCCTCGCGCTGGTGGTGGCGGACGCGCAGCCAGTAATCGAGCGCCTGCACGACAAGCTGGATGTTTTCGTTGACCTTCAGCTCGATCACCACCAGGCGGCCGTCGCGCGTGGCGCCAAGCAGGTCCAGGACGGCGCGGTCGGAGGAAGCAAAGGCCGGGACCTGGGGATAGACAAAGCGGGGATCAAGGCGCGGCTCGACTTTGGCGGGATCGGCGAGGATGAGGCTCTCCAGCCAGCGCTCTCCTTGCGCGCGGTACAAGGGATGGTTAGTGGCACTCGCTGCCGCCCGGCGATGGGTGGCGATCTGCTCGAGCCGTTTGCGCAGCGCCGCGGCATCCGGCGCGGAGGGCTCCATGCGCCCGTCGGCGCGGATGGCGAAGAGCGCGCCATTGCGCCAGCGAGCAAACTCGAGCCCGCGAAAACGAAAGGCAACTTCGCGCACTCCGGGGATGACCACGGCATCGACGAAGGGCGCGGCTTCCGGCACCAGCGCGCGGAGGGCCGCGGCCGGCGCCGCGGCGGCGGCGAGAAGTTGGTCGCATTCCCGCCGCGGCATAAGACGCGAGGCCAGGTTGCCGGAATCGCTGGGATCAATCTTGCGGACGCGCATGCGCTGCGTATCGATCTCGTAAAGTTCGACGTTTGCGCCCGGAGCCAGCGCCTGCAAGCGATGCGCGGTGACTGCCATCGATCCCGCGGGAAGAAGCAGACGCAGTCCCTCGACTACGCGGCGCGCCGCGTGCTCCCTGGTCCAATCGAGCCATAGCAGGCCGAACGTCAGCGCGCCGTCGATGGTCGCCGCGCTTTCCCCCGGGGCCGCACCCAGCACGGCCCAGGCCCGCCGCCCCTGCTGCATCACCCCGCGCGGATAACAAGAGGAAAAGGAGTGCTCCAGGTCCGGCGCGGCGGTCAGCGAGGCCAGCTCATCATCCGGAAACTGCTCGGCCAGAAGCTGGCGGAACCGCGCCAGAAATTTCTGACGGGTCAGCCGCACCGGTGGCAGGGCGTGCGCGCGAGCGCGCAACTCCAGGCGCCCTGGCTTGGCGCGTCCGAAGCGCTGCACGTCAAGCTGCAACTCTTCCACAGATTCCGCGCGGACTTCCAGGACGCGGCGCACCAGGTTTTTCTGGTCTGACCAAAGGTGCAAAAGAATGCCACCGCCCTGCTCGGTGACCTCGTGGCTCGGGCTTACCATGTCGGGGAGCAACCGGCCGTCTTCGTAGACGTCCACCTGCCCGCGCGCGAGCAGTTGGCCCAAGGCCCGCGATAGCTCGTCGGCTGGAATCATCGGAGGAGGATTATATGCGCCTGGGCGGCGCGCGGAGCCCTATTCGAGTTGCAAGCCGGTGACGCGGATGACCGGGTACTGGCGGTTCCAGCTATTGGGCACGTTCTCGAAATTCAATTGGAACTCGCGCTTCTCACCGGGGCCCAGGGGAGCGCCGCGGGCCAGCAGAGATTCTTTGTTACGCAAGACGAGTTGGTTAATCTGGTCGCGATATTCCACGGTCACTTCAATTTGCCGGACCTTTCGTTTGCCGGAGTTCTCCACTTTGCCCACCAGGTAGGTGACCTCCTGGTTGAGCAGGTTTGCGGCGCGGCTCATCTGCAAATCGGCAATCTTGATCTGTGAGGAGTAGGCGCGCTCGGCCTCTCCGAAGCGCAGCGCCGGGCCGGCTACCGGCGCCGGCGTCGTGGTGCCGCGGCCGAGCAGGAAGTATGCGCCAGCCAGGACCAGGATGATTGCCGCGCCGGCCAGAATCGCCCGGGAATAGTTGCGCGATTGGGATTCGCTCATCGCCGGAAACCTCTGCCGAGTCGCGCCGCGCGGCGCCGCTCAGCGCCCCAGCGCCAGGCGCTGGATCAGGGAGGGATGCAGACCCACCAGCGCCATGCGCTCCTGCACGGCATGGAGATCGTAAGGCACGCGCCAGTACTCGACGACATGGTGGTCCAGGTCACAAATTGCAAACGCAGCGCGCGCATCGCCATCGCGGGGCTGCCCCACCGAGCCGGGATTCAGGAAATAGCGCGTCTGCGGATCAAGCTGCAGCGCCGAAAATGTCTGCCCGGACAGGGGCGTCGGCTGCAATACCTTCAACTGGTTGTTGAGCAGCGAAAAGCCGCCCTGCAGGTGCGTGTGGCCGAAGAAGCTGATGGGAGAAGGCATCTCCAGCAGCGATGCCAGCGCCTGCCCGGGTGCCAGCACGTACTCGTCTTCGTCGCGCACGGCGCCATGGATCAGCGTAATGCCGTCCACGGAAAGCGGGCCGGGGGGAAGCCCCTGCAGGTAGGTCAGGACTTCCGGGCGGAGCTGCTCGCGGGTCCACAGCGCTGCGGCTTTGGCCACCGGATTGAAATCCTCGGCATCGGCCAGTCCGGAGCCGGCGCGGTCGTGGTTGCCGCGGATCACCGTAGCCTCCAGCGCGCGGATGCGATCCACTACTTCGTTGGGGTCGGGGCCGTAACCCACCAGGTCGCCGAGACACGCCGCGCGATCCCAGCGGTCCTTGGCGGCTTCCAGCACCGCTTCGAGCGCAGTCTGGTTGGCGTGAATGTCGCTTATGATCAAAAATCGCATTGCGGGACACCGCTCGTCGTGCCGGGCGTGATTATAGTCTGCTTGCCAGGCTTGGGATAGTGCGAACCCGGCCGGCCACCCGGTGGACCGGCCTCGGCGAGTCCTCCGTCGCGGCGGAGTCAGAATGACCCTAGGGTCCGAAATTCCGTTAGCGAATCAACATGCAATCGCCATAACTGTAAAAGCGGTATCCGCCGGCGATGGCGTGGCGATAGGCGGCGAGCATCAGATCCCGCCCGGCAAAGGCACAGACCATCAACAACAGGGATGACTTCGGCAGGTGAAAATTCGTGAGCATCTGGTCCGTCAGTCGAAAGCGATAACCGGGGTAAATAAATATGCGCGCCTCCCCTTTGCCTGGCCGGACCGCGCCCTCCGCGCTCTCCAGGGTGCGGACGACAGTTGTTCCCACAGCCAGGATGGGGCGATGGGCCGCGCGGGCGCGGTTGATGGCCTCGGCCGATGTACCCGGAATCTCATACCCCTCGGAGTGCATGGTGTGGTCTTCGATCCGCTCGCTGCGGATGGGCTGAAACGTTCCCGGCCCAACGTGCAAGGTGACCTCGCAGATTTCTGCGCCGCGGCCGCGGATGCTGTTCAGAACCTGGGGAGTGAAATGGAGTCCCGCGGTCGGAGCGGCCACCGCTCCGGGCTGCGCAGCAAACACAGTCTGATAACGCTCGCGGTCCTGCGGCCCATCTGCGCGGTTGATGTACGGCGGCAGGGGCATATGTCCCAAGCGTTGGAGTGCCGCGGGGAGGTCCGTGGCTCCGGACAGGCGCAACCGCCGCGCGCCGAAATCTCCGCGGCCGATCACCTCGGCTTCAAGCTGAACGCCAACGGAAGCATCCCCAAAGACGATTCGCTCTCCCACGCGCACTTTGCGTCCGGGACGCACCAGAGCTTCCCATATGCCGGGTTCGACGGCGCGGGTCAGCAACACCTCGATCTCGGCGGAGAGAAATTCCTGCCCGCTGTGTTTGCCGGCGGCACCCGCGCGCACACCACGGCGCCGGCCAATCAAACGCGCGGGAATCACCCGCGTGTTGTTCAGTACGACCAACTCGTTGCCGAGAAGCAGGCTGGGGAGGTCGCGGAAGACGCGGTCTTCCCAGGATTGCCGGGCCCGGTCCACCACCAGCATGCGCGCGGCGTCGCGCTCGGCCGGAGGCTGCTGCGCGATGCAGGCAGGTGGAAGCTCGTAATCGAATTCGCTCAGAACCATTCCGCTTTCATACTATTGTAGCCAATCTCGCTGCGCACCATGAACCAGCGAGGAAGGAGACGCGTTTGCCCTCCGCCGAACCAACTGTCGTGGTCCGCAGCCGCGGCGCTGAGCGCCTGGCCAACGGCCACCCCTGGGTGTATCGCAGCGACATCCACAGCGCCCAGGCCGGCGCCGGCGATGTGGTTCGTGTCGTGGACCAGCGCCGCCGATTCCTTGGCCGGGCTTTCTATAGTGACCGCTCGCAGATCGCAGTGCGATTGCTCACGCGCGAGGATGTCCCCGTGGACCGGGCCTTTTTCACGGAAAGGATTCGCGCCGCGGCGGCCTTCCGCGAGCGGGTAGTGTCGGATACTGGCGCCTGCCGTCTGGTTTTCGGTGAGGGCGATCTTTTGCCTTCAGTGATCGTCGACCGCTACGGCGATTGCCTGGTGCTGCAAACCCTCAGCCAGGGCAGCGAGCGCCGTAAGATGGAGCTGGTTGAGATCCTCAACGAGCTGTTTTCTCCGCGCGCCATACTGGAGAGGAACGATCCGAAATCACGGCTGAATGAAGGATTGCCGCAGTCTGTGACCGTACTCTCCGGCGAGATACCGGCTGAGATCGTGGCCTCGATGAACGGCGTGCTATTCCGCTTCGACCTTTTCCTCGGGCAGAAGACGGGCGGGTTCCTCGACCAGCGCGAAAACTATCGGGCTGCGGCGCGCTACGCCCGCGGCGAAGTCCTGGACTGCTTCACCTACAATGGGGGCTTTGCGCTCACCGTGGCCGGCCACTGCGACCTCGTGGAAGCAGTGGATATGTCCGCTGCAGCGCTGGACGCTGCGCGCCACAACCAGCAACTCAATGGGATCACCAACGTGGCCTTCCGTGAGGGCAACGTCTTCGACATCCTGAAGCAATATGACGAGGCCGGCCGCCGCTTCGACATGGTGATACTCGATCCGCCGGCGTTTGCCAAGAACAAGGCCAGCGTCCCCGCCGCCAGCCGAGGCTACAAGGAGATCAACCTGCGCAGCCTGAAGCTGCTGCGCCCCGGCGGAGTCCTGGTAACCTGCTCCTGTTCACACCACATGCCCGAGCATTTGTTCGCAGAGTTGCTGCTGGAGGCGAGCATTGATGTAGGAGCGACGACAGTGGTTTTGGAGCGGAGAACACAGGCCGGGGACCATCCAATCCTGCTGTCAGTCCCGGAAACCTACTATCTAAAGTCGTTTATCTTATTGAAAAAAGGGAGGTAATGTTGAAGTCTGCCTTGCTAGTGTAAGGCTATAAATGTACTTGACAACATACCGCGCATATTTTATATTAGCCTCCGACTGATGTATTGGACTTCTTAGGAGGAACGACATGAGCACACTGACCCGCTGGGATCCCTACAACACCTATTCCACGATCCAGGACGAGATGACTCGCCTGTTCGAGGACAACTTTGGACGCACCCGCCGCTCGCCCTCGGCAATCACTGCCTGGGCTCCGGCCGTGGACATTTTTGAGACCGAGCATGAGCTGGTGCTCAAGGCCGATCTCCCTGACTTGGACGAGAAGGACATCGACGTCCGCGTCGAGAACAACATGATCACCCTCAGCGGCGAACGCAAGTTCGAGAAAGAGCTGAAGGAAGAGAACTATCTCCGCGTCGAACGGTCCTATGGATCGTTCAGCCGCAGTTTCTCCCTGCCGAATACGGTCAAGATGGATGCAGTGCAAGCCGAATACAAGAATGGCGTCCTGACCGTCCGTCTGCCCAAGCGCGAGGAGTCCAAGCCGAAGCAGATCAAGATCGGCGTCATCAAGAACGGGAAGTAAGCCGGACGAGGGAGCCGGAGCAACACCCGGCTCCCTCTTTTTGTCTCTAGCCAGTTGCATCGCCCGGGAGGAGGACCACATGGTACGCCTGGACAAATTCACGCTGAAAGCGCAGGAAGCGGTAAACGCAGCGCAGCAACAAGCCGCGGAGCACGGCCATCAGCAAATCGAGCCGCTGCACTTGCTGGCCGCACTGGCGGCGCAGAAGGACGGAGTTGTCCCTGGATTGCTCGGCAAGCTGGGAGTGCGCGCCGAGGTGCTGGCGAGCGAACTGGAAAGCGAACTCGCACGCCTGCCGAAGGTTTCCGGCGTGGCCCAGCAATACCTGGCGCCCGGCGCCAACGAAATCCTCGAGCGGGCCATCAAGGAGGCCGCGCAGTTCAAGGACGAGTACGTCTCCACCGAGCACCTGCTGCTGGCGCTGGCCAGCGGCCGCAATGACGCCGCCGCGCGTATCCTGGCGGGCCACCAGGTGAACCGCGACGCGTTGCTGCAAGCCCTCACCACCATCCGCGGCAGCCACCGCGTCACGTCACCTGCGCCGGAGTCGAGCTACCAGGCTCTCCAACAATATGCGCGCGATCTGACCGAATTGGCGCGCCGCGGCTCGCTCGACCCGGTCATCGGCCGCGACGACGAAATCCGCCGCGTGATGCAGATCCTGGCGCGGCGCACGAAAAACAACCCGGTGCTGATCGGCGAACCCGGCGTGGGCAAGACGGCGATTGTCGAAGGCCTGGCCCAGCGAATCGTTGCCGGTGACGTGCCCGAGGTGCTGCGTCCCAAGCGCATCGCCGCGCTGGACCTGGCCGCACTGATCGCCGGAACAAAATACCGCGGGGAGTTCGAAGACCGTCTGAAAGCCCTGCTCAAGGAAATCACTGACTCGGACGGACAAGTGATCCTGTTTATTGACGAGCTGCACACCCTGGTGGGCGCGGGCGCGGCCGAAGGCGCCATGGATGCCTCGAACATGCTCAAGCCGGCCCTGGCGCGCGGCGAGTTGCGGGCCATCGGCGCCACCACGCTGAACGAGTACCGCAAGCACATCGAAAAAGACCCGGCCCTGGAACGGCGATTCCAGCCCGTCCTGGTGGGCGAGCCCTCGGTCGAGGACGCCATCGCCATCCTGCGCGGGCTCAAAGAGCGCTACGAGGTGCATCACGGCGTGCGCATCAAGGACGCGGCCATCGTGGCCGCGGCAACGCTCTCGCACCGCTATATCTCCGACCGCTTCCTCCCCGACAAGGCTATAGACCTGATGGACGAAGCCGCGGCCAGCCTGCGCATGCAGATCGATTCCCTTCCGGTGGAGATTGACGAGATCGAGCGGCAGATCGTGCAGCTCGAAATCGAACGGCAGGCGCTGCTGCGCGAGACCGACGCGCATTCGCGCGAACGGCGCCGGGCCATCGAAGAAGCGCTCGCCGATCTGCGCGAGCAATCCGCCGGGCTCAAGGCGCGCTGGCAGCTTGAAAAGGATGCCATCACGCGCCTGCGCACTCTCAAAGAAGAAATCGAGCGCGCCAAGGCCGACGAGCAGCGCTTCGAACGCGCCGGCGACCTGGCCAAGGTGGCTGAAATCCGCTACGGCCTGCTGGCGTCCAAGGAGCGCGACCTTGTCCAGGCCCAGCAGCAGCTTGCCAATTTGCAGTTGTCCGGCCGCATGCTGAAGGAAGAAGTGGATGAGGAAGACATCGCGCGCGTGGTCAGCAAGTGGACCGGTATTCCCGCCGGGCGCCTGCTGGAGGGCGAAGTGCAGAAACTGGTGGCCATGGAAGAGCGCCTGCGCCAGCGCGTGATTGGTCAGGACGAAGCGCTAGGCAAAGTTTCCAGCGCCGTCCGGCGCAGCCGGGCCGGCCTGGCCGATCCGCGCCGCCCCATCGGCTCGTTCCTGTTCCTGGGACCCACCGGTGTGGGCAAGACCGAGCTGGCGCGCGCGCTGGCTGAGTTTTTGTTTGACGACGAGCAGGCCATGGTGCGTCTGGATATGTCCGAATACATGGAAAAGCATTCCGTGGCGAGGATGATCGGCGCGCCGCCGGGCTACGTCGGCTACGAAGAGGGCGGGCAGCTGACCGAGCAGGTTCGCCGGCGCCCCTACGCGGTGGTTTTGTTCGACGAAATCGAAAAGGCGCATCCCGACGTTTTCCATGCGCTGTTGCAGATCCTCGAGGACGGGCGGCTCACTGATGGCCGCGGCCGGGTGGTCAGCTTCCGCAATGCGGTTATCGTGATGACCAGCAACGTAGGCTCGCCCGCGCTGGCCGAGTTGGGTGCGCGCAGCGGCAAAGCGAAAGATGAAGTGGGCCTGCGCGAGCGGGCACTCGAGGCGCTGCGTGCCACCTTCCGCCCCGAGTTCCTGAACCGCGTGGACGAAATCGTGATGTTCCAGCCGCTCGGCGATGCGGAGCTGGAACAGATCGTGGAGATGCAGCTCCACCACGTGGCCAAGCTGCTGGAGGGCCGGGGCATCACGCTGGAGCTCACTCCCGCGGCGCGCCAGGCAGTTTTCCACGAGGGCTACGACCCGGCGTATGGCGCGCGTCCGCTCAAGCGCGCTTTGCAGCGGCTGGTGCAGGACCCTCTGGCGCTCGAAATCCTGGAGGGCAAAATCCTTCCGGGCGCGCACCTGCGCGTGGACCGCGACGCCGCAACGGGACGCTTCATTTTCGAGCAGGTACCTGAGCAGGCGGTGGCCGCCTCTAAGTAAGTGTAGGTCGGGCGACGCCGAGACTCGCGTTGGCTGCCACAAGCAGCACGGTTACCGCTAGAGCCGGAGAAAGTTGGGGGCAACCATGCACGCACAGAACACTTTTAAGACCGCGGTTCTGCTGGCGCTGTTGACCGGCGTGCTGCTCTTGATCGGGCAAGCCTTCGGCGGGCAAAGCGGCCTGGTCATGGCCCTGGGCTTCGCTGTGCTGATGAACGGCATGGCCTATTTCAATTCGGACAAGATTGCCTTGGCCATGAGCGGCGCGCGTCCGGTGACCCGCGAGGAAGCGCCCCGGCTCTATGCGGTGATGGAACGGCTGTGTGGCAAGGCCAATCTGCCAGTACCTAAGCTCCACGTGATCCCCGAACAAGCTCCCAATGCGTTTGCCACCGGCAGAAACCCGAGCCACGCCTCGGTGGCGGTGACTGAGGGTCTGCTGCAATACATGAACGACGACGAGCTGGAAGGCGTGATCGCCCACGAGCTCTCGCACGTCAGCAATTACGACATTCTGACCACTTCGGTTGCCGCGACACTGGCCGGCGCGATCACCTGGCTGGCTACGATGGGCCGCTGGGCGATGATCTTTGGCGGCCGTGGCGGTCGCGACGATGACGACCGCGGCGGCGGAGCTATCTCCGCCCTGCTGCTCCTGTTCCTCGCTCCGCTGGCCGCCGCAATCCTGCAGATGTTTCTCTCGCAGGGGCGCGAGTACGCCGCGGATGAAAGCGGCGCGCGCATGGTGGGCCATCCCTACGGCCTGATCAGCGCGCTCGAAAAGCTCGGCGCGTACAACAAGCGCATTCCCATGGCTACGCCCCCGGCAACTTCTTCCCTGTATATCGTGGCGCCGTTCAGCGCGGGCGAAGTGATGTCCCGTCTGTTCAGCACCCACCCGCCGCTGGAGAAGCGCATCGCAGTGCTGCGCAACATGGCCGTCACCCGCTAGGCGGGGCTTGCGGCGGACAGAAGAAAATCGCGGAACCGAGTAAAGATTGCCTGCTAGCCCTCGTTCCCGGGGGACCGGACAAAAGCCGTAAGTCCCCGTAACCCGCATTTTATTAATGGCTTAGGGGCATGCAACTGACAACCTGTACTTTGGCGCTCCACTTGCCATTCTTATTGCCGGGAGGCCGCGGGAGAACCCCAGCGGCCACCGTTGGAGATGGGGTAAGGCAGCAAGGAGAAATCGAAATGAGCGAGGAAAAACAACAAATCACACAGGAAGCGTCGGGAGCGCCGCGCTGGCTGATCCTGGCAGTTCTGGTGCCCACAGTGATCGCGGTGTGGGCGCTGTGGTCCAACTTCGAGGCCGCACGGAGCAGCCGCGCCGCCGAACAAAACGTGAGCACGCAGGTCAAGACGCTCACCGCGAACGTGGACCAGCTCAAGCAGCAACTCACTGTCAGCGAGCAAAGCCGCGCGCAGACCGAAAGCCAGCTCGCCACGGTAAACGAGAAAGTGCAAAAGACCCAGGGGGTGGTCGGCTCCGAGCGCAAACAGTCCAAGGAGCTGCGCACCCAGTATTCCAAGCAGTTCTCGGACATTCAGGACGACGTCAAGAGTGTCAAGGGCGAGTTGGCCACCAAGGCCAGCGGCGACGATGTGAAGGCCTTGACCGGCAATGTAAACGGCGTGCGCACCGACCTCGACGCCACCAAGCAGAACCTGCAGCTTGCCCGCAGCGACATGGGCACGCTGATCGCCCGCAATCATGAGGAGATCGACCAGCTCCGCCGCATGGGCCAGCGCGATTACTTCGAATTCACTCTGAACCACAAAGGCGACCGGCAGAAGGTTGGCGACGTCACCCTCGAACTCCGCGACACCAACACCAAGAAGAACCTCTACTCCCTCAAGCTGGGTGTGGACGACACCACCTTCGAAAAGAAGAACCGCTCGGTCAACGAGCCCATCTTCTTCTACACCCGGGGGAGCCGCAGTTCCCTCGAGTTGGTGGTCAACCAGGTGGGCAAGAACAAAGCGGTGGGATACATCAGCATCCCCAAGAGCAAGAGCGGGCCGACCGCCGGCAAGTAAAGCGCAGCATCCCTCTCACACAGAAAAAGCCAGAGACCCTGATCCAGGGTCTCTGGCTTTTTGTTTTTCTTTGAAGAGATGCCCTTTCGATTGATGGCTGGCGGGCTCAGGCCGATTTCAGAAGGAAGCGGCGTTTGCGCCGCAGGAACTCTCTTGCCAGGGCGGGAAGTTTCTCGTAGGGCAGTTTGCCCTGTTCGTACAGCTTCATTTTAGCCTTCGAAGACTTTTTCCGGCGGTGGTGGCGCTTCCAGGCCACGAACCGCTTGTCATCCGCCATTCCTGCTCCTCCCCATCTGGGAAACAACGGGGATATTCTAGCACCTTTCGCGCCTTGGCCTGCGGGCGGAGTTTCAACATTGAGAAGCCTCGGAGGTTTTTTCCGGAGACCCGGTAAATCTTCTGAAGTAGGATGAGGCGTGCCTCCGCTGGTCCTGTACGCCGATCGCGCGCTCACACCGCTCGAGGAAATCTCCGACGCCGCCCTGGTCATCGAGGAGGGCAGAATTGTTGCGATCGGGCGCCGCAGCGAAGTGCGCGTGCCGGCAGGCGCGCGCGAAGTCGAATGCCGGGGCCAAACCGTGGTGCCCGGATTTGTGGACGTGCACATCCACGGCGCTGGCGGCCACGACGTGATGGAAGCATCGCCCGCAGCGCTGCGTGCCATCACCCGCCGCGTGGCCGAGCACGGTACAACTTCGTTGGTGGCCACCACGGTCACGGCCAGCGCCGAAGAGACCTGCTATAGCCTCGAAGGCCTGGCGCGATTCATCGCCGGCCAGAAGCCGCCCGCACAGCGGTCGGAGTGCGCCGCGGAAATCCTGGGGATGCATCTGGAGGGGCCGTTCCTCAGCGACGCGCGCCGCGGCGTGCATCCTTCCGAGTGGCTGGCGCCGCCTTCCACCAGCACGCTGCTGCGGTTTCTGGCTGCCGGAGACGGCCGCGTGCGCATCCTTACCTTGGCGGCGGAGCTAGAAGGCGCGCTGGACTGTATCCGCGTGGCGCATTCCGCTGGCGTGGTAGTGGCGCAGGGCCATACCGACGCCACTTACGCCGAATCGAAAGAGGCCATCAAGGCCGGCGCGCGGCACGCGGTTCACGTCTACAACGCCATGCGGCCGTTCTCCCACCGCGAGACCGGCGTGCTGGGCGCGGTGCTCACCGACCCGCGGGTCACCGCCGAGGTCATCGCCGACGGCGTCCATGTGGACGCGCCGGCCATCGAGCTGCTGCTTGCCGCCAAGCATTTCGAGAATGTCCTGCTGGTAAGCGACGGCACCGCAGCCACGGGGATGCCCGACGGTAACTACCGCCTGGGGAATCTCGAGGTTACCGTCGCCGGCGGCGTGTGCCGCAACCGCGAAGGAAAACTGGCGGGAAGCACGCTGACGCTGGACCGCGCGGTGCGCAACATCGTGGCGTTGGGAGTGCCGCTGCGAGAGGCGGTCTGCATGGCCACGCTGAATCCGGCGCGATTGCTGGGACTTGCCGGAAAGAAAGGCGCGCTGGTCGCCGGAGCAGATGCTGACTTGGTGCTGCTCGATGCTTCGCTTCAGGTGACCGGGGTGATGACTCGCGGGTCTGGCCTGGACTAGCGGTGGAAAAAGCGCGGCGGCAAGCCGCCGCACTCCAAGAATCCATCGGCAGCTCAGCGGGGCTAGGAGTTTAGAGGGATCTTCAGTTCTTCAGACAGTTTGTAGGGGTCAAACGGGCTGCAGGAAAAATAGCGGCCATCCACTTCAAACGTCGGGACTTTTCTCAGGCCGTCGTTTACCTTGAGAATCAAATCTTCGGCATCAGCGTCCAAGTCCACATTCACTTCGCGGAAGGAAACATTGCGCTCGCGGAGGAAGAGCTTGGCGCGGCGGCAGTCGCCGCACCAATCGGTCGAATACATCACGATCTCAGCCATCAGCTACCTCAATGGATTAGATGCCCGAGCGGCATGAGAGGGGACGGCTTCGGATCAGGGTCGCGTTTCAATCCCCGTGGGGACGGCCGGCGAGCGCACTCGAGCCGGCGTGTTCGGCGACCTGCAGGCGGATCAGGGCGCGCTGCAAGGCAACCTGCGCGCGATCGAAATCCACCTCGGCCTGGGCAGGGGAGGCCACGCGTTTCTCGGCGCGTTCCTTGGCCGCACGGGCGCGTTCGATGTCAATTTCCTCGGCGCGCTCGGCGCCCTCAGCCAGAACTATTACGCGGTCGCCCAGCACTTCGGCGAAACCCATCAGCGCGGTGGCGTAGTGAATCTGGCCTCCCTGGTGATAGCTGAGCACCCCCGCGCCCAGCTCGGTGAGCAGCGGGGCATGGCCCGGCAGGATGCCCAGGTAGCCATCGCGGCCGGGGAGCTGGACCTCTTCAACCTCAGCGCGGAGCACTTGCCGCTCCGGGGTCACCAGCTCGAGAGTGAGTGTCTGTGCCGCCATCGCTTTTGTCCGTGATCCGGGCTAGCCGCCCGACTTCAGCTTCTCCGCCTTGGCCAGAACGTCCTCGATGGTGCCGACCATGTAGAAGGCCTGCTCGGGCACGTCATCGTGCTTACCCTCGACGATTTCTTTGAAGCCGCGCACGGTGTCGGCGATCTTCACGAATTTTCCGGGGTATCCGGTGAACTGCTCGGCGACGAAGAAGGGTTGCGACAGAAATTTCTCGATCCTGCGCGCGCGGGCCACGGTCAGCTTGTCCTCGTCAGAAAGCTCTTCCATGCCCAGGATGGCGATGATGTCCTGCAGGTCGCGGTATCGTTGCAGGATGGACTTGACCGCGCGGGCGACGTTGTAGTGCTCCTGTCCCACGATGCGCGGGTCGAGGATGCGCGAGAAGCTGGCCAGCGGGTCCACCGCCGGGTAGATGCCGCGCTCGACCACCGCCCGGCTCAGGTTGGTGGTCGCGTCAAGATGCGTAAACGTCGCCGCCGGCGCCGGGTCGGTATAGTCGTCGGCGGGCACATAAATCGCCTGCACGGAGGTGATCGAACCTTTCTTTGTCGAGGTGATGCGTTCCTGCAGCTCGCCGATTTCCGTGTTCAGGTTGGGCTGGTATCCCACCGCCGAGGGCATGCGGCCGAGCAGCGCGGAAACTTCCGAGCCGGCCTGCACGAAACGGAAAATGTTGTCGATGAAGAGCAGCACGTCGAGCCCTTCCTGATCGCGGAAGTATTCCGCCACGGTCAGGCCGGTAAGGCCGACGCGCAGGCGCGCACCGGGCGGCTCGGTCATCTGGCCGTAAATCAGCGCGGCGCGGGATTTCTCGGGATTGCCCGCCTCGATCACGTGCGATTCCTGCATCTCCAGCCACAGGTCGTTGCCCTCGCGGGTGCGCTCGCCCACGCCGGCGAAGACGGAGACGCCGCCGTGCTGCATGGCCACGTTGTGGATCAACTCCATGATGATCACCGTCTTGCCCACGCCGGCGCCGCCGAACAGTCCGATCTTGCCGCCCTTCACGTAGGGCTCGATCAGGTCCACCACCTTGATTCCGGTCTCAAACATCTCGAGCTGTGTGGACTGGTCCTCGAGGGAGGGCGCGGCGCGGTGGATGGGATAGTGCGTGTCGGTGACGATGGGGCCAAAGCCGTCCACCGGCTCACCGAGAACATTCATCACCCGGCCAAGGGTCGCGCGGCCGACCGGCACGCTGATCCCCTCCCCGGTGTCGTAGGCCTTCATCCCGCGCACCAAGCCCTCGGTGGCCTTCATGGAAACGCAGCGCACGCGGCCTTCGCCCAAGTGTTGCTGCACCTCGACGATCAGGTCGATGGGCTCCTGCACGTCGAAACCTTCCGAGGTGAGCCGTACAGAATTGTAGATGGCCGGCAGATGCCCTTCGAACTGCACGTCCACCACCGGACCAATAATCTGGGCCACGCGCCCCACTCCGCCCTTTGACTCGGACATTTCCGTTCTCCTTATCATTCTGACGGCGCCCCCACCGGGCGGGACACCCTGCCGCGCAAGTTAACCGGCCGACGCGGCGCCGCTGACCACTTCGATGATTTCCTTGGTAATGGCCGCCTGGCGCACTTTGTTCATGTGCATGGTGATGCTCTCGATCAAGTCCGCCGCGTTGTTAGTGGCCGAATCCATCGCCGTCATGCGCGCGGAATGTTCCGCCGCGGCGGACTCCAGCAGCGCGCGGAACACCTCGCCCTCCACATAGCGCGGCACCATGTGGTCGAATATCTCCGCCGCAGGCTGCTCGTAAATGTAGTCCACCGGGTTGGCGCCGGAGTCGAATGTGGCCGGCTCGATGGGCAGGAGTTTTGAGACCACCAGCTTCTGCGTCATCACATTCTTGAATTCGTTGTAGATCAGGTAGACGGCGTCCACCTCTTCGGCCGAATATCCCGCCACGGCCCGTGCGGCGATCTCTTTGGCGTGGCGGAACTCCACGCGCAAAGAAACGTTGAGAAACTCCGCAGCGATATCGAGCTTGCGCTTGCGCAGCGCGTCGCGACTTTTTTTGCCCACGGCAACGATCTGCATGGGCTGGGCATGATGTTCGCGCAGGAACTCAACAGCTTTGCGCAGTACGTTGGCGTTGAACGCCCCGCACAATCCCTTGTCGCCGGAAAGGATGATCACCAGCAGGCGCTCCTCCGGCCTGGCCTTCAAAAGAGGGTGGGTAATTTCCTCCATCCGGCTGCGCGCCGAGCGCAACACGCTCAGGATTTCCCGCGCGTAGGGCCGCGAGGCCATGACGCGCTCCTGGGCGCGGCGCAGCCGGGCGGCGGAGACGAACTTCATCGCCCGAGTGATCTGCTGGGTGTTCTTCACCGAGCGGATGCGGCGCCGAAAATCAATCAGTGTGGCCATTTCGATCTGAGCGGCTCGGCCTGCGGTGGGACCCCGGTGTTATTTCGCCGCCGTGGCTGCAAATCGCTCCTTGAACTCCTGCAAAGCCTTCTTGGCCTCCGCACGGATCTCATCGTCGAGCGCCTTCTTCTCGCGGATCTTCGCCAGCAGGCCGGGGTGATTGGTATCCAGGAACTCCAGCAACTCGCGCTCGAAGCGCTGCACCTCGCCGGGCTCGACGCCGTCCACAAATCCGTTGGTGGCAGCGAAGATCACAATCACCTGTTTTTCGATCGACAGGGGAGAGAGCTGCCCCTGCTTGAGCACTTCCGTGAGGCGTTGGCCACGGGCAAGCTGGGCCTGGGTGGCCTTGTCGAGGTCGGAGCCGAACTGCGCGAACGCGGCGAGTTCCCGATACTGGGCCATATCGAGGCGCAGGGCGCCGGCAATCTGGCGCATGGCTTTTATCTGCGCGTTGCCGCCCACGCGGCTGACGGAGATGCCTACGTTGATCGCCGGACGGATGCCGGCGTTGAACAAATCGGCTTCCAGGTAGATCTGCCCGTCAGTGATGGAGATCACGTTGGTGGGGATGTAAGCGGAGACGTCGCCGGCCTGGGTTTCGATCACCGGCAGCGAAGTCAGCGAGCCCCCGCCGTTCTTGTCGTTGAGTTTGGCGGCGCGCTCCAGCAGCCGCGAGTGCAGGTAGAAAACGTCGCCGGGGTAAGCCTCGCGTCCCGGCGGGCGGCGCAGCAGCAGCGAAATCTCGCGGTACGCCTGGGCGTGCTTGGAGAGGTCGTCGTAGAAAGTGACCGCGTGGCGCTTCGAGTCGCGGAAATATTCGCCCATGGCGCAGGCGGCGTAGGGCGCGATGTACTGCAGCGTGGCCGGCTCGGTGGCCGAAGCTACGACCACGATGGTGTATTCCATCGCTCCGGCGTCGGTGAGCATTTTCACCACCTGCGCGATGGTCGAGCGCTTCTGCCCGATGGCGCAGTAAATGCAAATCATGTCGCCGCCCTTCTGGTTCACGATGGTGTCCAGGATGATGGCGGTCTTGCCCGTCTGGCGGTCGCCGATGATCAACTCGCGCTGGCCGCGGCCGATGGGGATCATCGCGTCAATGGCCTTGATGCCGGTCTGCAGCGGCTCGCGCACCGGCTGGCGGTCCACCACGCCGGGGGCGATGCGCTCGACGGGATTGCGCTGCTTGGTGATCAGCGGGCCTTTGCCGTCGAGCGGGCGGCCGAGCGGGTCTACCACGCGGCCGATCAGCTCCTCGCCCACCGGCACGGACATGATCGTGCCCGTGCGCTTCACCGTGTCACCTTCTTTGATTTTGTGGTATTCGCCGAGCAGCACCACGCCGACCTGGTCTTCTTCCAGGTTGAGGGCGATGCCGATGACCTCGTGCGGGAAGGCCAGCATCTCGCCGGCCATGGCCTTCTCCAGACCGTGGACGCGCGCGATGCCGTCGCCGACGGAGATCACCGAGCCGACCTCATCCACCGCCATGGTCTGGTCGTAGTTGGCAATCTGGTCGCGGATCAGTTTTGTGATCTCATCCGCATTGATGGTGGCCATAGCTTGCTCCTAGTCTGCCGCGAGTCGCGCGCCCAGGCGATCGAGCTGCGCCCGCACCGATCCGTCGTAAATTGTCGAGCCGATGCGCACCACCGTGCCGCCCAGCAGAGCGGAGTCCACGCGGTAGCGCGCTTCAATCTTTTTTCCGGTGAGCCCTTCCAGCGCTCTTGCCAGTTCGGTCTTCTGCTCCGCGGTCAACTCGCGCGTCGAGGTGACTTCTGCTTCCGCCATCCCCAGCCGGCTGAGCAGCTCAGCTTCGAATTGCCTGGCGATTTCCGGCAGCAGCGCGGCGCGCTGGTTTTCCACGATGAGAAAGAGAAAATTCCGCAGCTCCTGGCTGGCGCCCAGGCGTGCGACCAGCGCAGTGATGACCTTTTGCTTGCCGGCTCGGTCCACTGCCGGGGTCTCCAGGAAATTTCGCAGGTCGGCGGAGGCGGCGAACATGCCGGCGAATCCGGCCAGCTCTTTCTTGAGCGCCTCGGCGGAGCGCCGCTCGATGGCCACATCGGCCAGGGCATCGGCGTAGGTCTGCGCGACGTTTTTCAATTGCGGCTCCCCAACCGGCTGCCGCGTCCCAGATCGCGGACGAAGGTGCGGAAACGTTCCGCCTCCACGCCCGCGCTCATCTGCGCCGGGATCAGGTCCTGCGCGCGGGTGACGGCGAGGCGCGCAGCCACAATCTTCAGCTCCTGGCGGGCGGCGCGGGCCGCGGCGGCGATCTCCGCCTGTGCGGCGCGCCCTACCTTGGCTATTTCATCGCGCGTGGCGTTGCCGATGCGCTCGGTCTCGGCGGCGGCCTCGCGGCTCGAAGCCTCGCGCATCCCGGCGATTTCCTGATCGAGCCGCGCCAGCTTTCCGGCGGCCTCGCTCTGCTGGCGATCGGCGGCGGCTTTGGTGCGTTCGGATTCTTCGATGGCCGCGCGGATGGCTTCGGCGCGAGCGCGGAACACCGGCGGCGCCTTCTTGACCAGCAGCCAACCCACCACACCAGCCACGATGGCGAAATTCAACCAGCGGAAGGTCCAGCCCAGCGGTGAGGAGGCGACATCTCCGCCCTCGCCCTCCGCCGCAGCGGCCGGCAACACTCCCAGAAGAAAGATCAGGAATGCGGAAGCAGTGGCAGCAAGCGGCCGCAGCGCAAAACGGAGCCTCACGAACGTCCTCCGGATGCGCGAGGGGAGGGGCTCTCCAGGATGCGGCTGACTATGGCCGCGGCCAGCGACTGGCTCTCCGCCTCGAGGCGCTTGCGGGCCACAACCATCTCGGCGGCAAGTTTTTCCTTTTCGACGCGAACCGTCTCATTGGCCTTCTCACGCGCCTGGCGCAACTGGATATTGCGGTCTTCAAGCACGGCGCGGCGGGCGGTGTCCTGCGAGGCGTAGGTCTCCATGCGCGCCTTCTTCATGGCTTCCTCGTAGGACTTTACTTTTTCAAGCGCGGCCTGCACCGCGGCCGCGGCGTCGCGCCGCGCGCCATCCGTCCTCGCGCTGCGCTCGGCCATGGCCTTCTCGAGCGGGGCGAAGAAGTTACTGCGTAGGAAAAAATAGAAGATCAGAACGAGAAAAACTGTCGGCAGGGCCTGGAGAAACAGACTCTGGAGTTGTTTCAGGATTTCCATCGCCTGTGCTTCGCCTTTTTAGGCGGCTTGCTCCTTGACTCCGCTCGGGTGTTGGCGCCCGGTTGCTGGCATCCGGGCATTGGTGAAGGAGGAGCAGGGGAAAAGGGCCTCCCACTGCGCGTCCCGCAGGCTCAATGCAAAACAGATTTTTATAGCAGACACCGGCGCTGCCGTCAACGCTGCGCTTCCTCGGGGAGAGTCATCACCGCCGCGCAAGAGTGGGACTGCGGCTGGTCTGGATCTGGTGGGCGGTGAAGACTGCGGCCGGAGATCTTCCCCTGGCATTAAGACAATCCCAGCAGCGGAGCGAGACGACTGAGCACTTCCTCGATAACTCGTTTTGGAACCCGGCCAGCCCTCTCTGCCCGCCGCTCTCGCCAATCCACGCTCTTGAGGTGATCGGCTAGAATCACTCCGGCTATGGGCAAACCCTGAGGTAACGAAACTTCAAAGGGATAGCCTTTCACCCGGCTGGTGATGGGGCACACGATCGCCAGGCGTGATTTGTCGTTGTAGGCCTTCGGAGAAAGAACCACGGCCGGACGACGTCCAGCCTGTTCGCGCCCGGCCTGCGGGTTAAAATCCAGCCAGATCAGATCGCCAGTTTCAGGAACAAATTCGCGAGCTACCACAGTTCGTTTCCAACCGGTTGTCCCCAATCCGTCTCTGTGTGGCGGTTCAGGGGAGTGATGCCGCGTAGAAGTTGCGCGAGCGTAGGCTTGCTCTTCACCGAGCGGATTTGGATGGCCCCGGGACCGGGCACATTGAACTCAAGACGATCTCCCTGGCGCAGTTCGGCGGCCTCAGCAACCGGCTTAGGAATGCGAACTGCCAGACTATTCCCCCACTTCTTGAGTTGCGCCTTCATCGCCTTCCCTTCATTTCTTTGTATCTACATGGTAGATACTTCAGCGGCCTTTGTCAAGCGAGGATGCAGGTTCTTGCCGGTGGCGGGTGCCAGAGACGAGCGCCTCGATCTTCTTCAACTCCCCCTTCCAGTTCTTGCCGCGGGGTGTAGAATCGGCCCGCTATTGGGCCAGAATCAAAGCCGCAGTCTGACCACTGCCCGGCTCCCAGGAGGCTCGACCTGATCGGCCGTACGCTCGCCCACTACCGCATCACCGCCGCCATCGGCGCCGGCGGTATGGGCGAGGTATATCGCGCGACGGATACGAAGCTGGGGCGTGAGATTGCGCTCAAAGTGCTGCCCGAGGTGACGGCGCGCGATCCCGAGCGCCTGGCGCGCTTCCAGCGCGAAGCTCGCGCCGTCGCTGCGCTCAATCACCCGCACATCGTCACCATCTTCTCGGTCGAGGAATCTGACGGCGTCCACTTTCTCACCATGGAGCTGGTCGAGGGCGTTTCGCTCGACCGCGGCATCCCCGAGGGCGGGCTGCCTCTCGCGCAACTCGCCGAGATGGCTATGGCCCTGGCCGAGGCGCTGGCCGCGGCGCACGAGAAGGGCATCGTCCATCGCGACCTGAAGCCCGCCAATGTGATGGTGACCAACGACGGTCGAGTCAAGGTGCTGGATTTTGGATTGGCGAAAGAGGTGCGCGCGGACAACCCCAGCGACGCCACGCTATCGTCGGGCGGGCACACGGAGGCGGGCGTGGTGATGGGGACGCCGGCCTACATGTCGCCAGAACAGATCGCGGGGCGGCCGCTGGATCACCGCACGGACATTTTCTCGCTGGGCATCATGTTGTACGAGATGGCCACCGGCCAGCGGCCCTTCCAGGGAGGCTCGTCGGCCGAGCTGGCATCGTCGATCCTGCGGGACACGCCGCGGCCGGTCGGCGAGTTGCGGGACGAGCTGCCCAGCGACCTGGCACGAATCATCCGGCGCTGCCTGGAGAAAGATCCGCGCCATCGCGTCCAGACGGCGCGCGATGTCAGCAACGAGTTCCGCGATCTGTCGCGGCAGAGTTCACAGACTTCGGCCGTCCTCGAACCCGCACGCCCGTCCGCGCGCAGCTCCGGCTCCGGCCCCAGCGCCGCCGCGGCTGAGGAACTTTCCGTCGCCGTCCTTCCATTCAAAAACGCCAGCGGGGATCCTGAGCTTGAAGCGCTGGCTGACGGCCTCACCGAAGACGTCACCACGGGCTTGTCCCGTTTCTCGTATCTGCACGTGATCTCCCGCAATGCAACAATTCTGCCTAAGGCCGAATCGGCGGACTCACGCTCGGTGGGAAAAGATCTTGGCGCGCGCTACGTGATGGAAGGCGCGGTGCGCAAGTCCGGATCGAACCTGCGCATCAGCTCGCGCGTGGTGGATACAGCCAGCGGCGAACATCTTTGGGCGGAGAACTACGACCGGGACCTGAAGGCCACCAGCCTGTTCGAGTTACAGGACGACCTGACTGCAAAGATCGTTTCAACGGTCGGGGATAGTTACGGCGCGCTCCCGCGGGCCATGGCGGCTGCCGTCAGGCGCAAGCCCAATGAAAGTGTGACGCCCTATGAAGCCGTGCTTCGGCAGTTTAGCTACTGGCAGTATATTTCTCCCGAAGAGCACTCCAGCACCCGCGCGTGCCTGGAGCGCGCGGTCAAGCAAGCGCCGGATTACGCCGACGCGTGGTCTTCGCTTGCGCTGATGTATCTGGAAGAGCACAAGCACAGCTTCAACGCGCGCCCGGATCCCCTCGGACGTGCTGCCGCCGCCACGGTCAAAGCTCTTGCCCTCGACCCTGCCAGCCAGATTGCCTACTACGCTCTTGCGACCACGCGCTTTTTCCAGAAAGATTTCGAGGCCTTTCGCCAGGCCGCCGAGCGGGCTGTGGCGCTGAACCCGTTGGATGGCAGCACCAAGGGTTGGATGGGCCTGCTGACGGCGTATTCGGGCGACTGGGATCGCGGGCTGGCTCTGGTGGAAGAGGCTTTGACCCTGAATCCGCATCACCCGGGATGGTACCGCTTCGGACACTTCTGGAAGCACTATCGCAAACACGAATATCAAGAAGCGCTCAGCGCTGCGCGCGCGATCAATTTGCCGACTTACTTCTACTACCATGCATCGCTGGCTAGCGCCTTAGGGCAACTTGGCCGCATCGAAGAGGCGCAGAGGTCGGTCCATGAGCTGTTGAAGATTTTCCCGGACTTTCCCGCCAGGGCGCGCGCCGAGCTGGGCAAATGGCTGGCACCGGACTATGTCGAGCAGTTCATGGAGGGCCTGCGCAAGGCCGGGATCGAAGTTCCGGCGTCGGAGGGTGCGACAGCTCATTCCTCGCAGGCGCGGGTCGCCGCACCAGTTGACACGGCCTCAGGGGAAGTGCGTTCCGCGCGTACGGATTCCGATAGCGGGCGCGCTCGCGCGCAGGGATTGTGGATTGCGGTCCTGCCGTTCACGTACTCCGGCGCCGACGCCGAATTGGAATCGTTTGCGGTTGGACTCGCGGAAGACATCAACGCGGGCCTGGCGCGGTTTGCGCATCTTTCCGTCATCGCCCGGAACTCCACTTTGCGTTACCAGGGGCAATCCGCGGATGTGCGCGCCGTGGGAGAGCAATTGGGCGCCCGCTACGTCCTGGAAGGCGGGATTCGCAAAGGCGCCTCCACGATGCGCATCAACATTCAATTGATCGACACCCGGACCGGCGCACACCTGTGGGCAGAAACCTACAACCGAAACCTGAAGGATTCCGACATTTTCGCGGTGCAAGACGACATTACCGACCGCGTGGTGGCCACCGTCGCGGACACCAACGGAGTGCTCTTACGCTCAATGGCCGCCAGCGTGGAAGAAAAACCCGAAGCTGAGCTGACCGCTGCGGACTGGGTGCTGCGCTACTACGGCTACCGGCAACGCCTGGCGCCCGAAGAGCACGCCCGGCTGCGCGATGGCCTTGAGCGGACTGTGGAACGCGAATCCAGACATGCGGTTGTGTGGGCCTGCCTCTCCCAACTGTATAGCGATGAATTCAGATTCGGGTTTAACAGGCGCCCCGATCCGCTGGACCGCGCGCTCGCCGCGTCGCGGCGCTCCGTGGAGCTCGACCGAACCTGCCAGCAAGGACACCAGACCCTCGCGCAAGTCCATTTTTTCCGGCGCGACACCCAGGCATTTCGCACCGCAGCGGAACAGGCCATGGCGCTCAATCCACGCAACACGGACACGCTGGCTGAAATGGGACTCATGCTCGTGCACATCGGAGATTTCGAGCACGGCGCGAAAATTACGCGGCGTGCGATGGATATCAATCCGCACCATGCCGGCTGGTACCACTTCAGTCTTATCTGGGAATGTTTCAATAAAGGTGATTACGAGAAGGCGCTGGAACACGCCACGCGGGTCAACATGCCGGGCATGTTCTGGCAGCCGCTGGTGGTGGCTTGCTTGTGCGGGCTGCTGGGCCGCCGGACGGAAGCCGCCGCCGCTGTGAAGGAATTGCGCAAGCTGGACAAGGATATCGAAATCCATGCGCGCCATTTCATCGAGTGCTGGCATTACTCGAGCGGACTGATGGACCGCATTGTGGAAGGGCTCAGCAAGGCGGGGCTGGAGATTGTCCTGGAGAAAGGAACGGCAGCCCCCGCGACCGCACCCCAACAGGAACGTTCTTCCGCGCAGGATACGTCAGGCGCGGTACGCGCGGACGAAGGGTTCTGGGTCGCCGTTCTGCCGTTCAAATACGCCGGCAGCAACGCCGACCTCACCGCCCTGGCCGAGGGGCTCACAGAAGAGATCGTCACCGGCCTGTCACGATTCTCCTACCTCCGCGTGATCGCGCGTGGCGCGACCACGCGATTTAAGAGCGAGGCGGTAGACGTCCGTTCCGCGGGCAAGGAGCTCGGCGCGCGCTACGTGATGGAGGGGAGCCTGCGCCAGGCGGGGTCCTCGCTGCGCATCTCGGTTCAGCTCGTCGACGCCAGCTCCGGTGCGCATCTCTGGGCGGAGACCTACAATCGCCCCTTCCAATCGGAAGCGGTTTTCGAGCTGCAAGACGACCTCGTCCCCCGCATCGTCTCCACCGTCGCCGACCAGCACGGCATTCTGCCGCGTAGCATGAGTGAGGCACTGCGCAGCCTCGCTCCCGAGCAGCTGAGCCCCTACGAGGCAGTGCTGCGCAGCTTCGGCTACTACGATCGGGTAACGCCTGAAGAGCTCGCCGAGGCCCGGGCGGGCCTCGAGTTGGCGGTGCAGAAGGCACCGGCTTATGCCGATGCCTGGGCTATGCTGGCGTTACTATGTGTCCAGGAGTACGGCCAGGGATTCAACCTTCAG
>JBGPJC010000017.1:0-41629 GCA_041485165.1 Terriglobia bacterium | reverse complement strand
CGGTGAGCCGTGTGGCAACTCGTGCACGTCGCCGTCACCGTCAGACCGCTCTCCAGCAGGCCTTTCCCGTGGATGCTTTCCGTGTACCGCTTGATGATCTGGCGCTCCAGTCCGGTGTAACGCAGCGCGGCTTTCTCCCCTTCCCGGTGGCACTCGGCGCAAAGGTCCGGAACGTTTGTCGGGAAGGTCATGGACTGCGGGTCCTGCTTGCCCAGCACTCCATGGGTGCCGTGGCACACGACGCAGGTGGGCGCGTTCGCGTCGCCACGGGCCAGCAACTGTCCATGGATGCTGCTCTGGAGCTGGTGCCCGATCTCGGCGTGACACGCGGTGCAATCCACCTTGTGGGTGATCGTTTCGCAGGGCCGCACGCGGGAGGCGGTCACCTCCGAGTGGCACTGGCTGCAGGCCACCCGCGCGTGGCGGGAACCCACCAGCTCCGCCGCGTTCACCGCCAAAGACCTGGCCTCGCGCGACGCGCGGATCCGCGGGTCAGCATGGCAGCGCATGCAATCGGCATCCGCCATGCCCTGGCTATAGAAGACCCTGCGCACCTTGTGAGGCTGGTGGCAATCCACACAGACCGGCAAAACGTTCGCCCGTTTCTCCCACAGCTCGCCGCGAATCACCTTGCGGTGGACTTGCTCGATTTCCGCGTGGCATTTTGTGCATGTCTTGGCGATGTTTTGCCGCGCGATGGATGAAGCGGAATCGCTCGGCAGCAGGATCAGGTGCGGGGTGTGACACGTAGCGCAATGCGGCGCGACGATCAGGCCCTTCTCCAGCAGGCCCTTTCCGTGGATGCTTTCCGAGTAGTTCTCCAGGATATTCTGCTGCGGGATGTTGCGGTACATTTGGACCGGCGAGCCTTCGCGGTGACACCCACCGCAGACAAAGGGCACCTTCAAGGGTTCCACGGCCGAGCGCCGGTCCTTTACCGGCAGAATATCGTGGTTCCCGTGGCAGCTCACGCAACGCGGTGCCAGCGGATCCCCACGCGCCACCGCCTGGCCGTGGAGCGACCGGGCATACTGCTCCTGCTGGCTGGCGTGGCAGACGCCGCAGTTCACCTTGGCCAGAGGCGTCTCATGCGGGAGTTCTTTCCCCTCCAAATCCGCGTGGCACGAAGTGCAGGTCAAACTTCCGTGGACTGAGGAAGAGAATGTTTTGGCCTGCACGAACAGGGAGACCGTCTTCCCTTTGCGGGTGGTGGTCAGGCTCTTCTCGCCGTGGCAGGCCAGGCATTGCGCGTTGCTCTCCGCCGCGGATCCGGCGCTGGCCTGCGTGGCCTGCTGTTCCCGCGCCACCGGCGCGGCCAGTGCCCACCACAACACCGCTATCAGCGTCCAAAACATTCCATTCTTCTCGCCCGCGCTTTCCCGCCGGCATTTCCGGCCGGTCCTCCCCTGGCCCAGGGCGCGGCTACTTCAAGCCCAGGTCGGTCAGAATCTTCGGGTCCTGTTCTTCCACGGCCAGCAGCGCGTGGCACGCCGAGCAATCGTTGGTGATGGTTTGCCCGTCCGCGCTCGTGTGGTTTCCATCGTGGCAGCGGAAACAGCCGGGAGAATCGTTGTGGCCCAGGTTGTTCGGATGCGTGCCCCAGGTAAGCCGCATGGACGGGAAGACGTTCCTCAAATAAATCGCCGCAACCTCCTCGGCGGACTGCTGCACCAGAGTGCGCCGGGCCGCATAAATATCGGAGTAGTAAGCTCGATAGAAATTGTTCAATTCACTGATGATGCGCTGCCGGGCCACGTCGCGGTCGGGATAGTCGGCCTTGAGCAGCTCCACCGCCTTTTTCTTGATATAAGGCAATTCGGAACTGATGCGATCCGTGGCCATTTGTTTATCCACGGCGCTTTCCGGCATTTCAAATGTGTGGGTCGGGCGGTTGTGACAATCCACGCAATCCATGACGCGGTGCTCGCCCCGGGCCAACTGCTCCGGCGTCGTCTTCACGTCGCCGGAAACGAAGGTGATCGTGTTTCCTTTGTCGTCCAGGTAATTCACGACCGGGATCACCTCGCGCTGCGCATCAATGGAGATGTAGCGGATACGGGGGACGGACTCCAAATGCCGGCCGTGGATGCCGACGTGTCCCTGCCAAGTGACTCCCCCGACTTTCACCAGGAGCACGGTGGTCTGCCGCGTGTTCTTTTCGTCGTCCTGGAACTTCTGCCGGACCAGGAATTTATCGCCCGTAAATCGCTCCGGCCAATGGCACTGTTCACACGTTTCGCGCGCCGGGCGCAAATGCTCCACCGGCGACGGGATCGGCCGCGAATAGGTATGAAAAGTCACGGCCAAGACTTGCCGCAAGCCGGAGAGCTTGGAACGGACGAACCATGAGGCACCCGGGCCGATGTGGCAGGCCACGCACTCCACCCGGGAGTGGGGGGAATTCTGATAAGCCGTGAATTCGGGGGACATCACCGTGTGGCAGGTCTGCCCGCAGAACTGGGTCGAGTCCATGTAGTTGACGCTCTGGTAGGAAATGGTTCCGAAGAGAAGAACGTTCGCGAAAGTGGCCATTCCCACCAGCAGGAGACCGCGGCGCACAACCGGGAGAGCAAGGTCCACTTGTGGATATTCCCGTAGGAGCTCACCTCGCGCCCGCAAGGCCCTGCGCCGCAGCAAGATCCCTATGGGTATCAGGACCAGTCCCATCGCAAAGATTCCGGGGAGAATCATGAAAATCAGGATGCCGATGTAGGGATGCGGCGGCCCCGGCATCACAAAGTCGTAAAAGAAGAAGGCGATGAGGGTCAGAGCGGCGCTGGTAGTGAGCACCACGCCGATCAGCGAGATGGGGTTCTGTGCCAGGAAAAAGAGAGGCCGGGCCCACAGCCGGAGTGTCTGAGGGAGTTTCATCGGAGGCGTCCTCGGGCCGCAGATGACATTTTATTACGCCGCCTCCGATGATTATCTTGAATTCTGCTCGATCAGCCGGATGTAGGCGCGCAGTCCCAGCAGCACGATCAGGATGGCGAAGACGGAGACTCCCAGCCCCATCCGGCGGTATTTGCGCTCGCGCAGCGCATCCTTCCCCGCTTGCAGGTCCATTGCGGCGAACTTCAGGCCGGCTTGTATATCCTGATCCACGAGCTCCTTCCGGAAGCTGTGGATCGTGACGCGGGCCTTGGTCAGCGAATCCCGCGCCTGATCCTGTGCCAGGCGGGCCTCGCTCACTTCCATGCCGGATGATTCCGCCACAGCCAGCACCCGGTCTGCGCCTTGGATGGCCTCGTCCAATCGAGTCAGGTCGCCACGGATTTCTGCCGTTGCCCGATCGCAGACATCACCAGGGGTATGGCACCGGACACAGACGGAGGTGGGGCCGGTGCCAAGCACCTCGTCCGTGGGATGCTTCACGTCGTGATTGCTGTGACACACCACGCATCCGGGAAAACCCGCCGATTGAAACGCCGCTTTGTGCGAGCTCTTGTCAAACATCTGGGACTGAAACACATGGCAGGTCGAGCAGACATTCTTGACCGAGCCCACTCCCGGCGGCGCGGCCCCATGGTTTCCATGGCAAGTGGTGCAAGTTGGCGCGCTGAGATCGCCACGGACGGTCATCGCTTCGTGGTGCACGCTCTTGCTGTACTTGGCAAACTGATCCGTGGGAATCTTATATCCCTTCATGTACTCCGCGACCGAATGACAGCGGGAACACGTCTGGGCAACGTTCAAAGGGTTCACCTTGGAGCGCGTATCGCTGGCCGGGCGCAGGTCGTGCACGCCGTGACAGTCAATGCAGACGGCCACCTTGGTGTCCCCGTGTGCCAGCCGCTGGCCGTGCACGCTGGTCTTGTATTGGCTCAACTGGTCGGTACGGAGGGATGGGTTGTACTGGCGCATGAACGCGCTGTCGGAATGGCAGCGGCCGCAGAGTTCTGGAATCTGGCTTCGTTGCACCTTGCCACGGAAGCCGGCGGCCTTGCTCATGGCATCCATATCCGCCTTCGAAGAATCCCCGCCATGGCAACTGGCGCAGGTCAAGCCTTTCTGCGCATGTATGTCGCGGGCAAATTGTTCCGCCGTTACCTGGAGCGGAGGATCGAGCGACGCGTGGCAATCGAGGCACGTGTTCGGCGCCTGCGCAGAAGCCGTGCTGCCACTGATAGACATCACCAGCAGCAGGAAAAACGCTCCGGCCAGTCCCTTATTCCCCAATGTATCCATAGACCGTCATTGCGATCATGTAGCTGAGCGCAAAGATTCCTGCGCCCATGATGAATCTCCGGCCGCGTCCCCCGGCTAAGGGGTCGAAAAAAGGAAGCAGCAACCACAAGACACCCGCCACACCAAAGACGAGGATGCCTATGAGTTCGCCGTCCACAAACCACACCTTTGCCGGAATCTTCTTGAGCGTCTGGAACATGAACATGAAATACCACTCCGGCCGAATGCCGGCCGGCGCAGGGGCAAACGGGTCCGCCTTCGTTCCCAGGTCCCAGGGCAGGATCGCCGCCAGAGCCCCAAGAACCCCCAGGGCGATGTACCAGGCCATCAGTTCGCGCAGGAAAAAGTTGGGCAAAAACTTCATCTCGCGCGCCTCACCGGGAGAGGCCTTCCAGCGCGCTTCCACTCCCGGCGGGACGCTCATGCCGAAATACTGCACGAGCAGCAGGTGAATGAGCAGCAGCAGCGTGGTCAACGCGGGCAGGACGGCAACGTGAAATCCAAAGAAGCGCGAGAGTGTTGCACCGGTCACCTCTTCGCCGCCGCGCAGAAAAACCATCAGGCTGTGGCCGATCACCGGCACCTGACCGGCGATATCCGTTCCCACCTTGGTGGCGAAGAAGGCCAGCGTGTTCCAGGGGAGCAGGTAACCGCTGAAACCAAAGCCCATCGCCAGAAACAATAACAACATGCCGCTGACCCAGGTCAGCTCCCGTGGCTTGCGGTAAGCGCGCAAGAACACCACGCTGAACATGTGGGCGAAGGCGGTGAGAATCATCAGATTTGCCGCCCAGGAGTGAATCGATCGCACCAGCCAGCCAAACTGCACCCGAGTCATGATGTACTGCACGCTCTCGAAAGCCTCGGTGGCGCCCGGGCGGTAGTAGAGCAAGAGCAGGATGCCCGTGCATACCTGGATCATGAACAGGAACAGTGTGATCCCGCCCAGGAAGTACCAGGGGGAGAGCTTGTGGAGGGGGACGGTCTTTTTCTTCAGCGGCGCAATGATTTCCGCCCAGTGAAAGCGCTCATCCAGCCAGTCCCTGGCGCGGGTCAGCAGGCTCAATTCAAGCCTCCCGTTTTCGGCTGACCACGATTTCATCCCCGCGCACGTGGGCCTGGAAGACTTCAAGCGGGCGCGGCGGCGGCCCACTCACATTTCGCCCGTTCAGGTCATACAAACCGTTATGGCACGCGCACCAGACCTGGTGGAGGTCGCTGCGATATTGGACGGTGCAGCTCAAATGCGTGCAGACAGCCGAAAGTGCGCGATATTCCCCTTCGGCTGTCATCAGCAGCACCGCGGGGCGGGTTCCAAATCTGAAAATCTTGGAGCCGTTGGGCTTCAGGTCTCCTACCCTGGCAGCCACCACCTCGTCGCCGCCAAGGTCGGCGACTCGTGGCGGAATGAGATAGCGCAACACGGGGTAGAGGAACGACACGAAGGAGGCCAACAGCCCGCCTCCCAGTAACGCCTCGACGATGCGCCGTCGCGGCGTCCCATCGGAAGGCGGAACATGGCTCTCCATGGAGATCCTCATGCCCTCTTAAAAGAGATAGTGCTGCGACCTGGTTAGTGCTTTTTGCGTAGCTCCCGAGTATACGCGCGTGAGCGTAAGCGTTGCGCGGATCGGGCCGTCCGGACCGTGCCGCTGCGGTGCGAGTCCGGCGCTTACTTTTTGGCCAGCGTGCGCACGAAAGCGATCACGTTGGTTGCTTCCTCGTCGGTCAACTTGACCGGCTTCATTTTTCCCGTGCCCTCATCGATGTTCTTGCGGAGGGTGGCATCGTTCTTCGCCTGGACTTCTTTGGAGCCCAGCGGACGCATCTCCACCTTCATCATTTTGGCGATGGCCGGCTTGCCTTCGCCGTCAGGCCCATGACACGAGACGCACTTGCTGGTAAACAGCACCTTGCCTTTCGCGGCGTCGCCGCCTGCCAGTACAATTGCAGGCGCCAGCACAGCCACACCGGCCACTAGGGCCATCTTCCACCATCTGTTCATTGCTTCCTCCTTGGACCGGGTTTCACCTTAGCACGCGACCGCTTCTGACTCCAACCGCAGGAACCGCTCCTCGCCATTGACCACCAAGCTTATTCTACACCGGCTACCTGCACGTGCACTTCAGGCGCGGCTGGGGTAATCGCGGTCTAACCACTCCGCTCACCGGGCGGGCCGCTGAGCCGTCTTCCGGCCGCCATCTCTGTTTCAAGCTTATTTCTTCTGCGCAAGCTGGCGGATGTAAGCGACAAGATCCTTGATCTGTTCGGGCTTTAGAGACTTTTCGTAGCCCGGCATCTTGTTCTTCCCTTTAGCGGTGATCTCAGTAAGCTGCTCGTCGGTCATTTTCTGGACTTCCTCGGAGCGGAAGTCGTGTGCGCCAAGCTTTTTGCCCATCGGTGTGTTGCCGCTACCGTCGGCGGCGTGGCAGGAGGCGCACTTGGTCTTGTACAGACTCTCCCCGCTATCTTCCGCCGGCAGCGGCGTACTCAGTAAACACACGGACGCGAGTGCCGCCGCACCGGTCGCCAACTTCAAGACCCAACTCCTGGACATGGGTTCCTCCCAGCCTTTCAGAAAGCGTAGCGCAAGGACAGCGTGGCCATGTTACCGCGGAAATTGCGCCGGGCGAACTGGTCTTGGATGGCCAAACTCTGGTCCTCGTGATAGCCGAAGTAATTCCAGTAGGTCTTCCAAGTCACGCCTTTCCAGATCCGGAAATCGAAGCCTCCGTAAGGCTTGTAGTAGTTCGAATTGAGTGTCCCAGGAGGCGCATTGGGAGTGAGCACCGCAGCGAGAGCGGTGCCTTTCGTGCCGGTGAAGCTCGCGCCCAGCCGCATGGTCAGCCGCTTCAAAGGCTTGTACATCACGTCAGCGTATTCGAAATGCGATCTGTTGGTGTAGGTCGAGAGCTGCTCCACCAGGACCGTTTGCCCGGGACATTTGGACAGCCCAGCCGGTGCCGTCGAGCTGGTGTAGCAGATCAGGATCTGCGAAAAAATGTTGCTGTAATCGTAGCCGGCCTCGATCGAGAATTTCGCATTCGGTTCGTATATGGCCGCTAGGCCGTACAGGCGGCTGTGCTGCAGATTGTTGATCTCGGGCACGTTGTTGGAGTTCTCCACGAGGTCCATCGACCCGCTCACACTGATTTTGGCGGAGGGCTGGTAGGTGCTGCGAACGCGGTACTCCGTGAACTGGCGCGGGCTGATCCGCGTGAAGGTGTTGTCCGCTTTCATGAACTCCGTGTCAAAGCTGATTCGCCACTCGGGCACGGGGCGGGCCCAGATCCCCACCAGGCCCGAATTCTCGTGGATGTCGGTGCTGTCAGTGGAAATGTCCGGGGGCGGGGTGATGACGCACGTGCCGTCGGCAAGGTTGTTCGCCGCGGGGCAGGTCAGCGTGTTGAACGGGCGGGGCAGCGCCCGCGCGTTCTGGTTGGTGGGGAAAAACACAAACGTGCCCGACTCAACATCGGACCGCGCGATCGTGCGGCTGCGGTAGCGGTAGCCCGCCCGGGCGCCAAGCCGCGAGTTCACCCGGTACTCCAGCGAAAAGAGATTAGTTTCCTCTTCCTGCTTCAGGAACAGGGCGGACGTGAAGATCGCGACATCCGGCGCGGAGGATGTGGAGTGCGTGGGCGGCGTGATGCCGGGCGTGACTCCGGCCGGGACGGTGCACTGCACCGGGAGGGTGGCGACGGAGGTAAAAGCGGTTGCCAGATTAGCCATCGAAGTGGCGAAGAAATCGCAGAGCGACCCGTTGAACACCGCCGGGTTGCGGAAATTGGCGAAGTGGAATGAGTCCAGCACGCTGAAGTTGCCGGTGACATGCCAGGTGACCCCGAAATCCGCGGTGGTGTTCACGTGGCGGCCGGACACCGGTCCAAAGGTGTCCCCGTTGCGCAGGTTGGTGCGCGATTCGAGGCCGGCGAAAGCGGAGTCCCAGCTCGAAACGAGCATGTCCCCGCCGGTGTAGCTGAACCGCCCGGAGAGGTCCAGTTTGCGAAAGTAGTTGGACTGCATACTAATCTGCTCGGTGGGAGAATTGGTCCGCGCCCGCCCATGCTGCCCATAGGCGAAGTATCCGCTGCACGTCGGTTTGATTGTGCCCGGAGGATTCGGCGCCCCCAGGAAGGTTGCACTGCAGGGCTGGTTGGCGCCCGCATTCAGCGATACCCCGATGTCCACTGGCACCGTCGGTCCAGCCGCAGTCACTACCGAGAACAACCGGTTTTGGTCGCTGATTCCGGTGTCGCCCTTGTAGTAGCTGAAGAACTGGTCGTAGCTGATATTGGTGCGCGGCAGGAGCTTAAAATCCACGCCGAAGTGGTAGGAGTTCACCGTGTTGCTGGTGTCCTCCAGGAGCAGCGCCTCGGTGCCGTAGTGCACGCTGGAGAAGGCCGGCCCGGCAGTGACATTGCGCGAATAACCCAGCCGGAAACGCACCCGCGATTGCGGCAGCAAGGTCACGTCGTAATCGCTCAACCGCCGGCGAACGTTGAACAGGTGTGGGGAAATGCCGATAATCGGCGTGAATCCAGCCGGCGCGTTGGCGAATGCCGGGGCGATCGGGTTCAGCGGGTTAGCCAGCAGCGAGTAGTCCCAGAAATTGACGTCCCGGCGGAATTGCGCGTTGAAGTCGTACCACTTGTTCTTGTTGATGCGCAGCCGGGAGACGTTGTTGGGGTCGCCACCATATCCGAAGTTGGTGAAATAGAGGCGGTCGAAGAGCGAGCCGTGATGGTTCAGCGAGCGCATCTCGGCGGTGAAGTTGAGCAGACGCGGCCCGTCCTGCAGGTTCACCAGCGTCTTGTAGGTGTTCTGGTTCCCCGTGAAATTCGTGAACCGTCCACCGAATTCGACCGACTGCTTGACGTTGTAGTTGCCGGAATCGACGCCCTTCTGTTCCTCGTCTTCCTGCTGCGCCCGCGCGAGCGGGACGCAGAGCAACGCGACAACCGCCAGGCAGGCGGCAAGAATCAACTTCCCCCAACCCGCCGTTTGGCAAAACTTCACATTCATCCATTCCCGCATGGCCGCCCCCTATTTAAAGAAGAAACGGTCGAAATTCGACCCGTGGATGGTTGTGTGGCAAAGCGTGCAGGCCTGATACTTCTGCGCCTGATTGTGGAACGTCGGGGTGAGTGGTGCCGACGCGTCAACCGTGAACGAGTGGCATTCGAGGCACAGCAGGTTCACCTGGCTGCGCTTCAACAGCCGCGCGTTGGAGGACCCGTGCGGCGTGTGGCAGGCGACGCACCCTTCCGTCTTCACCGGAGCATGCTCGTAGACAAACGGTGCGGACTTGTCCGAATGGCACTTGACGCAGGTGACGTCCTGCGCCGAGGTGGCCCGTAATTGCCGGGTCAGGAAACCTCCGTGCGGGTTGTGGCAGTCCGTGCACTTCACCAGGCCTTCATTCACGCGATGGTGAAACGGCCGGTTGAACTGCTGCCTGACCTCGAGGTGGCAGCCGTAACACAGCTTGGGCTGCGCCTCTCTCATCAGGCGCTGGCCCTCTTTCGCGTGGTGCGGAGAATGGCAATCGATGCAACCCACGTTATTCTGCAAGTGCGCCGACCGGCCGAAGTTGCTGTGCTCTTCGCCGTAGGTGTGGCATTGGAGGCAGCGTTCACTGCTTTCCTTCGAGGAAACATTCTTGAAAGTGAAAATCTTGGACTTGTCCCCGCCGCCTTCCACGTGGTCCTTGCCCGGCCCGTGACACGCTTCGCAGCCATGCCACTCCGGCCCGCGCTTGGTGTCCAGGGTGGTCACGAAGTGCGCGGTCTTCTCGAAGCCCTTGTAAATATCTTCGTGACAGGTCTTGCAGGTTTCTGCCCCGACGTACTGGGCGGGATCTTTCGAGGCGGATGATGTCTTGGCCGGAGCGGTTTGCGTTTTTTGGGAGGATTTACTTTTGCCCTCCTGCGGGCCCGCGGCTGCGGGAAGCAAAGCCCACAGAATGGGAAGGGTAAAAGCCAGAACCTTTTGAACCCTTAGAGTTCTCATTATGCCTCCCCCTGTGACGGTGCAGATCGGACTTAGATTACCCTGCACTTCGGGCGCAATTTTCTTCGAGAGATAGTATTAAAGCAGTGACGCTTGTCACATGGCTCGGTGATTTGCGTTAGGCCGGCCAAGAAGGGGGTCAAGCTTTGAGAATCTGCTGCAGGGCGATCTTGTTGCTGATCACCAGAGTCGAGCCACGGACCTCGATCAGGCGCTTGCGCTTGAACTCGGCAAACAGGCGGGTGACCGTTTCACGAGAGGCACCGATCATCTCGGCGATTTCTTCATGGGTCAGAGTAAGGATGACGCGTCCCTCGCTCTTGACGTCGCCGTGGCTGGCCGCCCAATCGAGAATGAAGCGCGCCAGTTTCTCCGCCGCGGACCCGGACAGACCGAGATAACGAACTTCCCGGCAGGTGGCGTGGTAAATCTCACTGAGCAACTGGGCCACCTTGAGCGCGGCTTCGCCATTCTCGCGCAGGAATTGCAGGAATAATTCGCGCGGGATGAAATTGGCCTGGAGAGGTTCGATGGCCTCGGCACCCAGTTCGTAGGGCTTGCCGGAAACGGTGCCGGGGAGTCCGACGATCTCGCCCGAGTCGGCGATGCGCATGATCAGGGACTTGCCGTCCGCGGAACTGGCGGTCAGCTTGACGCGCCCGCTGCAGAGAATAAAAACACCGCGGGGCTCCTGGCCTTCGACGAAGAGAATGGCGCCCTTGGGATACGTCGCCGAGGAGGAAATGTTGTCCAGCATAACAAGAGCCCGCGGCGAGAGGTCGCAAAAGATGCGGTCCAGCTTGAGAGGGCAGGTGACACAACTCTCGATGATATCCAGGCCGTAAGGCGTACGCGTATTCTTCACCGCCCGCATTATACGCTTCTTCCTTCTCGGAAAGACCCTCAGTTGGTTGGCCATCTCAAAACCTCCCGCGGGCGCCGGCTTGCCTCTGCCTTCCTTGGTAGAGGACTGCGGCCAAATCGGAAGTGACATCAATCACCCACAAGGGTGACCATCGTCACAGCCGCAAAGCAGTGAAAGCGAGCAGAGTCAGAAGAATGGGAGGGAGCCATGTCTGACGAACGCGATCTGCTGGACGTACTCAAATTCGAGTTGGAGTTTCTGGAGAAGGGCGGTTACGGCCGTTCACCGCGCGCCGCTTGGCGCGTGCCGAGGATCTTCGAGGACTCGCCTTCGTGCCTCAACTACTCGTTGCCGGAAAAAATTCATCCCTGCTGCGAGTGTGCGCTGATGGAGCTGGTGCCGGAGCAGCACCGCAACAAGGCCGTGCCCTGTGATCACATCCCGCTCAACGGCGCCGGGGAGACCGTGGATACTCTCTACAAGTACGCCACACAGGCAGAGACCGAGGAAGTGATGAAAGACTGGTTGCGCGGCACGATTCGGCGCATCGAGGCGGAACGGAATCCGGTCGCGCCGGCCAAGGAAGAAAGAGCAGCCAAGCCAGGGCAGACCTTTCGCTGCGCTAATCCGATCTGTCCCGAAAACTTTCTCACCCGCGGTGGAGGGCGGTTTTTCCGCTTCCACGCCGAGGTGCTTGCGCCCGAGCCGAAGAACACGCACGGCGTGAAACACTACTGGCTCTGTTCGCACTGCAGCCTGGTTTTCACGCTGGCAGATGATCCAGGGCACGGGCCGGCGCTCAAGTTGCGGTGGAAAGAGCTGCCCGAGGCCGCGCACTCCAAGGAGCTCCCCGTGGCGTAGGCCCCGGCCGGTATTAACGGGGGTTGCTGTTGGCGCATGGCCGCTCCCCCGTCCAGTTCCGGCTGCGGGTCTCAAGAAAACGCCGCGCTGCATGTTACCTGGCAGCGCGGCGTTTTCTTTGGCGCGAGCGCGTGGCCGGCACGCCGCGTTGATTTCACCGAGGTGGGGCGGAGGGAACGCTTAAAAGGAATGGCGTTCCCTCCGTATGGCGGGCCGGTTCAGTTCACCGTGGGCGCGACTTTCAGTTTCTTGCCCTCGGTGGCCTTGGGCAGCCGCAGTTCGAGGATGCCGTCCTTGAGTGCGGCTTCCGCCTTGGCCGGGTCCACCGCCAATGGCAACTCGATCACTCGGAAGGTTCGTTTTGTGGAGCACTCCGCGCAGATGGTTTTGCCCAGTTTCTTGTCTTCGTCGCCAGCTTCTCGTTTTCCGGTGATGGTCAGCTCGGTGGGCTCGAGACGCACATCCAGATCCCTGGCGTCGAATCCCGGAACCTCGACGCGGACAACCAACTGGTTGTCATGCTCGACGATTTCGGCGTTCAGCGGATGGAGCAGCGCGGCTTCCGCTTTGAACCAGTGTTCGAGGTCATGCCCCGGGAGGTACCCGTCGTCGGCATAGAACTTGAAGGCCCGTTCGGCGACGGCTTCGTAGATCTCGTTGCAGCGTTCGGTGATTTCGTCTACCGTTGCCGATTTGAAGGGAACCGGCTCCTTTACTAGCTTCATGGCAACTGCGGCATTGTCTCTCATTGACTTGCCCCCTCTTCCGATCTTACGGTTCCAGCCTCTGAGAGTATCCGGAGCCGCTGGTACGAGCTTGCAGCAGGGCTTCCGCAGAGACTGTGCCCGTCATCACCGGCGAATGTGACCAGGAGCACAAGGCGCTCGCCGCTGCTGTGGGAGACTGATGGCTGCGGAGAGTGTCCATGCAACCAGCGGAATCCGCAGGGGAGCGCGGCGCGAGCAGATGGGCAAACGGCGCCGCGCGTGATTCAACAACGGCGACAGTCGCGGTAAACGTGCCACAAACTGGCTCCAGGCGCCACCAAGCGGGCGGATCTCTCCGCAATGCACTGATCACGGCAATCGCTCTGGGCGGTATCGCATCCCATTTGGCGTTGCGTTATCTCTTTGGCGCTTCGCGTTCGGTCTTTGAGTTTCCCTTGCAGGCGGCGCTCTTGTTGGCCGGGGCGCCGCTTGTCTACGGTCTTGCCGTGCGCGTCTGGCGCCGCGAGTTTGGCGCGGACCTGCTGGCCGGCCTCTCCATCGTCACCTCCATCTTTCTCGGCCAATACCTGGCTGGGGCGGTAATCGTTCTGATGCTCGCCGGCGGAAACGCCCTGGAGGATATGGCCGCGCGCCGGGCCTCCGCTGTTCTGGAAGCGCTGGCACGCCGCATGCCTTCGGTGGCGCACCGCGAGATCGCCGGGAGAACCGAGGATGTGGCGCTGGACGGCATCCACATTGGAGATGTCCTGGTCATTTACCCGCACGAAGTTTGTCCGGTGGATGGCGTGGTCGTTAAGGGTCACGGGGCCATGGACGAGTCTTACCTGACCGGAGAGCCGTACCACATGTCCAAGGCGCCTGGGGCCGCTGTCCTTTCCGGAGCAATCAATGGGGATGCAGCGCTGACCATCCGCAGCAGCCGGCTGCCGGTAGATTCGCGTTATGCCCGCATCATGCGGGTGATGGAGGAGGCGCAGCAAAAAAGACCGCATCTGCGCCGTCTGGGGGATCTTCTCGGGGCGTATTACACACCCTTTGCAGTTATCGTGGCTCTGGCGGCATGGTACTTCAGCGGGGATTCCATCCGTTTCTTGGCGGTACTCGTCATCGCCACTCCCTGCCCGCTCCTGCTGGCCATCCCGGTTTGTATCCTGGCATCCATCTCTCTGGCCGCCCGGCGGGGGATTGTGATTCGCGACCCGTCCGTGCTGGAAAGAGTGGACACCTGCCGGACAATGATTTTTGACAAGACGGGGACGCTGACCTACGGCCAGCCCTGGCTCACTGAGGAAATTGTTGCTCCGGGCTTCCAGCGCGACGAGGTTCGCAGCCTGGTTGCCGGTCTCGAACAGTACTCCAAACATCCCCTGGCGTCGGCTATGCTGCGCGCTGCACGTAAAGACGGCGTGACCATTCCTGAAGCCAGCGAGATTTCCGAGCCGCCAGGCAAAGGCTTGCAGGGAATCGTTAACGGGCATGGCGTGTGGATTGGCAGCCGGGCGCGAGTCGTCGAATTCACCGGCGTGCCGGCAGCGACGCTGCCGCCTACAGCAGACGGCCTGGAGTGCTTGATTGCCATTGATGGCCTCTACGCCGCCACTTATCGCTTCCGCGATGAGCCGCGCGCGGAGAGCCAGTCATTTATTGCCCATCTGCGCCCAAGACATCTGGTGCAGAAAGTGATGTTGGTCTCGGGCGACCGCGAAGCGGAAACTCTGCACCTGGCGCGGCGTGTCGGGGTCAGCAAGGTGTATGCCTCGAAGAGCCCGGAAGAGAAGGTCGCCATCGTGCGCGAGGAAACCTCTCAGGCGAAAACGCTCTTCGTGGGTGATGGGATTAATGACGCCCCCGCGTTGCTCGCGGCCACCGTCGGCGTAGCCTTCGGAAAGGAGAGTGACATCACCGCGGAGGCCGCTGGTGCGGTTATTCTCGAGGCCTCGCTGGCCAAGGTGGATGAGTTTTTGCACATCGGCCGGCGGATGCGCAGCGTCGCCCTGCAAAGCGTTTTGGGCGGAATGGCGCTCAGTCTGGTGGGGATGGGGATGGCAGCCACCGGACACTTGCCGCCCGTGGCCGGAGCACTGGCTCAGGAAATTATCGACGTCCTGGCCATCGCCAACGCCTTGCGCGCGGGAATTGCCCCGAAAAATCTTACGGATTTCTAGTAGCTGGGCTGCCGGTCCTGGCAGAGCTGCTCACAGATCGAGGACGGCAGAGAGGACCGCGGGATCCTCCGACCTGGAGATGCGGAAGCCGACTTTCTGCATCAATTTTTGCATCTCGATGTTCTCGGAAAGGATGTAGGCCTGCAGGGTGCGGAGGTGCTCGTCGCGCGCCACCTGGACCAGCCGCCGCAGCAGCTCGATCCCCAGGCCACGGCGTTGATACTGATCCCCCACCAGGACGGCGACTTCGGCGGAGTTCTTTCCGTGCAGCCTGCTCAGACGTGCGACGCCGAGAATCTGATGCTCTCCCGTGTCTGCGGCGATGTGCTCGGCCAGCAGGGCGATCTCGCGATCGTAATCGAGGAAGCAGATGCGCGTCAGCCTCTCGTGGGCCACGCGCTGTTCGAGCCTGGCCGGATAGAAATAGCGGAAGTACACGCTGCGCTCTGATAGCGACTGGTGGAATTTCACCATCAGCGGCTCGTCTTCCGGCCGGATCGGCCGCAGCGTCACCTGCGTCCCATCCTTCATGGTCCAGGGCAGCACATATTGCACC
This sequence comes from Terriglobia bacterium, assembly GCA_041485165.1. GTDB lineage: Bacteria > Acidobacteriota > Terriglobia > Acidiferrales > UBA7541 > JAAFGT01. The sequence continues at coordinate 26,257 of JBGPJC010000017.1, read as the reverse complement.
GGGTACGGCCGGATGGCCGGTTTGGGGAGTTGTGCGGCGGTGACCTCCGGCCCGTGCAAGACAATCCGTGCGTCCAGCGCCAGAAGGCGATCCGCGGAAGCCAGCAGGGGATTGATGTCGATCTCCTTGATGGCCGGGTTTTCGATGACCAGCCGGCTGAACCTGACCAGCAAGACTTCCAGTTCCGCGAGATTGACCGCTTTTCTGCCGCGGACCCCGGAGAGAGCGGTGAAAACCTTGGTCTGTTCCATCATCCGCTGGGCGAGAGTGGTATTGAGCGGCGGCAGCGCCAGGGAGCGGTCGCGATACACCTCGACAAGTTGCCCGCCTGAGCCGAAAATCACCACCGGGCCGAATTGTGCATCGGTGCTGCTGCCGATGATGAGCTCGTATCCTTCCAATTTCACCATCGGCTGGACGGTGACACCAAGAAAATGCGCGCGCCCCGCGCGCTCCGCCACCGAGGTCTCGATGGCGCGGTAGGCCTCGCGGGCTGCTTGGGCATCGGCGATATTCAGTTTGACGCCGCCGGCCTCGGTCTTGTGCGTGATGGTTTCCGAATGCAGCTTCACGACCACCGGAAAGCCGATCTCCGCGGCAGCTTGCGCCGCTTCATCCTCGCTCCGTGCGACGCGAGTTTCGACGGCCGGAATACCATAGTGCGCGAGGAGCTGTTTGGATTCGAATTCAGTAAGCAGCGCGCGCCCGCGCGTGCGGGCCTCTTCGATCAGGGACTGCGCGCGCCGCCGCCCTTCCCCCGTTTCCTGCGGCTCGTCGGCGAGGGCCGGGGTCTCGTAGATGCCGCGCAGGTTGTAGGCATAGCGCCACATGAAATTGAATGCGCGGGCCGCGGTGTCCGGATAAGAGAAGGTGGGAATGCCCGCGGCGTTGAGGATGGCTTCGCCGCCGGCCACAGTCGCGCCCCCCATCCAACTTGCCAGCAGCGGCTTTCCGTGGACTTTCGCGTGGGGTTGCAAGCCCTCGGCCACTTTCGTCGGGTCGGTCATACCTTGCGGGGTCAGGACCACCAGCACACCGTCGGTGTGGGGATCGGCAAAGGCAATTTCAGCGGCGCGCTGGTAGCGGGCGGGATCGGCATCGCCCAGGATGTCGATGGGATTCCCGTGGCTCCAGTGCGCGGGCAGAAAAGCATTCAGCGCGTCGAGGCTCTGCGGCGAAAGCGCGGCGAGCTCGCCGCCGCCGGCGATCAGCGAGTCGGTAGCCAGCACCGCCGGTCCGCCGGCGTTGGTCAGGATGGTGAGCCGCGGGCCTCGCGGCCGCGGCTGCTTGCTTAACACTTCCGCCATGTAGAAGAGGTCGGAGATGGAATCCACCCGCAGGACGCCGGCGCGGCGGAACGCGGCATCAAGAACGGCGTCACTTCCGGTAAGTGCGCCGGTATGCGAAGCCGCGGCCTTGGACGCGGCCTCCGAGCGCCCGGCTTTGAGGACGATGACCGGCTTGGTGAGCGCTACCTCGCGCGCGGCGGATAAGAAAGACCGCGCATCGCCGATGGATTCCATGTAAATCAGGATGCTTTGGGTGTGCGCGTCGTCCCCCAGGTACGTGATCAGGTCGCCCCAGCTCACGTCCAGCATCGAGCCAGTGGAGACGAAAGAACTGAAACCGATCTGCTCGCGGAAACTCCAGTCGAGGATAGCGGTGAGCAGAGCGCCGCTTTGACTGAGAAAGGCGACGTTGCCCGGGCGCGCGATGGTCCGCGCAAATGTGGCGTTGAGGCCGGTAAGCGGGTTCATCACTCCGAGGCAGTTGGGGCCGACCAGGCGCATGCCTCCGCGGCGGAGTTGGGCGGCGATCTGGCGCTCCAGATCTTCGCCGGCCGCACCACGCTCCCGGAATCCAGCGGAAATGACGATTGCGGCTTGCACGCCCGCGGAGACGCAGTCGCCGATAACGCCGGGAACCGTGGCTGCCGGTGTGGCCACCACAGCGAGATCTATTTTCTCCGGGATGGCGCCAAGAGATGCATAGGCGCGATGACCGAGGACTTCAGCGCGGGTGGGATTTACGGGGTAGACGCGGCCCTGGAAGCCCTTGGAAAGATTCTCGAGCAGCGTCCGGCCGACACTGCCTTCCCGCTCAGAAGCCCCGATTACTGCGACGCTGCGGGGGTGGAAAAAGGCGTCCAGTGGCGCCGCGCCGGAGCGCATGAAGTCGTGCGACGGGTCGGTGCGCTGCGTCACTGGCGCGGCGGAATCCACACCGTGACTATCCTCAGAAACGAAGCCGGTTGCAAGATGGTGCCCGGCTATCCGCGGAGAAGATCAACCGCGCACGGTCAGCACCGGGCAATTGGCGCCGGCCACCACCTGATGTGCGGTGGCGCGCTCCAGATGGGTTGCCGCCCCCAGATGGCCGCGCGCCCCGCGGACGCCGATGACGATCAGGTCGGCGCCGCGATCGCGAGCTGCGACCAGGATGCGCTCCGCAGGTTTGCCGTATTCGAGGATGGTTTCGGGATGGCACCACAGTTCTGCGCCGGCCGGGATTAGCTCACCCAGGCCATGGAGCAGCGCGGCGGCGGACTGCGCCTTACTCTTTTCCGGAGGGAGATCTCCGTTCATGGGAACGACGTGCAGCAGGGTCAGGCGCGCCTGGTTCTCCTGCGCCAGGGAGATGGCATAAGGAGCGGCGACGAGAGATTCCGGCGTGAAATCGGTGGGGCAAAGAACGCGATGGAATTTTGCGGCGCCGTGTATTCCGCTGCGGACGCGCGGGCCGATAGTCAGCACCGGCACAGTCGCCTGGCGGAAGATTTCCTCGGCGACCGAACCCAGCAGGAGTTTTTGCACTCCGGTGCGGCCGTGCGTGCCGAGAACTACCAGGTCAATGGACTGCTCCTTGATGACGCGCTGCAGGGCGGGCCAGATGGCGATGTCGTGCACAACAAAGGTCTCGTGCGGCAGACCGGCGAGCTGCGAAGCGATGCGCTGCATTTCTCCCTCGGCGTATTCATCGACTGCCTGGGCGGTCATCCCGGTAATCTCCGGGGTGACGGGCGGGTAGGCCGCGGGGGTAAGGATGTGCACCGCGACGATTTTGGAGTTGTACCCGCGGGCGATGGCCAAGGCAATCGGCAGCGCCGCTTCAGAGGCTTCGGAAAAATCGGTGGCAAATAGAATGTTTTTCAGTGACACGCGCGTACTTGCGTCAGCGAGTTTCACGGTGCACCTCCGACTCTCAATTCAATAACGCAGCAGGGCAGCCTGGCTGTGACCGCAGTCACGCTTTTGAGTGACGCCTGTCACTGGCCAGGAGCAAGGGCAAAGTTATGCTTCAGCCGGGGAGATAAGGCAGGGAGATTCAAAGAAGAAAAGGGGAAAGGCAAGATGGCGAGCGCATATCAATACCAGGTGAGTGCCAAGTGGATGGGCGGCAGAGGCGGGGTGCTTTGGAGCGAGGCCACCGACAAGCTGGTCGATTTCAGCGCGCCGATCGAGTTCAAGGGAGAGGCCGGGCGCTGGACGCCGGAACATCTTCTTGCCGCCGCGGTGGCAAGCTGCTTTGTGGCCACCTTCTGCGGGATGGCGGCAGCTTCACGCTTCGAGTACAACGCGCTGGACGTGGCGGTGCGCGGAACCTTGACCAAGGACGAGAAAGGCTTGCGGTTCACGGCCATGGTGGTGAAGCCGGTATTGATCGTTGATTCGGCAGAATTGCAAGAGCAGGGTCTCCGCTTACTGGAGAAAGCCGAGCGGGGCTGCCTGATTGCCAGGTCGCTGGCCTGCGCGACGACCATGGAGCCTTTGATTCAGGTGGTGGAAAAAGCGCCCGCGTCCTAGCGCGTTCCGCCCGAGGAGGCGCTCATGCTTTCGCAAGAGCTTTCAACAGGTTCGAGGATTTGGGCGGAATTTCCTGTGGGAGTTCTCTTGCTGCCCGTATGGGTTCCGCAGAGACTCACCCGTCCGCCGCGGGCGGGAACGGAAGCCGGCTCCCTCGAAGAGCGCGTCCGCTGGCCCGGCGTCACCGTGGATTCACAGTCAGCAAACATCGCTATCAAGTCCGGTGAGCTGCTCGTCCACGGGACCATGCAGATTGGGCGGCTGGATGGGCTGGTTCCAGATACACCCGTGCGAAAGCTTTACTTGCAGACTGTGGTGGACGCGCATGGCGGGATGGCTTTCGCCAAGGTGTACGCGGGGAAGGGCCCGCTCACCGCGGTGGACATTCTCCTGGAGCGCGTGCTGCCGTTCTACGAAAAGCATGGCGTCCCGGTGCAGGAGATCGAAACTGGGAGCGGGCGGGCGTACTGCGGCCGGCTGCTTACGCACCCTTACGAGTTGTTTCTCGAGACGCGCGGAATCCAGCATCGCATCGCCCGCGCGGCTGCCGACCCGCCTCTAGCTTGCCTCGACGCCTTCCAGCGGATTCTGCGCAAAGAGTTTCTGGCTCCGGTGCTGCGCAGGAGAGTCCGCCTGGCCCTCAGCCAGTTGCAAGCGGACCTGGACGCCTTCCTCGAAGGATTCAACCGCGAGCGGACCATGGTCACTCTCTCCGGGCAGAGCCGCACTCCCCGCGCGACATTTCTGGAAAACCCTAGCGTCCCCGTCCTCAAGAGCTAATCAGGATTTTCTGTTGGTGCCACCACCCCGCGAGGCCACGCACGCGGGTGATGCGCAAATCTTGCTCGTCCGCTATGCTGGTTGGTCGCACATCCGCAGATCAGGGCCGAAGGAATCACGGGAAGTTAATGGATCGGAGCAAAACTGCCGGCATCCTTTTATTCGCCGCCGCCGCAGCACAACTCCTGGGTGGAGCATCGCTTCGGCGCGGCACTCCGCCCGCGCGGCCAACCTTCTATAAGGACGTGCTGCCTCTCCTTCAGGACCACTGCCAGGCATGTCATCGTCCGGACGGAATCGGCCCGATGCCTTTGGTGACTTACGACCAGGTGCGGGCCAAGGCGACCAAGATTGCGGAGATGGTGCAAAGCAGGCACATGCCTCCGTGGTTTGCCGATCCGCACTACGGACACTTTTCCAACGACCCATCGCTGACGCCGGAACAGATCGAGACGCTGGCCTCCTGGCTGGAGGCGGGCGCGCCAGCGGGCGATGTACACGATGCGCCTCCGTCGCGAGAGTGGGTTGGCGTCTGGAACATTCCGTCGCCCGATCTCGCGCTGAAGATGCCGATACCGGTGGACATTCCGGCGAAGGGCGACATCGAATACACCTACGAAATTGTGCCCACCGGTTTCACCGTGGACAAATGGGTTGCGATGACCGAAGTGCGCCCGTCGAGCCCGCAGTACGTGCATCACGCCGTGGTCTACATCCGCCCGCCGGATTCCAGGTGGTTGCGACAAGCTCCGGTGGGGGTACCGTTCACGGCCTCGAGCCTGCCTGCAGAAAAGGACCGCAGCAACGCGCACTGGACCGACAGCGACATGCTCCTGGTCTACGCCCCGGGCAGTTCACCCGACCGCTGGCCCGCGGGCATGGCCAAGTTTGTCCCCGCCGGATCGGATCTGGTTTTCCAGATGCACTACACCGCCAACGGCCATGCCGGTAGCGAGCAGAGCAGCGTGGGCATGGTATTTGCCAAAGAGCCGCCGAAACAGCGCGTGCTGACGTTGCAGTTGACCAACGACTGGTTTGCGATCCCGCCGGGCGCTGAAGATTATCGGGTGGAAGTGCACGGCACCCTGCCCAACGACGCCACCTTGCTCAGTTTCTTGCCGCACATGCATCTGCGCGGGAAACGGTTTGAGTACAACATCGTGCACCTCGACGGCAGTATCGAGACCCTGCTGCGGGTCAACTACCACTTCCACTGGCAGTTGAGCTATCGCCTGGCCGAGCCGCGATTCCTCAAGGCGGGGACAAAGCTGCAAGCGGTGGCCTGGTTCGACAATTCGCCCAACAATCCGCACAACCCCGACCCCAGCAAGACGGTGACCTGGGGCGACCAGACCTACAACGAAATGATGGTGGGCTTTTTCGACCTCGCAGTTCCCGCAAACATTGATAAGTGGCACTACTTCATCCGCCCCGACGCCAACAAGAAATAAATCAGCCACTTGGCTTTCCGTCGCTGCCTTGCATATTCCCAGGCTGTACAGTAGAAGTATCCTTCGCCGCATCGCTTGTTTTCGGAGGCAACGAATGAATCGTCTGCGTCTCTTTCTAATTGTCAGTCTACTTTTGTCCGGTGCCGGCCTCGCGCGCTCCCAATCGCCTTCTTCTTTCGCCCCGCTGACCGTCATTCGCGCGGGCACATTGATCGACGGCACCAGCGACGCGCCGCTGCGGAACAAACTTCTCTTCATCCGCGGCGACAAGATCGAAAAGATTGCCGACGCCACAGCCGCTATCCCTACCGGTGCCACGGTGATTGACCTCTCTTCCGCCACCGTTCTGCCCGGCCTGATTGATTCACACACCCACATCTTCCTGTGGGGCGAAGACCCGGCTAAAGGCGGCTACGACGCCAACATTCTGAACGCCGGCATCGCGCAACGCGCCGCCCGCGCCACGGCCGCGGCGCGCCGCGCGCTCGAGCAGGGTTTCACTACCCTCCGCGACGTGGAAACTGAGGGCGCGGGCTACGGCGACGTGGGAATTAAGCAGGCCATCGAAGAAGGCACGATCCCCGGCCCGCGGCTTTTTGTCGTCACGCGCGCCATCTCCACCACCGGCGGCTACAACCTAGAGGGATACGCGCCGGAGCTGGACATGCCCAAAGGCGCACAACTGATTGACGGCCCTATCGAGGCGCGCAAAGCCGCACGCCAGCAACTCGAGCACGGCGCCGACTGGCTCAAGGTGTACATGACCCATCGCTCCTGGGTGGATCGCACCGGCAACCTGGTTTCCCAGCCCACCTTGACGCTGGAAGAGATCCGCGCGGTTGTGGACGAGGCCCACGGCTGGGGAAAAAAGGTCGCCTGCCACGCCTACAACGGCATCGGCTTGCAGCGCGCCCTCGATGGCGCCTGTGATTCTATCGAACACGGCCTCGAGCTGACCGACGCGAACATTGCGCAGATGCTCCGCCAGGGCACCTGGTACTGCCCCACGATCGCGCCTTACTACGATAACTGGGCGCCAGCGGACACCCCCGCCGGCCGCCGCGACCGCAAACGCGCCGAGGTCCACGAACCTTCATTCAAGAAAGCCCTTCGCGCCGGCGTGAAAATCGTTTTCGGTACTGACATGGGCGGCATCTCCTGGAGCGAGCCGATGGCGCGGGAATTCGACTACATGGTGAAATTCGGTATGTCCCCCATGGACGCCATTCGCTCCGCCACGTCGCGCGCCGCGGAGATGCTGGATATGAAGGGCGAAATCGGCGCGCTGGCTCCCGGCGCTTTCGCGGACATCATCGCCGTCCCCGGGGATCCCCTGAAAAATATCGCCGAGCTGCGCAACGTGCGTTTTGTGATGCACAACGGCGCGGTGTTCAGGAACGACGTTCCCCGCTAGGCCTAGTGACCACGTTCCGTGTTTTTCTGAGCGTGGGTGGGCTGGGTGACCTGGCGGCGTGTGAGTCGACAGGCGAATTCCCGAGCGGAGCGAGAGATCTCTTGCTGATTGCAGGAACAAAGCTTGGACCCTTGGCTGCCTGATGACACTCTGGCGCCTGGAGTAGAAGATTGCGGTTGCCAACCAGCCGGTGGGTCTCTCCTGCTGTGGCCCGGGATACCAAAATGGAAATCCCGGGTAAGTGGTAGTATCAGCGACGCCGTCGCCTAATTGCCGAACCGCTCGGAATCTTACGGATCAGAGAGGCTTCAATTTTTCTCATGGCCGAGTCTACCTGCTTGAACTTCAGGAGAGCCCCAATGCGAAACGCGTTCGCTGCGATTCTGTTGTTTCCCGCCATCATATTGTCCGCAGAGGATTCCGGCGTTTCCCACGCATTCGACTACGATCAGAAAGCGCCCCTGGAGGTCAAGGAGGCCGGTGTGGAGCGCCGCGGCGATGTGGCCGTGCACGACATTTCCTATGCCAGCCCCAAGGGCGGTCGCGTTCCCGCGTATGTCGTGACGCCGAAGGGGAAAGGGCCGTTCGCCGCGGTGATCTGGGGGCATTGGTACTGGCAAAACTCTTCCGTCCGCAACCGCAAGCAGTTTCTGGACGAGGCGGTCGCGCTGGCCCATGCCGGGGTGGTCTCACTGATCACGGATGGCCCGATCGCGCGCCCGGGCCACGTGGAAAACAAGGAGCCCTTGAACGACCAGGGGGCCACCGACCTGGTGCAACAGATCGTGGACATGCGGCGCGGCGCCGACTTGCTTCTGGCACGCAAGGATGTGGACCCAAATCGTCTTGCCTATGTCGGCCACAGCTACAACGCTTCAGTGGGAGGTTTTCTGAGCGGCATCGACAAACGCTTCAAGGCGTTTGTGCTCATGGCGGGCGCCCTGTCGGATGAAATCGATCTAAGATCACAGGAGATGCAACAGTTCCGTCAAAAGATCGGGTCGGAAAAGTTCGACGCGTTTGCCGCCAAGTACGGCTGGCTTGACCCCGGCAAGTTCGTCTCTCACGCGGCTCCCGCCGCAGTGTTCCTGCAGTACGCCCGCAGGAGAAATTCCTCACGCCCGAGCGCGCGCGGCTCTACGCCGCGATTGTCAGTGAGCCGAAGCGCTTCAAACTCTATGAGGCGCCCCATGCGCTCAACGCCGAAGCTCGGCGCGACCGCATCACTTTCCTCACCGAACAGCTCGGCCTACATCCGCTCGCTGCGGCGCTGATTGCGGGCGTCCCCGATCTCGAGCAGCCACCCGAGCCGAATCCTTAGGTCAGTCCGCCCGCCGGCCGGGGTCGCAGCGGCTCGGCAATTTCAGAGTGAGAACCCACGGTCTCAATGAACCTCAGTGCTTCAGGGATTCTATGAGCCGAATTGGCGAAGGAAGCGCTCATGGGGCCGAGCGCGCGGGCATCATGGGGGCGTCGAGCATCCCCTTGGCCGTGTAATCGATGGGCACCACGCGATAGCGGTAGACCATGCCGTGTGAGCCCACAACGTACCCACGGTCGCGCCGGGGCAGGCTGAAAGCATTCACGCCCGTGGGCAGGCGAAACTCGCGCGCATTCCAACGCTTCCCTCCGTCAGTGGTGTACGTCAGGTAGGAAGAGTTCTGATTGCCGATGCAGATCCAGCCGACTTCCGGATCAGCGAACTTGATCTTCGGCGTCGTTCCCGCAGGTACTGCAACGGCGACGCCGCGCCAGGTTTGCCCGCCGTCCGAGGTGGCAAACAACTTGTCGTAAGACTTCACGAATCCAGTATTTTCGTCCACGAAGAAGACGGCCAGGGCATCGCCTTCGGGCAGAAACGAGGAGATGCTCCAACTAGCGCCGGCATCCTTAGTCTTCACGATGGCCGACGCGCGGTTGGGAAGTGCGCCACTCACCGCGTAGCCGACCGTTGGCGACGCAAAGTGAACCGCGGCAAGGTTGCATCCGACCTCCCGCATCAGGCCCTCGACCTCGACTTTGGTTTGGCAGGTGAACACCGGCTTCCAGGTGCGGCCCCCATCCGCCGTTCGAAGAATTCGTTGTGCGTCGAGAGAAACGCCCAAAGCTGGAGTCGCGAACGCGTAGGGCGCAAGTGTGGCATAGGAACCTATTTCTTCCCAGGTCTCGCCGTCGGTGGTGCGAACTATCTTGCCGCCAAACTGCGTGGCCCAGCCATGCTTTTCATCGATAAACCGCAATTGTTCGAATCCGCGAGTGGCCGAATGCGGATCGCCGAGCTGCACTTCCCAGGTCTGCCCGCCATCCCGGGTGTGAAGAATGAAGCCGCCTTCTCCTGCTGGTGAGCGGGAATAGCCGATCGCCCAACCTACATCCGGCGTCACGAAGGCAACATCGGTGAACTCTACGTCTTCCTTGTAGTTTACGGGCTCCCAGATGGCCTTGAATTTCGGTTGCGCCGCATTCGCGGAAGGCGCGGCTTTGGCAGAGGCTTTCCCTGCGGCTTTTTTTGCCTGCCCGAAGGCCAGGCCGGAGACCAGCAGTAGGCCGGCGGCGAGAGTGGCGGCAACTTTGAGTCCGAGGAGCGATGGATGGAAGCGTCTGCGCACGGAAAAACCTCCACAAAATCCTGAGATGAATCGTGCCGGGGGGAATCACCGGTACTTTGCTACGAGCGGCGTTTGGTGTCAAGGGACTCCCGCCGCGGCAACCGATGTTGGGCTGAGACCGTAGGGGCACGACATGTCGTGCCCCTACGCAAAGCGAACTCCCTTTTGCAGCAGGCAGGCTATATAATCCCGCCCATTCATGGCACTGACCTCTGGCACCAAGCTGGGTCCTTACGAAATTCAATCGCCGCTGGGCGCGGGCGGCATGGGCGAGGTTTATCGCGCGCGCGATACGCGGCTCAATCGCATCGTGGCCATCAAAGTTCTGCCTGCACATCTCTCCGAGCGTGCCGAGTCCCGCCAGCGTTTTGAGAGGGAAGCGCGGGCCATCTCCGGGCTTTCCGATCCCCACATCTGCTCGCTCTATGACATCGGCCATCAGGACGGCACCGATTACCTGGTGATGGAATACCTCGAAGGCGAAACCCTGGCGCAAAGATTGGCCAGGGGCCCGTTGCCGCTGGATCAGGTGCTGAAGCTAGGCGTTGAAATCGCCAACGCTCTGGACAAGGCCCACCGCCATGGCATCGTGCATCGGGATTTGAAGCCAGGCAACGTCATGCTCACGAAGACCGGCTCCAAGTTGCTGGACTTCGGCCTGGCCAAGCTGACGCAGGGGGCGTCTCCTGCCGCAGGGCCTCTTTCCCAGATGCCCACCGCACAGGGCGCCATCACCGCGCAGGGAACGATTCTGGGAACGCTGCAGTACATGGCTCCGGAGCAGCTCGAGGGCAAGGAAACCAACGCACGGACGGACATCTTCGCGCTGGGCGCAGTGCTGTACGAGATGGTCACGGGAAAGAAGGCCTTCGAGGGCAAAAGCCAGGCCAGCCTGATCGCAGCAATCCTCGAACGCGAGCCGCCACGCATCTCCTCGCTCCAGCCCATGACTCCGCCCGCACTCGACCGCGTCGTCCGCACCTGCCTCGCCAAAGATCCCGACGCCCGCTGGCAGAGCGCCGGTGATCTCACGCGCGAAATGCAGTGGATTGCCCAAGGCGGCTCGCAGGCCGGCATTCCCGCCCCGGTCGTTTCGCAGCGGAAGAATCGCGAGAAACTTGCATGGGTTTTGGCGGCGGCGCTCGCAATTCTCTGCGCCGTGTTCGTGGTCCGCTCGTTTCGGCCGGAGCCCAAGTCCACCGGGCTCGTCACCGCAACCATCAATCTTCCGGAGGGCGTGATTTCCACCGACGACATGGCTCTTTCGCCCGACGGCATGCTGCTCGCCCTTGTGACGGACAGCGCCTCCGAGGAGAGTTCCATCTGGGTGCGCCCGCTGGATTCTCCGGCGGCCCGCAAGATTGCCGGTACAAAGGACGCGCAGACCGTATTCTGGTCGCCGGACAGCCGCTCCCTGGGATTCATCGCTGAAGGAAAAATCCAGCGAGTTGACCTCGCCGGCGGCGCTCCTCAAGTGATCTGCGATGCGAGCCTCGCCTCCCATGCCACCTGGAATCGTCAAGGGGTGGTCCTGTTCAGCAAGATTAGTGCGGCGATCCAACGGGTTTCTGCAAACGGCGGAAAGGTTACTTCCGCCACCTCGCTCGATGCGTCGCGCACGGAAACGGCTCACCGCCGGCCCGTGTCTCTGCCCGATGGAGACCATTTCCTCTATGAAGCCGATGGCGGGAGCATGTCGGGGCTGGCCGGCGGGGGAAATAGCCTTTATGTCGCATCACTCTCTTCCAGCGGCGCAAAGCTCCTCGGTGAGGGCTATGAGCGGGCCGTCTATGTCGAGCCGGGCTATGTAGTCTTCGCGCGCCTCGGGCAGTTGATGGCCCAGCCTTTTGATCAGCGCTCTCTTGAATTCACCGGTGAGGCCGTTCCTATTGGCTCCGAACCAATCGCCTACGACTGGGGGGGCGGCTCGATCTTTACCGTGTCGGGGAATGGTGTGCTTGCTTACAAGGCGGGAAACCCCGTCAAATCTCAGTATGTCTGGCTCGATCGCAAGGGAAAAGAGACCGGCCGGGTGGGTGCCCCCGGATACTATGAATTGGTCCGGATCTCTCCCGATGGAAAGAGGATCGCCTACGAGGTCACAGAACCCCCGCGCGGCGTGGGTGATATCTGGATCTACGACCAGGCGCGCGGCACTTCGACGCGCTTCACGTTTCTTCCCAGCTCTCATACGCGTCCCGTCTGGTCGCCCGATGGTGCCCTCGTTGAGTTCGGCATGTACTCGGGATCAAACGGGGAAATCTATGTAAAGCCCTCCGATGGCTCGGCGAAGGAGAAGAGCCTTCCCGGGTCAAGCAATTCCGGGTTCGTCGACGACTGGTCTTCCGATGGCCGGCTGCTCCTTTTTGTTCATTGGAATGCAGCCAACGGAGGGGATCTCTGGACCTTTCCCCTTTCCGGGGAACAGAAACCCCATCCGTTCCTCGAGACGCCTTATGTGAAATTCGCCACGCGGTTCTCCCCCGACATGCACTGGGTTGCGTACACGTCGAGTGAATCCGGGCGGCAGGAAATCTACGTCGTACCGTTTCCCGAGCCCGGCGGAAAGTGGCAAATCTCCACGGCGGGAGGGACGGAGCCGCGCTGGCGGCGCGATGGGAAGGAGTTGTTCTTTGTCTCCTTGGTCGGGAGATTGATGTCCGCGGACGTGGGAGCGAAAGGCTCAGTGCTGGAAGCCGAAATCCCGAAGATCCTTTTCAAACTCCCGCCGGGCAGCACCTTCGGGCGCTGGGATTACGACGTCACCGCCGACGGCCAGCGGTTTCTCTTCAACATTGCGCAGGGTGAAAAAACCGCGACACCCGTGACCCTGCTGGTCAACTGGGCCGCAGAACTCAAGAAGAAATGACGCTTGCAGCCGGCGCAAAACTGGGGCCATACGAAATCCTCGGCCCGCTCGGCGCGGGCGGAATGGGCGAGGTGTATCGCGCCCGCGACACGCGCCTCGACCGCATTGTGGCCATCAAGGTTCTCCCTGCACATCTCTCCGAGCGTGCCGAGTCCCGCCAGCGTTTTGAGAGGGAAGCGCGGGCCATCTCCGGGCTTTCCGATCCCCACATCTGCTCGCTCTATGACATCGGCCACCAGGACGACAGGCTAGCGCCGCCGTTAGCGCTGCGTTGACTTGTCCCCAGACGCGGCCTAAGATTCGCCAGCATGGCGGAATCTCCTCCCTTAACTGGCCAGACCATCTCGCATTACCGCGTCCTTGAAAAACTTGGCGGCGGCGGTATGGGCGTCGTCTTCCGGGCTGAAGACAGCAAATTAGGACGCAGCGTAGCGCTGAAGTTCCTGCCCGCGGAGCTCGCCGGGGACCCCCAGGCCCTGGAAAGATTTCAACGCGAGGCGCGCGCCGCCTCCGCGCTCAACCATCCGAATATCTGTACGATTTACGAAATCGACGAGCAGGCCGGCCAGCCGTTCATCGCCATGGAGTTGCTGGAAGGCCAGACCCTCAAGCACCGCATCTCCGGCAAGCCCATGGACGCCGAACACGTCCTGGACGCAGCCATCCAGATTGCCGACGCGCTCGACGCCGCTCATTCCAAGGGCATAATCCATCGCGATATCAAACCGGCCAACATTTTCCTCACCCAGCGCGGCCAGGCCAAGATCCTGGACTTTGGCCTCGCCAAGCTGACCCAGGCCCGCGAGGCCTCGCAACACAACGCCGGCCTTTCCTCCCTCCCCACAGCCGGCCCGTCCCCGGAGCATCTCACCAGCCCGGGAACGGCTCTCGGGACGGTGGCCTACATGTCGCCGGAGCAGGCCCGCGGCGAAGAGCTTGACGCCCGTACGGATTTGTTCTCCTTCGGTGCCGTGCTCTACGAGATGACCACGGGCCGGTTGCCTTTTTCGGGGAACACCTCTGCGGTCATCTTCAACGCTATTCTCAGCCTCGCGCCGGCCCCTCCCCGGCAACTCAATCCCGGCCTCCCGCCCGCGCTCGAGGGAATCATCGTCAAGCTCCTGGAAAAGGACCGCGAGTTGCGCTACCAGTCGGCTGCCGAACTGCGCGCAGACCTGAAACGCCTGCGCCGCTCCGAGTCCAGCCAGACTTCCGTGCAGAGCCAGGTGGCGGCAAAGCCGCGAGCAATCGTGCGTCCCGCGATTCTCGTTCTGGCCGCATTGCTGGTGGCCGTTGGCGGCTATGCCGGTTTGCGATGGTATAAGGGGCGTGGCGCCGCAGGCCCGGCCGCCCCGGCCGCCAAGCCCTCTGTGGCCGTCCTCCCCTTTCAAAATCTCAGCGGCGACCCGCAGAATGAATACTTCAGCGACGGAACCACCGAGGAGATCATCACCAAACTCTCGAAGATCAAGAACCTGGAGGTTGCTTCGCGCACTTCCGTGGCGCGCTTCAAGGGCACGCAGAAAGACGTCAAGGAAATCGGCCGTGAACTGGGCGTGCGCTACATTCTGGAAGGCAGCGTGCGCAAAGCAGAGAGCCGCGTGCGCATCAGCGCTCAGCTTATTGACAGCTCCACCGGTTTCCACCTTTGGGCGGAAGACTTCGACCGCGACCTCAAAGACGTGTTCGCTGTGCAGGAAGAGACCGCGCTCAAAATCGCGGATGCGCTCAATCTGCGCCTGACTCCCCAGGAACAACAGGCTGTGCGGCGCCGTTACACCCAGGACGTCCTGGCCTACGACGCCTACCTGCGCGGCCGGAACCTCCAGGCGGGGTTTGATGTCCCGGCAATGCTTGAACAGTCGCGGAAGGAATTCGAGACGGCGCTCGCGCGCGATCCAAACTACGTCCCCGCCATGGCCGGCCTTTCCTGGGTGGAGGCTAGCTATTATCGTAACGTGGAGTCGAACCCCGATCACCTGCGGCGTGCGGAACAGCTCGCCGAGCGTGCCCGCGCAATTGACCCGCAGCTCCCCGCAGTGCATTCGGCGCTCGGCTATATTGCCTCGAACCGATACGACTACCGCCGCGGCGCGGAAGAATTCCTGGAAGCCGTCCGGCTGGATCCGGAAGACGGCCTCGCCTGGGACTTCTCCTCATGGGCGCTCTGCTACCAGCAGCCGCCCGACGCAACGCGGGCGGAAAAGGCCTCGCGCGAAGCGATACGCGTGGGGTACGAAACCATGGGCACGTACTATCACCTCGGGCGGGCGCTTCTCCTCGAGGGCCGCTACGACGAAGGCGTCGCCGCGTTCGAGCACGCCCGGAAATTGAACCCGCAGTCCGCGACACCCGATCTGGGCCTCGCGCAGCTCTATTTGGCGAAAGGCGACTACGATCGGGCACTCTCCTGCTGGTCCCGCCAGCCAGCCGCCCAGCTCCACACGGCCATCGGGGCCTTCTGGGGAAGTTCGATCCATGCTGCCCGTGGTGAAAAGGACAAGGCTCTCGCGGAATTGCAGGAATCCTTCGAGAAAGGCTTTCGCGATTTCACGGCTATCGACGCCAGCCCAAATTTCGCCTCGCTGCGCTCCGACCCGCGCTTCCAGCAACTGTTCCGCCGCTACCGGCAATAATGTCCTCTAAGAGTCCAGCTCTTCAACCCGTGAGCAGTCCGGGCTAGCGCCGCACCTGGCCGATTTCGGACACTCGCAGGGTAGCTGCTTCCGCCAGAACGGCGCCGAGATGGTTGCGCACAGACGCCGCTTCGCGGCCGAGATGCGCCTGAGTCTCACTGAGCGTCTTCCTCACGGTTTCGAGCTCTGGTCCCGGCGACGGGGCCAGCAGCGCCTCGGCGCGCAAGAAACATGCATAAGCAAGCTTCTCCGGCACACCGCGGCGGCGTAGGAACTGTCCGTAGTTGAACCAATCAAACGCCTCGCCTTGCGTGTCACCCGATTCGATCTCGAGTGCCAGCGCGCGCTGGTAGGCCTTGGCAGCCTCAGCCGGTTTTCCCGCGGCGTCGAGCGCCTCGGCAAGATGCGCCCGGGCCACAGCTTCCTGCTTCCGATCGCCGGCCCGCGCGGCAAGCTCCGCGGCGGATTGATACACGCCGAGCGCTTGCGCGGCTTGACTGGTGTGCTCCCAGGCCTCGCCCAGCTCGATCATCACTGCCGCGCGCTGGCTTGGCGTCACTCCAGTTTGTGAACCCATTGCTGTAGCCGCAAGCTGGAGGTACGCCTCATAGTGCCGCGCCGCCGCGGCGCGCTGTCCCGTGCGGTCGAGCGCCTCGGCAAGATACAACTGCGCATTCACCTGGTGGGGATCGATGTCCAGCGCCTTCTCCCAGCTTTCGATGGCCTCTTCGGCGCGCCCCATGCGCCCGGCCAGCAGGCCGAAGTTGACCAGGGCGTCGGCATCGCGCGGGAATCGCACCAGCATTTGACGATACTGTTCGTAGGCCTCTTCGTAGCGCCGCGCTTCGAGCAGTGCCCGCGCGCGCGCCTGCTGGGGAACAGCATTGGCAGGATTGGCGGCCACGGCTCGTCCCAGCGCTGCAAGGGCTTCGTCGCTGTGTCCCGCCTGCGTTTGCGCGCGGGCCACGCGCATTTCAAGCGAGCTGTCGTAGGGCGTCAGTTTCGCCGCGCGGAGCAGATCGGTCAGATTGCCTTCGTTGCTGCTGAAGAAGAAGCGCACCTGGTCGAGGCCGCCCCACAGGAGGAGCAGCGCAGTCGCAGCCACCCACCACGGTCGCGCCATGCGGCCCGCAACGCCGCCGCCGGCATTCGCGGCGCCGGTGGTTGCGGTGCCGGGCTCTGGCGCGCGGTGCTCTCCGCGCTCCACCAGCAGGGAAGCGACGCGCGTGTCGCGCAGCTTCCAGACGGCGCCGTCCAGAATGAAATGGTGGATATTCACCAGTGCGGTGAAGATCAGGAAGCTGGCCGCAAAATCGTAATGGAAAGCGTAGCTCACCAGCCACGGGCCGGGAATGAACAGCGCGATGCCGCCGGCCAGCAGGGTGACAAAATATGCCGGCATGCGCCACGAAGCATCTCCGGCCGCGCGCGCCTCACGGCGGGCGTAGAAGCTGGTGATCCACAAGTACTGCGCGGAGTGCAACACCGCCAGCACGCCGCTGCTGTAGCGCGTCTGCGGAGCGGCAACGCCGTAGCCCAACTCGAGCGCCGAAGGCAGCACGAACCACAGCGTCTGCGTCACCAGCAGCGTGAGCGGAGCGCCCATGGCGCGCAGCCCGCTGCGCCAAATCCAGCGCGTGAACACGCCGCCAGCGAGCAGCGCGAACAGCAGCCCCGCCGCCGTGCGCCCGGCCGCGGAAACTCTTGGGAAAATGCCCAGCGAGAGGATCAGCGGATCGTTGGACGTCCCGGTGTGGAAGCTGATCATCAACATCACGTACGAGGCGATGAAGGCCAGATGCAACAGGCGGCGTTCAAGAGGCGTCACCACCCCGCCGCTGCGGCGAACGAACATCATCAGCAGGCCGAAGTTCTGCCCGGTGTAGTGCCACGGGCTCCAATCGATGTACAGCGTGAACACCCATGGCAGCAGGCGGAAATCGGCGTGCGCCAGCACCGCGGTGAGCGCCAGCAGCCCGGTCAGGTGCAAGGTGTAAATGCGATACCGTGCGAATTCTTCGCGCGTGTGGTAGGCGCGATAGATGGTGGCCATGAAATGCGGGTAATTAAAGACCAGGGCGAGCAGGTAAAAAGCAAAAGTCCACGCGTGGACGTACGGCGTGCCCGCAGCGCCCCCCAGCCACGCGCCCAGAAGCAGCAGCGGTGCCGACCAGCCTCCGCAGCCGATGAGCAGATCGAGCCACGGGCGGTAGATCCACGGTGAAGCGGCTTTCTCTGGGATGGCGTCGGCTGTCGCGCTCATTCGAGGAAGAGTGCAGCGCGCAGTCGAGCAGGGAGCGTGCGCATCGGTTGAGCATAGATGCCGCGCAATCGCGAGTCAACGCAACTGCGCGCACCGTAGCTTGCACACGCCACTCCTTGATTGGCCATGTCCCCCGCTTTCACGGTTCGCCCCAGTAATGTCCCAAGCCAGAATGACCAAACTAATGATGAAACCGATCATGGAAGAAGGCAGTAAGGAGGTATAGAGTGGAACAAATTGAACTGCTAGAGCGGCCGAAGTTCCGTTTCAGCAGAAGGAGGCACTTCCCATGCCACCACCAACCTATCGTGCTCTGCGCACCATACTATCTATTTTCTCTCTGCTTGCCGCCGCTGCAGGTCTGACCATGATTTTCGCCAGCAAAGCGATGATCATCCACATGCACATGTTTCTGCGCCCTCCCGAGTCTGAATTTTCCACATTACTGCTCTCTATCTTGAAGGAGATGGGCGGGATGATTCTCATGTTCAGTCTCCTCTTCTTTTTCGCCTCGCGCGACCCGCTGCGCAACGTGGCCATCGTTGACGCTCTTATCGTGGGCTTGTGCGTGCTGGTCCTTACATCCCTGCTGTCTCTTTACACGCTGGACTTAAGCGGACTCTATCCCGGCTACCTGATCTGGGGGCGCTCCGCGGTGCGGTTGGCGCTGGCGGCGCTGCTCTATTACCTGCGGCCGCGAGAGGCCACGGCTTCGCAGAGCTAGAAAAGCACTCGCGGCGTTGCGAATCGAAATGGACGACCCCCGACCGATTTGTTCAAGCTGTACTTCTGAAAATTTGCGGGAACCTTTTCTCAGTCTGTACCAGCCAGTCGGCGGGCGGCGAGAAACCAGCCCAAAAAATGAAACCAATCGTTGTAGCCACCAGTAAGACATCATAGAGAAGAGTAGATGGAACTGCTGGAGCGGTTCGCGCAAGGTGACCTCGAAGCCTTCGAGACTCTGTTCCGGCAGTTCCAGGGCGGAGTGTACGGCTGGATTATCCGTATCGTCCGCAACCCGGCCACGGCGGAGGATCTGACGGTGGAGACATTCTGGCGAGTTTACCGGGCGCACGCACGGTTCGATCCGCAAGGGAATTTCGGCGGCTGGATCCGCAGGATCGCAACGAATGCAGCCCTCGACCACCTGAAGACAGTCCGAAGAGAAGTTGAGCTGCCTGACGATCTCTCTTCAGGGTCCCCGCGCGACCCTGCGGTGAGCGGAGAAATCCGCCAACGGATCGCGCAAGCATTTCGTCAGCTCCCGGCAAGACTTCGGGTCGCAGCGATCCTGGCCCTGGTGGAAGAGGAGCCCTACGAAAAGATTGCTGAAACGCTGGGAATTTCCGTCGGCGCGGTCAAATCACGCGTCTTCCGGGCGGTACGCATGTTGCGTAAAAAATTGAGACAACAGGGTGTGGAGCCATGAACGAAGGAAAGGACGAAAAGATTCGCATTGTTGTCAAAAGCGCGATTCCTCCTGTGGCAAACCGGGAGCTCAAGCGCGACCTGTGGCCCCAAATGCTGCGCCGGATGGAACAGCGCCCGGCACAAATGCCCTGGCTTGACTGGGCCTTGCTGGGGCTTCTCGGCGTGTGGATTCTCTTCTTTCCGGAAGCAATTCCCCTATTGCTTTACCAGTTGTGAGTGGAGGGTGCAATGAATACACATCCGTATCTGCGCGCGTACATGGCCGGAATCGCGCTTCCGACCATGCTGTTGCTGGTGGCCATCACTGTTTTCATCGTTGCGCGTCATGTTTTCCACATCCCCATTCCGATTGAGCGGATCATCGTATTTCCGATGGCGCTGGTTCCCAACCTATTCGGCGCGTGGAACATGCTCTACCTGTGGCTTCGCCAGCGCCGCCACATCTCGATTGGCCTTCACGGGGCGCTGCTCCCCTTTCTCCTTGCGCCCATCGCCTTCACCATCGCTACCTCGCTGGGTTTCCTGGCGGTGACGCCGCGAGGTTTTGTCTGGTTCCAGACAATCACCGTGCACTATGGATTTGTGGCCACCGGTTTTATCGCCGCGCTGGTCGTCTATTACCTGGTATGGAAGCACGTGGTCGCTTTCTTCAACGAAGTGTTGGGTATAGCGTGATCGGAGGTTTCATTCTTGCCGCTTCACAGAAATCAGGGTACCTCAGTCTGACCGGGAAATGGACGCAGCGGCATTCCTCCGCACGGTTCGCAGTTCCCGGACTGCAGCGCAAACTGCGCCCAACATCGCGGACAATAGGAATGACAAAGCTCGGACTCGCGTGGCGGAGGGCCAAGGAGCTTTTCTGGATCTTCGCCCGCGCCAGCGATGAATTTCTTCAGTGCGGTCAGCTCTCTGCTTCTATGCCATTCCTCCACGCCCGACAACGGATCATCGATTCCTCCTTTTGGCGAGGCGATGAAAAAGAATGCCTCGCGCAACGCCGTTGAGGCCGAGCTGCGAAAGGCCGCCCCATCGCAGAGAACTCGCGTCACGGCAAGAGGGTGGAACGCGCAGAAGAGATCCTGGACCAGCGCGTCTCTGGCCCGGATGGCGGCAAAGGGCGAGAGCAGGAGTGAGACGATTACCGGCCAGGGGAAATCGGCCTCGCCCGGATGGAGTTTCTTGTGCGCACGCATGAACTGGAAAGCGATGAGGACCAGAAAGACCACCAGGATCGCGGTCAGTAATCTCCAACTCCAAGCCAATCCGGATTTCCAAATAGCCAGCGGGGCCAGGGCGAAGAAAAAAATGAAGAGCGCGTGGCAGGAAACAGCGAGCAGTCTGGAAAATTCACGGTATGCGCGAAGTCTTTCGGCGATTCGCTCGACATCCAGCATGCCCGCCAACTCGGTCTCGATCGCCGAGCCGCGGTCCTTCTCTTTTAAGCGGTGAAGCGAGGAGAGAAATGCGGCCAGATGTTGCGCCTGTGCGGCACAGGACACTCTCACGAATGCCGCGCCGTCAATGCGCAAAGTTTCTCCGAAAGCCTGGATTCCTCTGATTTCGAGGAAGCGCGCACTCTTGGCCGGCTCTCCGTGCAACCCCGCGCGGTAGACGGAAGGGATCTCCGGCTCGGCAATGCCCGCGGGCGAAACCCGGAAGGGGACGGGCTGGCACACGGCCACCCCGGCAAAAGGCGGGAGTGGATTCGTGAAGACCGGTTGCCTGCCCAAGAGTGTAAATCCGGTCTGAACCGAAAGCATTTTCCAGGGGCGTTTGACCGCTTCACGGAACGCAACGCACCCCTCGGGAATCCAGTGGATGCACTGCGTCAGATAGAGGAGTACGACGACAAGGAAGAGGGTTTGAAGATCACTCATCCCTGCGGCAGCGAACCGGGCTCATTTTCTTTCTTCCCGGAGAAAAGCCCCTTGATATAGCCGAAAAACTTCTTGATCACGCCAGCGATGGCGGCTAACCCGACCACGATCAATTTCCAGAACTTTGCCAGCAGTCCGCTCTTGAGCGCGAGGGCCCCGGCTGTGCCGGCAACCAGTGCGGTCAGCCCGTAGGCTGCGATCTTGTCGCCGCTGCGGAACTCGGAATATTTCTGGCCGGTCGTGAAGGAGAAGCCGTTCAGCAAGTTTTCAAATTCGGGAACGACCTTGGCCACCTGCTCCGGTAGAAGGGCCAGGACGAGGTCCACGTTCATCGTGCCGCGTCTCCCCAGGATGCGCGTCGAGTAATTGATCGAATCTTTCTCCCCGCCTTCAACCCTGCCGCGCACTGACCAGGTGAGGTTGTGCGTCTTCTCGTCGTAGTAAGGTGGTTTTGTCCAGCCGGTCAGGTGGAACGGCTTCCAGCCTCGCTTCTTGCGGACTTCATTCGATTGTTCGGTGCCGCTGCGGAGGGATTCAAAGATGGCGTCGGCATCAAGCTTGCCCTTCTCGTCGTCCTTCACATAGCCCACTTCATCGAATTCGAAGATGGCAAACCACACGCCCTCGTCCCCTTGTACTGCGGGGACGATGGCTCCCACCTCGCTGCCCGATGCCGGGTTGTGCGTCAATTCCAGTAACTTTAGAGTTCCGGCTTTGTCGGTGAACTGGTAGCCCGCCGGGATGCGGATTTCCGCGATGTTGCCGAGCTTGCCCACCACGGGACCGTCCTGGAAGGGGATCTGCGGTTCCGGGGTTGTTTTCGATTCCTGCGCCCGGCACAAAGGCGCGGAGAGCATCAAGCACAGGCTGAGTAGCCCGAGGTAAAAGATGGAAGCCCTGGAGCGTCCCGGCATAGTGTTCCTCCTCGCCGATGAACATCTGCTGCGGAACTCTGCTCAGCCGAAGATACGCCTAGGTTATTTGTGAAGTAAACGAAAATTCGCGGTGTTTCTCAGGCGTCAAGGTCGTAGGCAATCTTCATCCAGCGCCGGACCTCATCGTCAATGTCAGACAGCGAGGTGATGGGGATGCGATGGGTAATGCGGTCTTTCTTTTCGAAGCCGCCGGTGTTGATCAGCCGCTTGGGTGTCTTGGTCTTGCCCAGCGCGAAGCCCAGGTCGATGCGCGTGTTCGTGCTCGGTTTGATTTGCGCGAAGACGTGCTTGCGGTACAGCGGCACAATGGTCTGGCAGGGGCAGGCCTTCACATCGCTGGCCAGCTTCAAACCAATCTGTAGCAGGCGATCGTACATGGGGCGCAAGCCGGCACGGTTGCCGGAGAACATCACTTCGACGTACTTCTCAGCGGCCTTCAGGTACGATTCCGGGCTGTCGTCCTCGCTGCCTTTGCCCTCGGCGCGGTCGGCCAGCCACCAGGCGGAGTTGGTGCCCAGCTTGTGGTGGCTCTTGAGCCAGGCGCGGCGCTCTTTGTTGCCAGCAGGACCGTTCACTTTGATTTCTTGGAGCCATTCCTCGAGCGTCCGCCCGGTCTTTTCCTTCAGCTTGGCGATCCAGTCCTGGACCATGGAGACGCCGGGATGAACGCCGTAGAGGGACTTGGTTTTTGTTCTTGCTGGTGCAGCCGCCGCGCGTGGCATATCCCCTCCTTCTACGCTCTATACGCCCTCCTTTCAGAGCGTATGTGCCTGTCCGGGAGAGCGATGCTCGCGAGAGGAAAAGCGGATGGTAATCGTTGATTGCGTAAAATTCAATCCGCATCATCGCTCAGCCCGCGCCCTGGCCAGAATTCAAGAAGGGTAATCTGCCCCTAAAGACGCTGAACTCCCCGTGGCAATCTGCCGATAAGGGAGAGAAGCGGGGGCGATGCTTTGGACCACCGCTTCGGCGAAACTCTCTCAAGGGGCATCTCATTGCATCGTCGCACTCGGCGTCCAATCCCGTTGGGGGGGAGATAGGATGAGCTACCTGGAAAACGCCACCCGGCCCAGCCGGGTACTGGTGGTTGAGGATCAGCGCCACCTGGCAAGGTTCCTTCAGTACGTGCTGGAGGGCGCGGGTTATGAAGTCTGCAATGCGTACGACGGGGAGCAAGCCCTCTCCGAGGTAGACCGCTTCCGGCCCGATGCCGTAGTCGTCGACCTGGTGCTGCCCGGAATCTCCGGGTTGGAGGTCCTGCGACGCCTTCGCGCCGAGCGCAAGGCAAAGAAGCTGGTGATCCTGGTATTGACACCCGGACATCACCGCGACATCCCGCCTGGGCTGGTGGAGGCCGGCGCCAATGCGCATTGCATCAAACCGGTCGACCCGTCATGCCTGCTCGAGAGCCTTTCTCATTTTCAGGTCCCGCCGGCTTACGCCCGCGCAGAGAGCGTCAAGGCCATGAGCGCGAAATAAAGGATACGCAGCAAGCCCGCGGTGTGCGCCGCGCGAGAAGAAAAGAGAGCGAGACCACAGCCGCGAACGCCTCCGGCCAGAATCGAGTAAAATAGAGGCGCGGGAAGAGCATCTGGCATGCCGGGGGGCAATTCCGCCGGCTGCGTGCCATTCCGTGGAGGGCGACATGCCGAAAGCCACGTGGGAGAACAAGCTGCTGGCCGAGAGCAATCAATGCGTGGTTGTGGAGGGAAACCAATACTTTCCACCTGATTCCATCCACCGCGAGTTCTTCGTTCCCAGCGACCACACTTCCGTCTGCCCTTGGAAGGGAATCGCCCACTATTACCACGTGGAAGTGAACGGCAAACGCAACGCCAATGCCGCCTGGTATTACCCCGAGCCCAAAGACGCCGCCAAAGAAATCCAGGGCCGGGTAGCCTTCTGGCGCGGCGTGCGTGTGGACGTCTAGGACCTGCGCGCATTGCGCCTGCCTCCAACCTCAACCGTTATCATTCCGGCCAGCCGCGCTCCACACCCATCGAACATTGCTAGCCGCCAAGTGTAAGCTGTGTGCGGGAGGGCAAGCCCATGGATGGACAGCACCCCCCGCAGCTTCCCCTGATTCTGGGAAGTGCGGCCACGGAGAGCGAGCGGCGCAAGACTCCGGAGATTTACGAGCGCAACATCAACGTGAAGGTGGTGGAGAGCGGCGGAGGCAAAGTGCAGGTGCTGGCCTCGTTCCTCGACCTGGACCACAGTTTCCATGCCGAGATGGTGGTGGACGTCCCCAGCGGGCGCATCGAGCAGGCCAAAGCGCACATGTCCAAGCGCCCGTTCCAAACTCTATGCCTGCGCGCCCTCGACAACATCAAGAAGCTGGAGGGTGAAATCATCGGCCGCGGCATCAACCGCAGTATCGTCGACTTGATCGGGAAGAGCCAGGGCTGTGTCCACCTGGCGGAGATTTTTCAGGCCGCGGTAGGCTTTACCGCGACCACCCTTATCGGGCTCCGCACCGGCCTGGCTGAAGATCCCCGCCTCTCGGAAGAGGAGAACCGGCTGAAGTTGATACCTACTCTGCAGAACACCTGCCAGGTTTTCCGCATCGAAGCGCCTCTCCCGAAGGGATGAGGAGAGAAAGGTGTAGCCTCCGCAGAGCGCTGTTTGTAGAATCGACCGCCCGGCCGGAGAAGAAGCGCGGCTTGCCAGGTGCATTGCCGGGGGAAATATCCAGGAGAGGGAAGATCCTCGATTCCAGATTCAAGGTTCAGCAGCTGACCGACCAAAGGCCCGGAGAGGGCGCAACGCCGTGAACGACGACTCTCCGCCAATCCCACCTCGCCCCACCCAGCAGCGCGCCGGCCCGGAAGTGTCCGCGGACCTCGCGCACATCACCGGTGCTGCCGATCCCGGCGCGGACATGGCCACGCTGGAATCCTGGGAGCAGCGCACGCTGGGGCAAGCGCTGGAGCGCTGCGTCTCGCTGTGGGGAGACCGCGAGCTCTTCCATTTTGCGCAGGAAGGAGGCTATCGCCGCGTCCGCGCGGCCGAACTGCTCCACGAAGTGGACCGTCTTGCGCGCGGGCTTCTGCACCTGGGCGTGCGCGCCGGGGAACACATCGCCGTCTGGCTGCCAAACTGCTTCGAGTACGTGGTGACCGAATTCGCCCTGGCCAAGATTGGCGCGAGGCTGGTGCCCATCAACACGCGCTTCAAAGCCGGCGAGCTCGAGTTTGTCCTGCGCCAGTCCGATTCCACCACGCTGCTTTTTCGGCCGCAGGAGAACAACGGCGAATTTCTGCGAATTCTTCTCGAGGTCTGCCCGGAATGGGATGTCGAGCGCGGCAGCGGCTTGCGCCGGAGATCTTTGTCGGGCGCCGTGCCGCACGTCCGCCGGGTCATCACTGTGGACGGCCGCGTTCCGGGGATGCTGCCCTACGAGCAGGTCCTCGAACACGGCTCAGCGCCGAAGCGGGAGAAACAGTTACAGGCCGAGCTGGCCAGGCGCCAGAACGAGATCCGCCCAGGTGACGTCAGTATCCTGCAATACACTTCCGGCACCGCCGCGTTCCCCAAAGCGGCCATGCTGGCCCAGGGGCAGACACTGCGCAACGCGTTCCAGATGGCGCAGCGCGCCGGCTTTGGCCCCAATGATCGCGTCCTTTCGGCCCTGCCCATGTTCCACCTGGGCGGCTCGGTCTGCGCGCTGCTCGGTGCAGTGACCACCGGCCATGCCCTGTACCTTTCGCCGTCGTTTGATCCTGCCGCGGCACTGCGTACCATCGAGCAGGAAAAGATCACCGCATACATCGGCGTCGAAACCATGTTCCTCGCGCTGCGTGCCGACGAGAATTTTCCCCGGCGCTCGCGCGCTTCGCTCAGCAAAGGCTGGTCCGCCGGAGCATCCAGTGTGCTGCGCATGGTGGCCGAAGAGATCGGCATCCGCAATATTTGTTCGGTCTACGGCCTCTCCGAAGGCGGCCCCGACGTTTCCATCTGTGGCTGGAATGACCCGCACGACAAGCGGTTGCAGACTATGGGACGTCCGCAGCCCGGCATCGAAGTGCGAATTGCCAACCCGGCCTCGGGCCAGACTGCGCGGCGCGGCGAGCGTGGCGAAATCTGCGTGCGCGGCTGGTCGGTGATGAAGGGCTACTACAACCTGCCCGAGGAAACCTCCCAGGCCATCGACGCCGAGGGCTGGCTGCATACCGGGGATTTCGGCTGG